>JBBSLA010000029.1:0-26981 GCA_038255665.1 Lysobacterales bacterium | reverse complement strand
GCGATGATCAGCGCACTTCGCAGCAAAACGTCGTTGCTTGCCAGGATTGGCCCGCTGCCATGATCACCGACCGCATCCTTGCAACGTTGTTGGAGTGGACTCCGCTTCATGGTTCGGTTCGTTGAGGAACGTTTGGCCTCGTGACTCCTCGACGGACCCAGCAGCTCGTTGACACCGCGCCAAGGTGGGACGCACGCTTCGGCAACGCTCGCCTTTTGCACGCTGTGTTTACGGGCAAGCCGTCTACAACGTTCGATGTCGCGCTATATCGAGGATCGGGGGCGTGATGTTAAAGTCGGTCGTGAACAGTGGGGACGTCCCGTGAATTCCCTCGTGGTCGTCCATGTTTCGCTTCGCGCACGTAACGGAAAGGAGCCCATTCTTGCCTAGGCGTGTCCTTTTCATCTGCGGCAAGAATCGCCTGCGCAGTCCCACCGCAGAGCAGATTTTCGCGGACTGGCCGGGTGTCGAAACATTGTCCGCAGGAATCAATCGCGATACGGATTGTCCGGTCACGCCGGAATTGCTCGAATGGGCGGACACCATATTCGTAATGGAGCGGGCACACCGCACAAAGCTGGCGGCGAAGTTCAAACGCCACCTGGGGCACGCGCGAGTCGTCTGCCTGGGTATTCCCGACAACTACGAGTTCATGGCACCTGAGTTGGTCCGCTTGCTGATGGCGAAAGTCCCGCGCTTTCTGGGTGAGGGTCGATAGCGCAGGTAGCCGACGCGCTGTAGATCTGCCCAGTGGCTCGCGCTTGATGAAACCAGGGACTTCCACCCCTTCTCTGCGCAGTGCCGTCCGCTCTGCGAGCGTACGCTCACGCAACTTTCCAGCGGTGGCGGAATGCTACGATGACCCGTCCTACCAGCGCTGTCGCACTATCGAATGAGATCGACCTGGGCTGCTCAATACCGGCAGTCGGTTACATCGAGCGGTTTCGACGTCGGCTTGCTAACGTTGGTGCTCGCGACACTCGCGGTCGTCGCGCAAGGCCGATGACGGTGATCGGCTCGTTCGATTCCGGCTGGAGCCGTCCGCGTTGGCCGCGCGGAATCGCCGTGCTGATTGTATTTGCGCTGTCGACTCTGGCGCACATGCCGACCTTCGCTGCGGAGTCGCCGCCATCCACCGCCCCACTACGCGACTACTCGATCGATCGCTGGACTACGGTCGAGGGCCTTCCGCACAACTCCATTCGTGGCATCGCGCAAACGCCTGAAGGCCATCTGTGGCTGGCGACGTGGGAAGGGCTGGTCAGCTACAACGGGCTTGAGTTCACTGTCTACAACCGCGGAAACACGCCGGGCATGCTCGACAACGGCATCGGTGCGTTTTACGCCGATCCCAACGGCGTTCTTTGGATAGGCGACTCACGCGGCAACCTGGGACGCAGGGACCCGGACGGCAAGCTGAATTTCGTTCCTCGACCGGCCGAGTGGCCGAATGTGTTGATTGAAGAGATGACGATGGACGGCGACGGAACGCTTTGGATTTTGTACGAGGGCAGGGGTTTGGGCAGCCTGGATCGGAACGGTCGCTTCCACTACGACGCCATCGCCCCGGACTCGGTGCTCGCCAAAGCCAATACCCGGCTTGTCGTCGACAGCAACAACCGACTGTGGATGGGTAGCTTCGCTGGGCTGATGTACCGCGACATTGGTGGTGATGGGGTGACCCGCCTGTTGCCCAAGGAGTACGGATTGCCGCCCGGCCTGGCGTGGCCGTATCTCGCTCCCGACGGCGAATTGTGGATTGCGGCCGGCGAAAGACTGTACCGAATGGTGGACGGTCGCCCAAAGCTGCACTACACGTTGCCGGACAATGCGCGCCTGATCTCGATGTTGAAGGATCGCAGCGGACAGATCTGGCTGGGCACTGAAAACCTCGGACTGTTTCGGCTGACCGATCACTACGGCCTGGAACACCTGTCCAGCAATCTCGACTTGCCAGGTGGCCGCATCACCGAAATCATCGAGGATGCCGAAGGCAGCATCTGGGTTGGCGCGAACGGCGGCCTCTTTCGATTGCGCGAGACCCTGTTCAGCAACTTCACCATGCGTGACGGTTTGAGTGGCAACTACATTCGAACCGTCATGCAAGACCCGCGCGGTCGGCTCTGGGTTGGCTCGGCCAGAGGGCTAGACTGGATCGATGCCGACGGAGCGGTCCACAAGCTTGCCTTGCCGACCGAAAGCGGCAATGCACCCTCAGTACTCAGCCTGGCCCAGGACAAGCAGGGCAACGTCTGGATCGGCACGTATGGCGACGGCCTGTATCGCCTTGCCGCGGACGACAGCATCCGTCGATTTGGCGTAGAGAACGGCTTGCCGCCCGGTAACGTGCGCGCCGTCGCGGTCGATGACGACGGTGTTGCGTGGCTTGGCACGCAGATCGGGGTCGCACGCTTGCGCGGCGATCGCGCAAGCATGCTCGAAGGCAGAAACGCGCCGACCATTGTCACCATCGCATTGAGCAGCCAACCCGGCGAATTGTGGATCGGAACCATCGCCGGGGCGAGAGTGCTGCGTGGCGACAGCATCGAGAACATCGACCTCAGCACCGGCACTGGTGCGCGCTCGGTATTCGGTTTCCGGCGTCTCGGTGACGACATGTGGCTGGTGACCGACCGTGGGCTGTATCGCTACCGCAAGGGCAGCCTGGCGCGAGTTGGACTGGAACAAGGCATGCCGGTCGATGCCACCTTCGAGATGGTGCCCGATCAGTTGGGCAACGTATGGATCACCAGCAATCGCGGCGTGATCCGAACAACCCACGAAGCCCTGGACGCGGTCGCGGATGGCCGTAGCGAACGCATCGCGGTGCAGCGTTACACCGAGATGGACGGAATGGTCAGTTCGCAAGCGAACGGAAGTTCGGGCCCTTCGGCCTGGCTGGGTCGGAACGGCAACGTGTGGGTGGCCACGGCGAGTGGCGTCAGCACGGTCGATCCAACGCGGCTGGAGACAGTCGACAAGATGTCGGCACCGCCAACCGTAATCGAAAGCTTGCGACTTGAAGGCGAGCCGCTGCGCCTGGGCGAAGCCAGCCAGGGCATTTCCCTCCCGGGCGGCAAGCGCGTGTCGGTGGGTTACGTGGGATTGAGCTTCGTGCTGCCCGATCGCATCATCTATCGCACCCGCCTTGATGGCCTTGACGACGACTGGATCGACCGTGGCCGCCAACGCAATGTCGAATTCATCGGGTTGCCACCGGGCGACTACACGCTGCATGTGGCGGCGGCACATCCGGGCGGAGAATGGGGCGATAGCGAAGCGAGCTGGCGATTCCAGATCGAACCGTTCTGGTGGCAGCGGCTGAGTGTGCGAATCGCCGCAATGCTGGCGCTGCTCGCCATCGTGATCGGCGGATACTTCGTGTTGGTCAACCGTTATCGCGCAAGCAACCTAAGGCTGACCCGGCTGGTCGACGAGCGCACCGAGGACCTGCGCCAGCAGGCAGCGCGTTTGCAAACGGCCGATCAGGAGAAATCAACGCTGCTCAATCAATTGCGTGACCAATCCGAAGCGTTCGAAAAGCAGGCGAGCGAAGATTCGCTGACTGGCCTGCCCAATCGGCGCGCGTTCGACGACGCGCTGCATCGCGCTTTGCAATGGGCGCATAAAGACCAGCGGCCGTTGGCGCTGGCCATGATCGACGTGGATCACTTCAAGCGGGTCAACGACCAGAATTCGCACAGCATCGGCGACGCCGTGTTGCGTGAAGTGGGCCGTCTGCTGAGTGGTGCGACTCGCGTTTCCGATGTGCCCGCTCGCGTAGGTGGCGAAGAATTCGCGTTGCTGTTCCACGACACCACGCTGGAACAGGCCCAGGTTGCCTGCGAGCAATTGCGCCAGCGCTTCCACGAGCAACGCAACTGGGCTGGCGTGGCCGGGTTGCAGATCAGCTTCAGTGCCGGCGTGGTGCAGTGGAGCGGAGACGGCGAGCTTGCAGACGCGCTGTTGCGACGAGCCGACAACGCGCTCTACCAGGCCAAGGAAACCGGTCGCGACCGAATCTGTACTGGCTGACAGGCCGAGGCGCAGCGCGTATCGAGGGCGATCGTCGACATCATTCGATGCGCCGCCGACCGGGTACGCCATCACCTTTGCTGACCGCGAACCCACGTTGGCTTCGAGGAGGCAGCGACAGTAGTCGGGAATTCGTGAGCGACGACTTTTGGCTCGCGCTTCACGCACCCCAGGCGGGCGGTGGCGTGGCAATCGGATGGCTCAGATCGAACTCGACGCGAAACAAGCGCCCCTTGCGCCGGAGCTCATAGGCGAACCGCGTGGCATCGATTTCCGCAGCCCAGACATTGGTCGTTGAAACCTGCATGTTGTTATCCGTGAACAGAGCGATGGACTGCGCATCGACCGGAAACTCCTGGCGGGTTGCACTGCCATCCGTTGCGGTATCACCCCCGTATTGCGTGATCGCGTCCTCGCTGCCGTCCTCATGGCGATGATCGTGTTTCAGTCGCAAGCCTTGCCCGGTCCGGGTCAGCACCCACGTGCGTGAGCGGTTGTCGCCGACATGGAACGGGATGCGGATCTCGTTCGCCGAGCAGGTGCTGATGTGCATGACCATCGGTTCGTTGGCCATGGTGGCGTCCGCCGCGTCGGTGGAAACCAACCTGCCAGCAAAGGCCTCGCCGCATCGTTGGGCGATGGCATCGAAGAATTTCTGTTGCGCACTTTCTTGTTTGACCGCGGTCGTCGCCGCGGTTGTTGAAAGCATGGAAGTTTGCTGCGCGCAGGCGACGAGAAGTACCATGAGAGCAAGCGTTGCGCCGCCGCGTACGGTCTGGATTTTCATGTCGACCTCCTCAATTGAACGCGGCCCCTTAACTTTCGATCTGGCGCTCGCTGGTTTCCCTACCTTAGGCGGAAACGCAGGCTGATGTCATTGCCTTCGTCAACGTCGAAGCGAACTTCCTGCGAGTCTCGACAAAGGAGCCTGACAGCAGCGCACGAAAACGTTTCTCCAACTCACGACTCGACTCTTGCCCCGCGCTTGGCGCATATCTGGACATGGCATGACCGTTCTTATTTTCATCGCCGCCGCGCTCCTCGCCTATTCCAACGGTGCCAACGACAACTTCAAGGTTGTCGCGTCGTTGTACGGCAGTGGCACGACGACATATCGCACAGCGCTGACCTGGCGACTGTCGCCACTTTTGCTGGATCGGTTTGCTCGATTTTCCTGGCGCAGTGCACGCAGCGCTACGCCGGCAAGTTTCTTGGCGTGAACTCGCAGAAGATGATGGACGCTGTGCATTTTGTCAGTGCTGGCATGGTCAGCTTTGCGCGAGGCCTTAACGACACGCCGAAGATGGCAGCGTTGCTATTGGTGGTGCCGGCGTTCGACATCCGCTGGGGCTTGGTGATCATCGCCATCGCGATTTCTGTGGGTGGCTTGCTCAACTCGCGCCGCGTTGCGGAAACCATGAGTCACAAGATCACCGCGATGAACCATGGACAAGGTTTCTCCGCAAACCTCGCGACCGGATTCCTCGTCATCGGCGCGAGTTTGATCGGCTCGCCGGTTTCAACCACGCACGTTTCGGTCGGCGCACTGTTCGGCATCGGCCTGACCACGCGCCAAGCCGACACGCGCGTGGTGTCGAACATCCTCCTGTCATGGGTACTGACACTTCCGTGTGCAGCATTGCTGGGTGGCTTGGCGTACTGGCTGCTCGCGCGTGCTTGATCGAAACATTTATGTGGCCGATCAGTCAAACCCGTTCTTGAAGATGCCTTCGTCGTAACTGTTGGTGGTCTGTCGCGTGCTCTGGATGAGGCTTCCCGAGCCGTTGTACAGGCCTGAACTTGCAGCGCCGCTAGCGCGCAAGTAATACAGTGAGTTCGTCGGCAATGTGTCGTGATCGCTGTAGATCCAACCACCGGCGATGCGCTGCATGGTGCCGATGTAATTGAAATGCGTACCGTCTATAGAAAGCGCCAGTCGCGGCGCGTGCGCAAGCTGCGGTGTGCTCGCCGAGCGAGTCCAGCGGATGACGCCGCTGTGATTCGAGTAGCGGATGAAATCCAGCGAATCGACAACGGCTTGCGGAGCGCTGAGACGGCCCAGAGAACTGCGTGGCTGACCGCCGAGTGTGCTGAAGCTGCCACCGACAACCAGTTTTCCATCCGCTTGCAGGGCCAGTGCGAGAACGCCCTGATTGGCACCGGGATTGAATGCCATGTCCAGACTGCCGTCGGCATTCAACAAGGCCAGTCTGCTGCGTGGCTGGCCGTTGACGGCGCTGAAGCCGCCACCGAGCAACAGCTTTCCATCAGCTTGCAGGGCGAGCGTGTTGATCTCTCCTGTAACACTGGGGTTGTAGGCCATGTCCAGGCTGCCATCCGCGTTCAGTCGGACAAGCCTGCTCCGCGTTTGGCCGCCGATGGCGGTGAAACTTCCGGCAATCAGCAATTTCCCATCCGGTTGCGCCGACACCCCAGTGACAGTGTTGTTCGCATTGGGGTTGAACGAAGGATCGGCGCTGCCATCGGCATTCAGGCGAGCAATGAAATTGCGCCCGGCGCCACCGATGGTCGAGAAATCCCCGCCAGCAAGAATTTTTCCATCCGCCTGCGTCGCAACCGTATAGACGATGTTGTTGGGCGAGGGTGCAAACGAACCGTCAATCGTTCCGTCAACATTGAGCCGCGCCAGGTTGCTCCGCGAAACATTGGCAATCGAAGTGAAGTCACCGGCTATCAGTAGCTTTCCGTCGGCTTGCTGCGCCATGGAATAGATCTCGCCGATCAAGCCGGGGTTAAAACTGGCGTCGAGGCTGTCGTCCGCGTTCAATCGCGCGATTCGATCGCGACCTGCCCCGGCGATCAAGGTGAAGTAGCCAGCGACGACACGCTTGCCATCCGCTTGCACCAGAATATTGGTCACCGTCTGGTTGGGGTTGGGGTTGAATGCAGCATCGAGGCTGCCATCGCCGTTGAGTCGTCCTAACCGGTTGCGTGCTTGGCCGTCCAGCGTTGTGAACGCACCGCCGATCAGCAGCTTGCCGTCGCTCTGCTGTGCAATCGAATTGACGAAGCCATTCGTGCCGGGATTCAGCGTGGCATCGACGCTGCCGTCGGTGTTGAGGCGTGCGATTCGGAGTCGTGAGTACCCTCCCAGGCTGTTGAACGTGCCGCCTACCAACAGCTTGCCGTCCGTCTGGAGTGTCAGCGCGTAGGCCGCGCCGTTTGCGCCTGGATTGTATAGCTCGTCAAGTACGCCATTGACATTCAATCGTGCGATGCGCGTTCGTGGCTGACCGTTGACCGTGGTGAAGTCGCCACTCACGACGATCTTGCCGTCTGCTTGCACGACAACCTTGGAAACGTCGTCATCCGGATTGGCAACAAAGCTCGAATCGTTGCTGCCATCGGGATTCATGCGTCTGAGTGAATTGCCTCCGCTGGATAAGTGATACCGTCCCACAACAACTACCTTGCCATCAGGCTGGATCGCGAAATCGTTAATTGCGGCGTAGGTTGCCGTCACGAATGTGGGGTCCAAACTGCCATCGCGTTCCAGTCGACGCGGTCGGGAACCGTCGCTGTAGATCAGCCGGCCGTCGGTCTGTAATTCGGTAGCGTCTACCGGAACCGACAGTGTCGGTGCAAACGATGGATCGACGCTGCCATCGACAGTCAAACGCGCGAGGAATCTTTGAGAAACGGGCCCGACGCTGGTGAAATTCCCGCCTACAATTATTTTTCCATCGGGCTGCAAAGCGAGGTTTGAACCATAACCCAGGCCTCCAAGGGCGGGGTTGTAGCTGGCGTCGAGACTGCCGTCGGAGTTGATGCGCGCAATGCCCGTTCTGGTTACACCATCTACCAGCGAAAAGCTGCCGACAATCAGGATACGTCCGTCTGCCTGGACAGTCACATCGCGGACCACGTTGTTCACGGCAATTTCGGAAAAGCTCGTGTCTAGAGTCCCATCTGCATGGATGCGAGCGATTTTTTGGCGCGACTCCCCATTAATGCCGGAGAACGAACCTCCGATGAGAATCTTGCCATCGGCTTGCGCAACAAGTGAATAAACGAAGGTGCTGGCGCTGGCCGAAAAGCCGTCGTCGACGCCCGAGGCGAATACAGTGGTGGAGCAGAGAAACCAGACCAGGCCCGTGAGCCATGAACGATGAATTTTCCGCATGTCGCTGCTCCGTTGATCGATCGCGAGAATCGCGACGATGCACGGTGGCGACGCAGAAGTTCTCCAGAAACTCTCAGGGAGTTGTCAAGAAGATGTCAAGTCTTTGAAACGCAGAGGGTTTTTACGTCTTTTTCAGCGCAATTGGCAGTGACGAAACGCGACTGCGGCGTTTCAGTACCTGAACAAACCAGGTTAACTACCCCGCCGCCACGGGCTCGATTGCCCGATCTTAGGTCGAAGTCCCAGAGTGGTGCGACCGTCGGAGACTCCAGTGGCCGCTAGACCGGGCCGACAAAGACGAAGCGTGGCTGCGTCTTTGCAGCTACCTCAGCCACGATTGCCACCACCGGAATTGCCACCCGATCCACCGCGCGGTCCGCGCGGGCCACCGGGGCGCTTGCCGCGATTGCCTTCACTGGGACCACGATTTCCGCTGGGGCGATTGCCTTCGCGGGGTGGGCGGGTGTCGTTGCCGGGATGCGTGCCCCGGTTGCCGCGCGGTTGGGCATTCGTCCACGGCGATGGCGGGCCGCCGCGGTTGCCGTCTTCGCGGGCTGGATTGCCGCGCGGTTGCTCGTCACGGCTGCCGCGATTGCCGTCGCGATCAGGGCCCGAACTTTGCTCGTTGTCGAAGCGGCTGCCGCGATTGCCGATGTTGTCATTGACCGGGGCTTTGCCCGGTTGCTCGCCATAGGTGCCGCGATTGGGGTTGCCACGCTTTGGCGGACCCTGATCCGCGCCGGGAACGCCGGTGTAGAGGCCGACCGGACTGCCGCCATCGTGGCCGGGTTTTGAGCGGCGACGCTTGCCGGGGTTGTCGCCGAACCAGCTTTTCAGCACCGCTGGGTTGATGCCTGGCTCAGGCGCAAATGCCGGATTGTTGGCGTTCGGTTCGCCGCGCGCGTTTGGTCCACGGCCCTTGTTCTTGAAGCCAGCGCCGGCACCGCGCGGTGCGTTCGGGCCACGTGCCTTGCCCGGTCCTGCTCCTGGCGGACGACGCTTGGGCTTGGCGCGCTTCGCACCCGGCGTACGCCAGCCGTCGTCGCGCATCTTGTCGAACTGGGCGACGTCGCTGGCTTCGTTGCTGCCGCCAGTCCAGGCACGAGCGCTGTCAGGGCGGAACTCGGTTGGCACGGCGCGGCGCTGGCCGATGACGGGTGCCAGGGTGAGTCGCGGCGTCGGTTCCGGTGCGCCGGCGATCTTGCGCAATGCGGCGACGCGGTCGGCGTCCAGCTCTTCGCTGTTGCCGCGCTTTAGCAATCGCGGCAATTCGACGTTTCCGTAGCGGGTCCGCTTGAGGCGACTGATGATGAGGCCTTGCGATTCCCAGATGCGGCGCACTTCGCGATTGCGGCCTTCGCGAATGACGACGCGGAACCAGGAATGGCTGCCGCCGCGGCTGACAACGCCAATTTCCTCGAAGCGGGCAGGACCGTCTTCAAGTTCGACGCCGGCTTTGAGTTTTTCCAAAGTCTCGTCGGGTACTTCGCCGTGGACACGGCATATATATTCGCGTTCGACTTCCGAGCGCGGATGCATCAACGCGTTGGCGAGTTCGCCATCGGTGGTCAGGATCAACAAGCCGGTGGTATTGATGTCGAGTCGACCCACCGCGATCCAGCGTGCGCCCTTGATGCGCGGCAACTGTTCGAACACGGTTGGCCGGCCTTCCGGATCGTCGCGTGTGGTCATCACGCCTTCGGGCTTGTTGTAGACCAGCACCTGGGCGTGCTCGCCGCTGTCGGCGACGACGACGAAACGCTTGTTGTCGAGTTCGATGCGGTCACCGGTGTGAACGCTGGAACCGAGCGTCGCGACGGCGCCGTTGACTTGCACCTCGCCCGCTTCAACGCGTGTTTCCAGCAAGCGGCGCGAGCCAAGGCCAGCCGTCGCGAGCACCTTGTGCAGGCGCTCCTCGATGGCCGGGCCGGCGTCATCGCCGCCGCGTTTCAGGCTAAGGGTGGAACGTGGTGTATCGGTCATGGCTTGTGTTGCTCTTCGCTATCGGTCGCCGCATCGGCGCCCGTTTTGGTGTCGGAATCGGCTGACGCATCAGCCGGGTCAGTGTTGGTGTTGGTGTCAGTGTTGGTGTCGTCGTCGCTGGCGTCGTCGGGCGGCTCAGAGCCGTCGATATCGTCGAGCACGTTCTGCGCGGCTACGCTCAAGTCGTGCAGTTGCAGCGTGGTTGCGCCGTCCTGCGGGTACATGTCGACCGGTTCCAGCATCAGTTGTGGATTCAGTTCCTCGATATCGCGCAGGTCGCTGAGCGCCGGCAACTGGTCGAGGGATTTGAGGTTGAAATAGTCGAGGAAGCCCTTGCTGGTGCCAAACAGCGCCGGTCGACCGGGCACGTCGCGATGACCGACCACGCGGATCCATTCGCGCTCTTCCAGCGTGCGCACGATGTGGGTGGACACCGAGACTCCGCGAATCTGCTCGATCTCGGCGCGGGTGATTGGCTGCCGATAGGCGATCAAGGCCAGTGTTTCCAGCAGCGCGCGCGAGTAGCGCGGTGGGCGCTCGGACCACATCCGGGTGACCCACGGAAACACATCCTGTTTGACCTGGTAGCGCCAACCCGACGCGATCTCGGCCAGTTCGACGCCGCGTTCGGCGCAATCATTTTGCAAGGCTTCGATGGCGCGACTGACGTCTTCATTGCCCGGCGCTTCGGCTTCGTCGAACAGGGCGACCATCTGCGCGCGCGTCAACGGCTGCGGCGCTGCGAGCAGCGCGGCTTCGATGATTTTCCTAAGGCTATGGGCTGGAATCATTCGGCAGGAATCACTCGGTTGGGAGTTTCTCGATGGAGTCGTCGAGGCTGTCGTCGTCGGTCGAGCTGACCGTCAGGGCAAGATCTTCCCTGCCGCTTGACAGCGATTTCACGTAGATCGGAGCCAGCACCTCGACCTGGGTAATTTCCAGCAACTGTTCCTTCGCCAGTTCAAGTATCGCGAGGAAGGTGACCACCACGCCCTGGCGACCTTCCTCGGCACTGAACAGCGATTCGAAGCGCTGGAATTCGCCATCGCCCAGTCGCTGCAGCAAGTCGCTCATGCGCTGGCGTACCGACAAGGCATCGCGACGGATCGCGTGGTGCACGAACAGGTCGGCGCGCTCGAGGACTTCCTTCAGCGCCAGCAACAACTCGCGCAGTTCCACGGGTGGCGGCTGGTGAACCTGGGTGCGTTCGGGGACGAAAGCAGCGACGGTTACGAAATCGCGTTCCAGCCGGGGCAGGGCGTCAATTTCCTCGGCGGCCTGCTTGAAGCGTTCATATTCCTGAAGGCGACGGATCAATTCCGCGCGCGGATCGATGCCGTCGCCTTCTTCCTGCGGTGGCCGTGGCAACAACAGGCGCGATTTGATCTCGGCAAGGATCGCGGCCATCACCAGGTATTCGGCCGCGAGTTCGAGCTTGAAGACGTGCATCACTTCGATGTAGGACACGTACTGGCGAGTGATCTCGGCGATCGGGATATCGAGAATGTCGAGGTTCTGGCGACGGATCAGGTAGAGCAACAGGTCGAGCGGGCCCTCGAACGCGTCGAGGATCACCTCCAGCGCGTCCGGCGGAATGTACAAGTCTTGCGGCATCGCCAGCACCGGCTGGCCACGCACCATCGCCAGCGGCATTTCCTGCTGCTGCGGAACGTGGCTTTGGGTGCTGCTGGTATCCGCTGAACTGATGATTTCGGCTGTCTGCTTGGTCATGACCAATCGGTCGCGCCCTGCGCCTCACGGCGCGGGCAAGACGGGAGTGCTACTCGATGCGATGCTCGATGCGATGAAAATTCCCGACCGCGCGCCCGTGCAGGCATCGACGCGAATCGGTTTGAACGTTGCGGGCCGCGCTGTCATCCCTGCTGACAGTCGCTCGACGTGGCATTCGTCGGTACGCGGCAAACCTGCAACGACCAGAGCCCGGGTTGTCGGTCCGGAAAACGCTGGCTATATTAAAGTGTCGTCAGGAACAGGAGGGCGATTGCCCTGGCTGCCGAATCGTGAAACACCGATCCGGAACCCCTCGTTGCGGACAGGTTACGCGCAAACCCTTGGCCGCGTCCAGCGTGGCGACCTTGGTTTCCTTGTTGCGTTTGCGCTGGTCGCAATTCCAAACGCCGCGCGCTGAACAACAAGCGCCGACAATCATGTCGATTGCGCTTGCACCAGATGCAGGGTCTGGATAGAATGCTCGGCTCTGATGCGGGGTGGAGCAGTCTGGCAGCTCGTCGGGCTCATAACCCGAAGGTCGCAGGTTCAAATCCTGCCCCCGCTACCAGGGTCGTCAGCGAAGAGGCCACTTAACGTGGCCTTTTTGTCGAGCGCAGGAAGCGCGAACGCCGGTATGTCTGGAAGCACACAACGGCGAAGAAGACCGGGGCGACTGCGCCCCTTTTTTGTTTCTGCGATTTGGCTTTTGGCACCTTCTGCGAGCGCGCGACCAACTACAACGTGATCAATCCCGAACTCCACGATCTGCTATCCCCATTGCTGGCCGACCTCGGCCTGTCGCTGTGGGGCATCGAGTACAACCCTGGCGCGGGCAACAGCCTGCTGCGGGTTTACATCGACGTGGACGATCGCCCGGTTTCGGTCGAGGATTGCGAAACGGTCAGCCGTGAGCTGTCGGCTTTGCTCGACGTGAACGATCCGATTCCCGGCCAGTACACGCTGGAAGTTTCCTCCCCGGGTGTTGATCGCCTGCTGTTCACGACCGAACACTTCCAGCGTCACGTTGGCGACACCGTCAAAGTCGCGCTGAACATGGCGGTCGATGGGCGCAAGCGTTTCCAGGGACCGATCGTGAAGGCCGCCGACGAGCGCATCACGATCACACAGGACGGTGTTGAAGTGAACATGGCCCACGCCAATATCCAGTCGGCGCGAATAGTTCCGGACTACGTGGCGCTGGGCATGGCCGCAGCACCAAAACGGCCAACGCCGCGCAAGACCGCAGAAAAGCATTGAACGATCGACTGGCCGATCATTCCTGATCAGCCAGTCGCAAACAACAGCCGCGACGCCAGATCAGGCGGTGCGGCAGAGGGATCGCCCAGGGACGGGGTGACAATCAAATTTTTTGGAGCGAACGATGAGCAAAGAACTGTTGCTGGTTGTGGATGCGGTGGCCCATGAAAAGGGCGTGCCGCGCGAGGTGATTTTCGACGCGATGGAAGCCGCTTTGGCGACTGCCGCGAAAAAGCGCTATCACGATCAGGAAGTGGCCATGCGGGTCGAGATCGACCAGGACAGCGGTGAATACCGCACGTTCCGGCAATGGGAAATCGTGGCCGACGATGTCGTCATGGAATCGCCCGACCACCAGATCCGCCTGATGGACGCCGAAGACGAACAGCCCGGCAGCGAAGTCGGCAACTTCATCGAGGAAGAAGTCGAGAACGCCGAATTCGGCCGCATCGCCGCGCAGGCCGCCAAGCAGGTGATCGTGCAGCGCGTTCGCGAGGCCGAACGTGGCCTGGTCGTGGATGCCTACAAGGATCGCATCGGCGAACTGGTGACCGGCATCGTCAAGCGCGTCGAGCGCGGCAACATCTATATGGACCTGGGTTCCAACGCCGAAGCGTTCATCGGCCGCGACCGCTCGATCCCGCGCGAAACCGTGCGCACCGGCGACCGCGTGCGCGGTTACCTGTACGAGGTGCGCCTTGAAGTGCGCGGCCCGCAGTTGTTCGTGTCGCGCAATGCCCCGGAATTCATGATGGAGCTGTTCAAGCTGGAAGTGCCCGAAGTCGGCCAGGGTCTGGTCGAAATCAAGGGCTGCGCCCGCGATCCTGGCGATCGTGCCAAGATCGCCGTGCTTGCCCACGACAACCGCACCGATCCGATTGGCGCCTGCATCGGCATGCGCGGTTCGCGCGTGCAGGCGGTGTCGAACGAGCTCAACGGCGAGCGCATCGACATCGTGCTGTGGAACGACAATCCGGCCCAGTTCGTCATCAACGCGATGGCGCCGGCCGAAGTGCAGTCGATCATCGTCGACGAGGAAAAGCACTCGATGGACATCGCCGTGGCCGAGGACAAGCTGTCCCAGGCCATCGGTCGCGGTGGACAGAACGTGCGCTTGGCCAGCAAGCTTTCGGGCTGGCAGCTCAACGTGATGACCGCCGACCAGGTCCGCGAGAAAAGCGAGGCCGAACAGAACGCGGCGCGCGACATTTTCATGGAAAAGCTCGAAGTGGACGCGGAGATTGCGCAGATCCTGGTCCAGGAAGGTTTCTCCACGGTCGAGGAAATCGCCTATGTGCCGACCGCCGAGCTGCTCGCGGTTGAAGGCTTCGACGAGGACATTGTCGAGGAACTTCGCGCCCGCGCCCGCGATGCCTTGCTGACCGATGCATTGGCAGTCGAGGAAGACATCGACGCCAACGCGCCGGAAGCGGATTTGCTTGAACTGGAAGGCATGGACGATGGGTTGGCGTACGAACTCGCCGCGAACGGAATCGTCAGCCGCGAAAACCTGGCCGATCTCGCCACCGATGAGCTCATCGAACTTGGCATCGAAGGTCTCGACGAGGAACGCGCAGCCAGCCTGATCATGGCCGCCCGCGCTGCTGTCGCCGATGTTGACGCCGACGCGGAAACTGAAGAATCGGAAGCATCATGACCGCCTGATCGCAGCGGAGGTGGCGCCGACATCGGCGCCGATCGCAAGACAGGCCAGAACAGGAAAGACAATGTCGGATACCACCATCAATCAGCTCGCCAAGGTGCTTGGCACTCCAGTCGACAAGCTCATGTCGCAGCTCAGCGAAGCTGGCATGAGTTTCGACAGTGCCGACCAGCCGATCAGCAGCACCGAGAAGGTGAAACTGCTCGGCTTCCTGCGTCGTCATCATGGCAAAAAGGATTCGGCCGCTGAAGCGAGCGGTGCTCCACGTCAGGTGACGCTGAATCGGCGCACGGTCAGCGAGGTGACTGTTTCGACCGGCCAACGCGGCGCGGCTGCGAAAACCGTCGCGATCGAAGTTCGCCAGAAGCGCACCTATAAGCGCGGCGCCAACGACGACCAGCCGATTGACGTCGAGCGCGAGGACGCCAAGCGCAAGCTGGCCGAATCGCAGCAACAGCGCGAGGACGAGGAACAAAAGCGCATTGAACTGGTGCAGCGTCGTGAAGACGCCGTCAAGGCCGACGCCGAAGCACAGCAACGCGAAGCCGAACAGGCTGATCGCGAAGTAGCCGATGCGGCCGAGAAGAAGCGTCGCCTCGCTGCCGCTAACGCCCCGGTGATTCCGACTTTGGCGATTTCGCCAATGGTCGCCGTGCGCGAAGAAATGGCACGCGAGCTGAAGGAGCGCGAAGAACGCGAAGCACTGGAAGCCGCGACCCGTCCGGTGCGTCCTTCGACACCTGTCGCGCCGCCACGATCCGCACCGGCAGGACGCGCGCCTGGCGCTGCGCCGGCTGCACCTGGTCGCCGCGATGAACGCGGGGCCGATGTCCCCAGCCGTGGTCGCCAGAAAGTGCACGGTTCCCACCGCATGCCGGAAGGCGGCGGTGAAGAGGGCGGCGCGCGTTATTTTGGCGCGGAACTGCATCTTTCCCGCGAAGGCGCAGCGCGTCGTACCGGTCGCAAGAAGCCCGGCAAGCCGATGCGCAGCGACTCCAGTCGCGGTGCCTCGTCGAGCAGTGGGCCGCACGGGTTCTCCCGTCCGCTCGCGCCGATGTCGCACGAAGTCGCGGTCGGCGAAACCATCACCGTTGCCGAGCTGGCCCAGAAGATGGCCATCAAGGGCGCCGAGGTGGTCAAGCAAATGTTCAAGATGGGCGTAATGGCCACGATCAACCAGGCCATCGACCACGACACCGCCGCACTGGTCGCCGAAGAACTCGGCCATACCGTGGTCCGCGCCAACGACGACGACATCGAAATGGCGCTGGCCGCACATCTCGAAGCCGAAGGTGAGCTTGGCGACACGCAGTCGCGGCCGCCGGTGGTCACCATCATGGGCCACGTCGACCACGGCAAGACCTCGCTGCTTGACACGATTCGCCGTACCAAGGTGGCATCCGGTGAAGCGGGTGGCATTACCCAGCACATCGGCGCCTATCACGTCGAAACCGATCGCGGCGTCATCACCTTCCTTGACACCCCCGGCCATGCCGCGTTTTCGTCGATGCGTATGCGCGGTGCGCAGTTGACCGATATCGTGGTGTTGGTGGTTGCCGCCGACGATGGCGTCATGCCGCAGACGATCGAGGCGATCAAGCATGCGCGCGCCGCGAACGTGCCACTGATCGTTGCCGTCAACAAGATGGACAAGCCGGAAGCCAACGCCGACAACGTCAAGCAGGGCCTGGTCCAGAACGAGGTCGTTCCGGAAGAGTGGGGCGGCGATACGCAGTTCGTGCCGCTGTCGGCGAAGACCGGCGACGGTGTTGATGCCTTGCTCGACGCGATCCTGCTGCAATCGGAACTGATGGAACTGAAGGCTTCGCCCGAGGCGCGTGCGACCGGTGTCGTCATCGAATCCAGCCTCGACAAGGGCCGCGGTCCGGTCGCTACGGTGTTGGTCCAGGAAGGTACGCTGAAGAAGGGCGACTTCGTGGTCTGCGGTATCGACTACGGTCGCGTACGTGTGCTGTTCGACGAGAACGGCGTGTCCGTTGACGAAGCTGGCCCGTCGATCCCGGTGCAGGTTCTTGGCCTGTCGCGGGTACCATCGGCTGGCGATGATTTTGTCGTTGTATCCGACGAACGCCTGGCCAAGGACGTGGCCCAGCAGCGCGAGCAAAAGCGTCGCGAGTCGCGCTTGGTCAAGGCAGCCGGCAACCGCATGGAAGACATCATGGCCCAGATGGGGCAGGGCGAAGGCCAGCAGATGCTGCCGATCGTCATCAAGGCCGACGTGCAGGGTTCTGCACAGGCACTACGCGAATCGTTGGAAGGCCTCAGCAACGAGCTGATTCGCATCAACGTGATCGCCAACGGCGTTGGTGGCATCACCGAATCCGACGCCACGCTGGCGGCGGCTTCTAAGGCCGTCATCATCGGATTCAACGTGCGTGCCGATGCGGCGGCGCGCAAGGTCATCGAAACCAACAATCTCGATCTGCGTTATTTCTCGATCATCTACGACGTCATCGACCAGGTGAGGCAGGTGGCATCGGGCCTGCTCGGCGTCGAGATCCGCGAGGAGATCATCGGTACCGCCGAGGTGCGCGATGTGTTCCGCTCGTCGAAGTTCGGCGCAGTCGCCGGTTGCATGGTGGTGGAAGGTTCGGTCAAGCGGACCAAGCCGATCCGCGTGCTGCGCGACAGCGTGGTGATCTTCGAGGGCGAGCTGGAGTCGCTGCGTCGCTTCAAGGAAATCGTCGACGAGGTCAAGAACGGTACCGAGTGCGGTATTGCCGTCAAGCAGTACAACGACGTCAAGCCGGGTGACCAGATCGAGTGCTTTGAACGCATCGAAGTCGCGAGGACGTTCTGATGGCGGATTTTTCACGATCCGATCGCGTTGGCGCACAGATCCGCCGCGATATCTCCGTCCTTGTGCATCAGGCGGTGCGCGACGGTGGCTTGCCGTCGGTGAGCGTTTCCGATGTCGAGATCAATCGCGAACTGGAAGTCGCAACGGTTTACGTGACCGCGTTGATCGGCGATGAAGGTCCGACGGCGGTCGCCGAGCTCAACAACCTGGCGAAGGAGTTTCGTCACTCGCTGGCCCGCTCGATGAGCATGCGGCGCGTGCCTGAAATCCGCTTCCGCTATGACGATTCGGTCGATCGTGGCGAACGTATCGAACAACTGCTGCGCGACAGCTGACACGGCGGTGATCGTCGAACCGCGCGAGGTCATGCCTGCATGACCGCGACGCCTTGCGATGTCGTTGTACTCGGCGGTGGCGTGATCGGACTGACCGCTGCGGTTGCCTTGCTCGACGAAGGCCGCGCCGTAACGGTGCTCGAGCGCGGCCAAACCGGCCACGGCAGTTCGCACGGCAATTGCGGCACGATCACGCCCAGCCACGCCGGTCCGTTGGCTGCACCGGGGATGGTGACGACCGCGTTGCGCTGGCTGTTCACGCCGGACGCGCCATTGCGTATCAAGCCGCGTCTGGATCCGGCGCTGATGCGCTGGCTGCTCGACTTTGCCAGTCGCTGCAATGCCCAGGACTACCACCGTTCGCTGCTGGCCAAGGCGCCCCTGCTGGAGCGCTCCCGCGACTTGCTCGCGCAGCTGATCGCGCGTGAAGGCATGGCCAGCGAGTTCGAATCGATAGGCACCATGGTCGTCTGTCGCGATGCGAAGTCTTTCGAGGAGTCGCGCGATCACAATCGGGAACTGGCCGAGGCCGGCATTCCCGTCGAGACGCTTGATGCGGAGCAGACCTTGCTTCGGGAGCCCGCGCTCAAGCCCGGCCTTGCGGGAAGTTTTTTCTTTCCCGGCGATGCGCAGTTGCGGCCGGACCGGCATCTCGCCGAGCTGGCCCGCATCGTTCGCTCCAAAGGTGGAACGATCATCGAACACGCCACCGTGCAGGGTTTCAGCAGCACGCGCGGTCGCATCGAACGGGTCGACCATGCAACGGCAGAGTCGGACGAAACGCGCCAGCTCGCGCCGCGTGACGTCGTGTTTGCGTTGGGTGCGTGGACTCCCGCGCTGGCGCAGACGCTGGGTTTGCGCCTGCCAATCCAGCCCGGCAAGGGTTATTCCATCACCTACAGCCGGCCGAGCATTGCGCCACGCATTCCGATGACGCTTCGCGAGCGAAGTGTCTGCGTCACCGCGTGGGAAAGCGGATTCCGGATTGGCAGCACGATGGAGTTCGCCGGTTACGACAGCTCGCTCAACCCTCGACGCCTGGATGCCCTGCGCCGTGCCGCGCGTGAGTACCTGGTCGAACCGGCCGGCCCGCAACAGAGCGAGGAGTGGTTCGGCTGGCGGCCAATGACCAGTGACGACCTGCCCATCATTGGACGCGCGCCGGGCATCGACAACCTGATCGTCGCGACTGGCCACGGCATGCTGGGCATGACCATGTCGGCAGGCACCGCCGAGATCGTTGCCGACCTTGCGTGCGATCGCGCCTCTGCAATCGACATCGCGGCATTTGATCCGGCCCGCTTCACGCGATGAGTGGATCCACGACGACTCGGATCAGTGCCGGCCAAGCGCGGGCAATGCACCTTGCCGCGCAAGGCTTGCTGCATGCGCCGCGCCGACGTGCCCGCAAGCCCGATTTGCTCACGGCGATCCGGCGCATGCAGTTGTTGCAGATCGACACGATCAATGTGGTCGCACGCAGCCCCTACCTGGTTCTGCACTCGCGCCTTGGCGGTTACCCGCTGGAATGGCTGGGTGAGTTGCTCTCGGACGGGGACCTCTTCGAGGTCTGGTCGCACGAAGCCTGCTTCGCGCCGAGCGAGGATTTCGTCCTGCACCGCAGCGCGCTCGAAGACAGTCGACATTGGTCGATGCGCTCGGCCTTGCGCACCGTCGGAAGGGCTCGGGCGGCGATGGACCGGTTGCTGGCGCAGGTTCGCGAACTTGGCGCGGTCAAGGCTTCGGACTTTGAACGCAGTTCCGGTACCGCGTCGCCGTGGTGGGGCTGGAAAGATGAGAAGCGCTGGTTGGAAGCCTGCTTTGCACTGGGCGAATTGATGATCGCGCGACGCGATTCGTTCCAGCGCGTTTACGACCTTCCGGAACGCGTAATTGGCCGTCATCAGCACGATCATGCGACGCGCCGAGTCAGTGCCACGCAAGCGCGCAGCGAAATGATCCTGCGCTCATTGCTGGCGCTCGGCGTTGCCCAGGCACGCTGGATCGCCGATTACTTCCGCATGCCAAGCAAGGTGAGCGAGAACGAACTGGAGCCGTTGCTGGAACGTGGCGACATTGTTCGTGTCGATGTTTCCGGCTGGGAACATCCCGCCTATGCGCATCGCGCGAATGGCGACCTGCTTGCGCGTGCCAGCAGCGGACGTTTGCGTGCGACCCACGTGGCCTTGCTGTCGCCGTTTGATCCGGTCGTCTGGGATCGCCAACGCGCCAGCGTAATGTTCGGTTTCGACTATCGCCTGGAGTGCTACACACCCGCGCCCAAGCGCCGTTTCGGGTATTTCTGCCTGCCGATCCTGTGGCGCGCACAATTGGTCGGACGCCTCGACGCCAAGGCGCATCGTGGCGACGGCGCGCTGGAAATACGCTCGATCCATCTTGAAGATCACGTCGAACTCGACGAACGATTGCTCGACGACCTCGCCGGCACGATCCACGCATTTGCCCACTGGCATGGCACGCCCGATGTTCGCATCGTCCGCAGCGATCCGCGCGGATTTGCGAAACTACTGGCCCTGCGCTGTCGCCAACACTGATTGCATCGTCGCCGTTGCGCACGCAGCGGCCAATCCAAAAAAGGTTTTCCCTTGTCCCTGATCAACCTGCGTGACCTTGATTTCAGCATTGGCGGCCCGTTGCTGCTTGATGGCATCGATCTGTCGATCGAGCCGAACGAGCGAATCTGCATCGTCGGCCGAAACGGTGCCGGAAAGTCGACCCTGATGCGTCTGATCGCCGGCGAACTGAAGCCCGATGATGGCGAAGTGCGCGTGCAGGGCGGCATCCGCGTCGCCATGCTGACCCAGGAAGTTCCGGCCGGCACCGTGGGCAGCGTGTTCGATGTCGTCGCCAGTGGCCTCGGCGAACTGGGCACGTGGCTCGCCGAATACCATCACCTGATTCAGCATTTCGAAGGCGACGGCAATGCCGAGCGTCTTGGCGATGTACAGCAGAAGATCGAGGCCGCCCAGGGTTGGACGTTGGAGCAGCGCGTCGAAACCACGATTGACAAACTCGATCTGCCGACCGATGCCGATTTCGCAGCGTTGTCCGGTGGCATGAAGCGACGCGTGTTGCTGGCGCGAGCGCTGGTCGCGTCGCCGGAAGTCCTGCTGCTGGACGAACCGACCAACCATTTGGACATCGAATCGATCGCCTGGCTGGAGGAATTCCTCAAGGCATACGCGGGCAGTCTGGTCTTCGTCACCCACGATCGCAGCTTCCTGCGTGCGCTGGCGACACGCATCGTGGAGATCGACCGCGGCGCGCTCACCAGTTGGCCCGGCGACTACGACAATTACCTGCGTCGCCGCGAGGAACGCCTGCACGCCGAGGCGCAGGAGAGCGCACGTTTCGACAAGTTGCTGGCCCAGGAAGAAGTGTGGATTCGCCAGGGCATCAAGGCACGACGGGTCCGCGACGAAGGTCGCGTGCGGCGGCTGGAATCGATGCGCGGCGAGCGAGCCAAGCGTCGCGAACTGACCGGAACCGCGCGAATGAACCTGGTCGACGCCGTGCCATCCGGCAAGCGCGTGGCCGAGCTGATTGACGTTGACTTTGCGTTCTCGGACAAGGTGATCGTCAAGAATTTCTCGACCACGATCCAGCGCGGCGACCGGGTTGGCCTGATCGGTCCCAACGGCGTCGGCAAATCGACCCTGATCAAGCTACTGCTCGGCGAACTCGAACCCGACGCCGGCCTGATCAAGACCGGCACCCAACTGGAGGTGGCCTACTTCGATCAACATCGCAGCAAGCTGCGCGACGACTGGAACGCGTTGGACAACGTATCGGAAGGCCGCGAATTCGTTGAAGTGGGCGGCAGCCGCAAGCATGTCATGGGCTACCTGCAGGATTTCCTGTTCACGCCCGACCGCGCCCGCGCCCCGATCACCAAGCTGTCCGGTGGCGAGCGCAATCGATTGTTGCTGGCCAAGCTGTTCGCGCAACCGTCAAACATGCTGGTGATGGATGAGCCCACCAACGATCTCGACGTCGAAACGCTGGAACTGCTGGAGGAACTGCTCGCAGACTACAACGGCACCTTGCTGATCGTGTCGCATGATCGCGCCTTCCTCGACAACGTCGTCACCAGCACGCTGGCGCTGGAGGGCAATGGCGTGGTCCGCGAATACGTCGGCGGCTACAGCGACTGGTTGCGGCAGCGGATGACCGCCGTTTCCGCTTCGTCCCCGGCCCGCGCCGAAGCGATTCGAGTCGCTGCCGCCGCGCCAGCCGCCGTTGCATCCACCGCATCGGCCAAACGCAAACTGAGCTACAAGGACGCCCGCGAACTCGACCAGTTGCCGGCGCGGATCGAAACACTGGAAAAGAGCATCGCGCAAATCAATAACGAGATGGCGTCAACTGCGTTCTATGAGCAGGACAATTCCGCGATCACGGCGACAACCACCGAACTGGCTAATTGCCAGCGCGAACTCGACGCGGTCTATCGGCGCTGGGAAGAGCTGGAAGCGAGCGACTGAATCCAGCCGGCGCGGCCGTCGGCCAAAAAAACGGCCGCACAAGGCGGCCGTTCCATTCAAACCGTTGGCTGCGACGCAAGCGCTCGTGTGAGCGCTCGCGGCAAATCTGGTCTGTTTACTTCTTTTCTGCGGCTTCCTTCTTGGCGTCCATCGTTTCCTTGGACGTTTCGGCGGCGGCATCGATGGCGTCTTCGGCCTTGTCAATCGCCTTCTCGGCGGCATCTTCGGCGTTTTCGGCATGGACGTCAGCCGCGTCCGTCAACTCTTTACCGGCTTCGGTCATGCTGGTGGCGGCCTGCTGGGTCGCTTCGCCAGCGGCCATGGTGGCTTCAGCGGCAGCCTTCTGGGTCTCGTTGGCGGCGTCCTGTACTGCAGCAGCGCTGCTGGAGGCGGCGTCGTCAGCGGCTTGCTTGGCGGCTTGCGCTGCCTGGTCGGCGGCTGCCTTCGCGGTATCGGCGGCTTCCTGAGCCTTTTGCTGCGAATTATTGTCACTGCAGGCGCCCAGTGCAAGGACGATGGATGCGGCGATTACGAAATTGCGAATATTCATCTTGTTACCCCTGGTTGGAAGATGTAGAGGATGGTGCTTCGGTACTACGGTGACACACGACGATGATCCGTCGCCAGTCGCGGCAACACAAGTTTGCTGCGAAATTCAGAGCATCTCGATGGCGATGGCGGTGGCCTCGCCGCCGCCGATGCACAACGACGCGACACCCTTCTTGCCGCCGCGATTGCGCAGCGCATTGATCAGGGTGACGACCAGGCGGGCTCCCGACGCACCGATCGGGTGGCCGAGCGCACAGGCTCCGCCATTCACGTTCAGCTTTTCGTGGGGCACACCCAGTTCCTTCATGGGTGCCATGGCGACCACGGCAAACGCTTCGTTGACCTCGAACAGGTCGACGTCTTCGACACTCCAGCCGACCTTGTCGAGCAGCGCCTTCATGGCCCCGACCGGCGCCGTCGTGAACCATTCGGGCTCGTGGGCGGCAGTGCTGTGGCCGACGATACGGGCGATTGGCGTGCAGCCGAGCTTCTTCGCGGTGTCGCTGTCGGTGATGACCACGGCCGCGGCACCGTCGGAAATACTTGAGGAACTCGCTGCGGTAACCGTGCCGTCCTTGCGGAAAGCGCCGCGCAGGGTCGGGATCTTGCCGGTGTCGGATTTGCCGGGCTGCTCATCCGTTGCGTACTCGACATCGCCCTTGCGCGTGCTGACCGTGACGGGAACGATCTCGCCGTCGAACGCGCCGGATTTCTGGGCGGCGAGGGCGCGGTTCACCGATTCAATGGTGTATGCGTCCTGTGCTTCGCGGGTGAAGCCGTACTTGTCGGCGGTGGCTTCGGCGAAGACGCCCATCGACTGGCCATCGTAGGGATTGGTCAAGCCGTCCCAGGCCATGTGGTCGACGAACTTGCCTTCGCCGTAGCGGATTCCGGTGCGTACGTTGGCCATGTGCGGGGCGTTGGTCATTGACTCCATGCCGCCTGCGACAACGACGGTCGCCGAACCCGCCTTGATCAGGTCGTGCCCGAACATGATCGCTTTCATGCCAGAGCCGCAGACCTTGTTGATCGTGGTGCAGCCGACAACGTTCGATATCCCGGCCGCCAATGAGGCTTGGCGCGCAGGTGCCTGGCCGAGATTGGCCGGCAGCACGCAACCCATGATGACTTCGTCGACCTCGTCGCCGGAAATTCCGGATTCCGCAAGGGCGGCCCGCATGGCGGTCGCTCCAAGCGTCGG
This sequence comes from Lysobacterales bacterium, assembly GCA_038255665.1. Taxonomy (GTDB): domain Bacteria; phylum Pseudomonadota; class Gammaproteobacteria; order Xanthomonadales; family Rhodanobacteraceae; genus Dokdonella. The sequence goes on along the minus strand of JBBSLA010000029.1, from coordinate 2,757 downwards.
CGTGGGAACGCCGGTGAACTGGCCAAGCATCGAACCGATGGCAGTGCGCTTGGCGCCGACTATGACGATATCGGACATGGATATTGACTCCGTATTTGTTTGAGTGGGGCCGCGCCGGTGCGCGATCGGACCGAATACTCTACAACACCGGACGTTGTGTTCCTGTTTGGCAAGGGCGGTTCAGTCCGATGGAGCGGACGTTCGCCGTAAAGTCACAGTGCCGGTGCGTCGTGTCTGATGGGTCACGCGTCAATCGCGGGCGGGCCAACCGCCCAGCGCTTCATCTACCGTGCCGACCAGTTGCTGCGCGGCATCAAGCACGTCCTGCTCAGTGCGACCGCCCGCAAAAAATGCGACGGCGGCCTGCGCATTCCCGGTTTCGAGCGACAGGTCATCGCGGGCGCGAGTGAAGGTCAACCCGGACTTTCGAATGCGCCATTGCTCGACGTGGTCGCCGATCAAGACGGGACGTTGGCTGACCTCGAATGGAAGGTGCATCGACTGAACTGAATGAATTCTTGGGCGAAAGGTTTGCGCAAAGATACCCCAGACGTTGCGCGCTGCCGAGCTGAACATGCGCTCTCCCCTCGTCAATGTGGAGGAGTTCACGCCAGGTCAACTCGTAACGATGCATGCTGTCGGCATCCGTAACCCGTTATTGCGCGTATAGGAGATTGCATCAAAACTTTCGATACAACGATGTCGAGTCGAGGAGGGAATGATGAAACGCAGCCCAACTGAACGTATCGCCCGTAGCCAGATTGGCGAGTTCACCCAGAGCCCTCGCTATCTGGCCCGTGAGGCGAAGCTGAAGATGGATCGCAACGCTGGCAATTCCAGCGGCGTCACCCTGCTGGCGATGGAAGGACGCATCTACGCGCCACTGAACGAGTCCGGCATCGCCGCCATGGCGATATTGCGCTGGCCATCCTGCATCATCGGCACCTACACGCGTCGCGCTGTGATCGCGGACATCGCCGAAGACATCGAAATGGTAATGATCGCCGCCTGATCGGTTACGCAGGTCTCATCTCCGGTCGCGCCCGCCGCGACCGGACGCATTTTATTTCACACCTTGTAGTAGTCCCGATACCACTCAACGAACCGCGCGACGCCTTCGTCGATGCCCGTATCCGGGTGGTATCCGGTATCTCGGCTCAGTTCTTCGACATCCGCATAAGTGTCAGGCACATCGCCCGGCTGTAGTGGCAGAAGTATCTTCTCCGCCGTTCGGCCCAGGCACTTCTCGATGACCGCGATGTAATCTGCCAGCTTGACCGGATTGTTGTTGCCGATGTTGTAGACCCGATACGGCGCGCTCGAACTTGCTGCCGTTGGCAGCATCGGGTCGTACGCCGGGTCCGGCCCCGGCACCCGATCGAGCGTGCGAATCACGCCTTCGACGATATCGTCCACATAGGTGAAATCACGCGTGTGATTGCCGTGGTTGAACACCTCGATCGGCTCGCCAGCCAGAATCTTGCGTGTGAACAGGAACAGCGCCATGTCGGGTCGACCCCACGGGCCGTAGACGGTGAAGAAGCGCAATCCGGTAGTCGGTAAGCCGTAGAGATGGCTATACGTGTGCGCCATCAGTTCGGTGGCTTTCTTGGTCGCTGCGTACAGGCTGACCGGATGATCGACCGAATCCTGCACGGAAAACGGCAGCTTCTTGTTGGCGCCGTAGACCGAACTGGATGATGCGTAGACCAAGTGCTTGACGCCGCCATGCCGGCACGCTTCAAGCACGTTGGTGAAGCCGACGATATTGCTGTCGATGTAGGCATGCGGATTCGTCAACGAATAGCGAACGCCGGCCTGTGCGGCGAGGTTGACGACCCGCTCGGGTTTGAAGTCGGCGAATGCTTTTTCCAGCGCGGGTCGATCCTCCAGGGAGTCGCGCACGAACGAAAATCCGTCCTGCGGCGTCAACCGGGCCAAACGCGCTTCCTTCAGCGTCGGATCGTAGTAGTCGTTGAGGTTGTCGTAGCCCAACACTTCGTCGCCACGTGCGAGCAGGCGATGCGACAGGGTTGAGCCAATGAAGCCGGCAGCGCCGGTAACGAGGATGCGCATGGGATTTCCGTAGTGCGGCGCTGATCAGAGACGGTCGTCGACGCTGGCGCGCGGCAGCACCTGTTTCACGTCGAACAAAATGGCCTCGGGTTTACCGAGGGCGCGGATTTTCTCGGCACCCATTTCGATGAACTGATGGTGCGAAACGGCCAGCACGAGGGCGTCGTAGTGGCCGATTTTCAGTTCCGGCACCAGATCGAGACCGTATTCGTGCTTGGCTTCGTCGGCACTCACCCAGGGATCGTAAACATCGACATCGACGTGGTAGTCGCGGAATTCCGCGATCACGTCGACGACGCGGGTGTTGCGCAGATCCGGGCAGTTTTCCTTGAAGGCCAGGCCGAGGACCAGCACCTTTGATCCGGCGGGGAGAATCCGGCGCTGGTTCATCAGCTTGATCACGCGCTGCGCCACGTGCTGGCCCATCGCGTCGTTGATGCGTCGACCCGACAAAATCACTTCCGGGTTGTAGCCGATCTGCTGCGCCTTGTGGGTGAGGTAGTACGGATCGACACCGATGCAGTGGCCACCGACCAGTCCGGGACGGAACGGCAGGAAATTCCACTTGGTGCCGGCTGCGGCCAGCACTTCGCTGGTGTCGATTCCGAGCTTGTGGAAGATCAGCGCCAGTTCGTTGATCAGCGCGATGTTGAGATCGCGCTGGGTGTTCTCGATCACCTT
>JBBSLA010000028.1:0-27279 GCA_038255665.1 Lysobacterales bacterium | reverse complement strand
GCGCACGAGCGCCGCGTATCCGACCCGACTGGCTGCGGCGACGCGTATCGAGCCGGCCTGATCCACGGCATGATGAAGGGCATGGACTGGCCGACGGTAGGAAAAATGGCTTCGCTGATGGGCGCATTGAAAGTGGAACACCCCGGCACCCAGAACCAGCGCTTTACCTGGCGCGAATTTGCCGACCAGTTCCGCCAGCAGTTTGGCTACGCGCTGGACTGATTGCTGCCGAGTGATTGCCGCTGCACTGCAGCGCGCGGCAATCGGGGCTTTCCAACCACCCGCTCAAAGCGGATGGCGGTGCACCGAATTGACCACGCCGAGGCGCCGCACGCCGCGCATCACATTGGCGAGGTGCTTGCGGTTAAGCACCTCGATCGTGAAGACCAGGTTGGCCGTCATCAGGTCGCGTTCCTGGTACTCGACGTTCTCGATGTTCGCGCCGGTCTGGGCGATCGCGCTGGCGACCTGGGCGAGCACACCGGGATGGTTGCCGACACCAATGCGCAGCTCGACCTTGTAGTCGCCGACCACGTCACGGTCCCAGGCGATCTCGACGCAACGCTGCGATGACTTGCGGAATTCGGGAACGTTCGGGCACTCGATCCGGTGCACGACGATGCCCTTGCCGGTGGTCAGATATCCCATGATCTCGTCGCCCGGCACCGGATGGCAGCAGTTGGCGAACGACAGCACGCCGCGCTCGCTGCCGGTGATCTGGATCTTCTCGCTGATCCGGTTGCTGGCTTCCGGATGTCCCTGCGATACCAGCAGGCCATGGGCGACGTGGTCGGCCATCACGTTGCCAAGGGCGATGTCGGACAGCAACTCTTCAAGGCGCTTGTAGCGGTGTTCGGTGAGGTACTGCTCAAGGATCGGTCGGCGAACGATTTCCAGTGAAGCACCGAGCGCGTCGAGTGCACGATCGAGCATGCGATGGCCGAAGTCGATCGCGTCCTCGTGCTGCAGGCGCTTGAGGTGATGGCGGATGGCGGTGCGGGCCTTGCCCGATACGACCCAGTCCAGCCATTGTGGCGAAGGCGCCGCCGACTTGGCGGTGATGATCTCGACCATCTGGCCACTGCTCAGGCGGGTCCGCAACGGCACAAGGCGCGTGTCGAGACGCGCCGCGACAGCGTGGTCACCAACGTGGGTGTGCACCGCGTAGGCGAAGTCCAGCGCCGTGGAGTTTCGCGGCAGGTCGAAAATCCGACCCTTCGGTGTAAACGCATAGACCTCGTCCGGGAACAGGTCGACCTTGACGTTCTCGATGAATTCCAGCGACGAGGGCATGGCCTTCTGGCCGTCGGCCATCGTCGACAGCCACTCGCGCGCACGAGACTGGGCGCTGCCGGAGCCGCCGCTGACGCCGCTCTTGTACGCCCAGTGCGCGGCGATACCGCGTTCGGCCACGTTGTTCATGGCATCGGTGCGAATCTGCACCTCGATCGCCTTGCCCGCCTTCTCGGCTTTTTCGGCTGGGCCGAACACCACGGTGTGCAAGGACTGGTAGCCATTCGCCTTGGGGATCGCGATGAAATCCTTGAAGCGACCATCCAGCGGTTTGTACAGCGCGTGGATGACGCCAAGCGCGTGGTAGCAATCGCGCACGCGATCGACGACCACGCGGAAGCCGTTGACATCGATCACCTCGGCGAACGACTTGTGATCGTTCAACATCTTCATGTAAACGCCGTACGGTGCCTTGACTCGACTGACAACGCGATGCGAAATGCCTCCGGCATCCAGCCGCGCGGTGATCTCATGCTCGACCCGTCGCCGCACCTGGGTCTGGTCGTCGTCACCAACCAACTTCCGGATCTTCCCGGCGATCACCCGGTAGCGATCGGGATAGAGCGCTCGAAAGCCCAGATCCTGCAACTCGGAACGAAACCGGTTCATGCCCAGCCGGTGTGCGATCGGCGCGTAGATTTCCAGCGTCTCGCGAGCAATCCGGCGACGCGAATCCGGCGCCATCGCGCCCAGCGTGCGCATGTTGTGCAGGCGATCAGCCAGCTTGATCAGGATGACGCGCAGGTCGCGCGCCATCGCCAGCAGCATCTTGCGAAAACTTTCTGCGGCCGCTTCCTGGCGGGTGCGAAATTTGACCCCGTCCAGTTTGGTCACGCCGTCGACCAGCTCGGCCACGGTCTCACCGAACTCGGCAACCAGTTCCGGGCGCGTCAGCTCGGTGTCTTCGAGCGTGTCATGCAGGATCGCGGCAAGCAGGGTTTCGCCATCCATGCCCAGATCGGCAAGGATGGCGGCAACGGCAACCGGATGGGTGATATAGGGCTCGCCGCTCTTGCGGGTCTGGGCGCGATGGGCGTGGGCACCAATCAGGTAGGCCCGGCGCACGCTCTCGACCTGCTCGGGAGCAAGATAGGTTGCGATGCGTGCTTCAAGAGCCAGCACATCGTCAGGAATAACGGTGCTGGGAGCCTCGGCGTCGGACGCAGTCGTACTCATCGGGCAATGCTCATCGAACTGCGTGCGATGGCAAGCCCGGGCAGAAACGCCCTACAGGTCGTCGCCGCCCTTGGACAAGTCATCATCGACTTCCGCCGCGGCCCACTCCAGCGCTTCACGTTCGGCGCGTTCGCGGTTGACCTGGTCGATCTCGTCGATCATCGACATGCTGACCTTGCCGGCTGCGATCTCGCGCAGCGCGACCACGGTGCACTTGTCTTGCTCGGGATCGATCACGGGTTCGGCACCCTTGGAAAGCTGGCGGGCGCGCTTGGTCGCCATCAACACCAACTCGAATCGGTTGTCGACCGATTGCAGGCAATCTTCAACGGTAATGCGGGCCATCTTTGACACCTCGAAAGAAAAACGGGCGCCAACGACGGGCGCAGTTACCGCAGATTGTAGCGGCAGCGCTGCCACGCTGTCCAAAAATTGCACGCGGCAACGGTCGCTGCATGAACCGCAGCCGCCAATTTTTACGCTCGCGCTCGGAAGCGGAGCGTTCGCTACGGTAGACTGCCGCGCAAACAAAGCAGCGGACATTGACCGTTGCGACCGATTGTCGCCCATGGACGCCCACTGATGCCGTTTCGACACCCTGCCCATCGCCTGCTCACCGTTCTGCTGCTGGCCAGCATGGCTGGCTGCGCCACCATCGCGCCACCGCGCACCGACGATCCCTACGAGTCGTTCAACCGGCGCATGTACGCGTTCAACGACACCGTCGACAAGATCGCGATCCGTCCGGCAGCGGTCGCCTATAAGACGTTCACCAGCCAGAACGCGCGCCGGGTGATCAGCAATTTCTTCTCGAACGTTCGCATGCCGATCACGATCGTCAACGACGTGTTGCAAGGCAAGCCGATCCTGGCGCTGCGCAACACCGGCCGCTTCGCAGTCAACACGACGGTCGGCGTCCTTGGTTTCCTCGATCCCGCCAGCAGGATGCGGATGCCGCCCAGCGAAACCGACTTCGGCGTTACCTTGGCGCGCTGGGGCCTGCCGGAAGGACCGTATCTGGTGTTGCCGATGTTTGGCCCGACTACCGGACGCGACGTGTTCCGCTTGCCGGTGGACAGCCAATTCGATCCGCTTGCCTACTACGCGCGCAACAACGATTTGAAATACAACGCCGAATTCCTGCCGAGCGCGTTCTACCTGATCACGTTGCGGGCCAGCGGACTCGACGCCGAGGCCATGCTGGAAGGCAACTACGACCCTTACGTATTCCTGCGCGACGCGTATCGTCAGCGTCGTCTGTATACGATCTACGAAGGTCAGCCACCGGCCAGCGTGATCGAGACCATGCAAGGTGCGGATGACGAAGGCATCGACGTTGATGCGCTGCTGGAAGAGCAACGCCAATACGAGAAATCACAGAGTGGCAAGTCGCCGGAACAACGCTGAGCGAGATCCTGATCGACAATCGCGTCGATCAGCGCCCATCAATCAGGGCACTATTGGAAGCCGAGCAGCGCTTCCGCGTTCGCTAGCCGCGCCAGCGCCTGCAATCCTTCGGGCGGGTCGGACATGACCAGGCGATGCTTGCCGCGTTCTGCCTCGGCAGCCCATGCAAGCAGCATGGCCAGCGTGGCGCTATCGGATGCCTCCAGCCCGGAAAGGTCGATCCGGCTCACCTTGCCGTCTGCCAAGGCCTTGTGGCCGATTGGCAACACGCTGTCTGCATTGGGATAACCAACGCGCCCGCGCAGTTTCAGGACGCCGTCGCTGACGACCGCGACGTGGGCGGCTGGTTCGCGCTTCACCCCCGTTGCTCCTTGTCCATGGATTCGAGCGCCTTTTCGCCTTGCGTTTGCAGACGGGTGATCAACGACTCGATGCCGTCCTTCTGGATTTCGGCGGCAACCTGATTGCGATAGTTGGTGATGTACGAAATGCCTTCGATAATCACGTCGTACGCCTTCCATTGGCCGGCACTGGTCTTGCGGAACGCGAAATCGACCGAAGCCAGCTTGCCGTCGTCAAGGGTGATCTGTGTGCGCGCGATGGTGCGCTTGCTGTTGAGGTCGCCGCGCGACGGCAACACGTTCACCGCGCCACGCGAAAAGTTGAGCAGGCCCTCGGCGTACTTGTGGGTGAGCGAGTTGTAGAGCGCCTTGGCAAAGCGCGAACGCTGGTCCGGCGTTGCCGTCCTGGCGTTTTGGCCGAGCACCAGGATGGTGGCGTAGTCGAGATCGAAATGTGGCAGGAACACATCGTCGATGACGTCGATCAGCTTGCCGCGATCATTCTGGAGTTCGTCGCGGTGGCCTTCGATCGCGGTACCCAGCTCATCGACGATCGATTGTGCAATCTGGTCTGGCGTGCGGTCGGCGGCGCTAGCGGGTACGGCGAACAGGCCGATCAGCGCGAAGGCGATTGTCATCAGGGGCAAAGTCAGGAATTTGCGCATTGGTTTTACTCCGGTCGTAAGGCGTCGAATCAGGGCTGGTTTGGATTGGTCGCGGCGGGTTCGGGCGTGGGACCATCGGTCGTCGCACCGGCGTCGGGCGTGGATGTACCGGATTTGCTGGAACTCGATCCGCCACTGCCGGCGAGGAAATTGCCGATAAGGTCTTCAAGCTGCATCGACGACTGGGTCAGGATGAACTCGTCGCCGTCCTTGAAAACCTCGGGCGAGCCGCCGGTCTGGATCGCAACGTACTGATCACCCAGTAAACCGCTGGTGAATATGGCCGCGGACGAATCGTCCGGCAGTGTGTCGAAGCGACTGGACACGGCCAGCATCACCGTCGCATCGAGCTTGACCGGATCGAGGTCGATCGCGCTGACCGAACCAATCCGCACGCCAGCCATTTTCACTGGCGCGCCCAGCTTGAGCTGGCCAATGTTGCTGAACCTGGCCTGCAAGGTGTAGCTGTCGCCCTGGCGGAAATTGGCGATGCTGGTGGTCTGCGTCGCAAGGTACGCGAGCGCCGCGAAACCAAGCAGGATGAACAAGCCGGTGCCGAGCTGGAAAGAACGTTGCTGAGCCATGGTGGTAAGTCCGTTGCGTAGCGATCAAACAGGAAAGGATGAGATGGGCCGACGGGATTGGCCGGCTACATCAGGAATGCGGTCATCACGAAATCCAGCGCCAGCACGACGATCGACGACTGCACGACGGTGCGCGTGGTGGCGTGGGCAACGCCTTCACTGGTGGGTGCGGTGGTGTAGCCCTGGAAGGCGGCGATCAGGGTGATGACTGCGCCGAATGCGACGCTTTTCCAGACGCCGTTGAGTACGTCTTTCCAGACGTCCACGCTCGACGTCATGTTCGACCAGAACGTGCCGTTGTCGAGGCCCAGCCAAGTCACGCCGACCAGGTGCGCGCCGAAAATGCCCATCGCGTTGAATACGCAGGCGAGCAGCGGCATCGCGACCAGGCCGGCAAGGAAGCGCGGCGCGACCACGTAGGCGAGTGGATCGACCGCCATCATCTCCATCGAGGAAAGCTGGTCGGTGGCACGCATCAGACCGATCTCGGCGGTGATCGAGGTTCCCGCGCGGCCGGCAAACAGCAATGCGGTCACGACCGGCCCGAGTTCGCGGAACAGTGACAGCGCGACGACGGTGCCAAGCGCGCCGGTGCCGCCAAAGATCGACAGCACGTAATAGAGCTGCAAGGCCAGCACCATGCCGACGAACAGACCGCAGGTCATGATGATGATCAAGCTCATCGCGCCGACGAACCAGACCTGCTTCACGGTCTGCGCAAAGTGAACAAGGCTGCGCGGAATCGCCGCGAGGATCGAGAAGAAGAACAGACCGCAGGCGCCGACTTGCGCGATGCCTGCCGTCAATGCCGACGGTGCCTTGTTGCTGTCGCTCATCGCGCGGCCTCGCTAAAACCAAGGTCGGTGGCGTAGTCCGGTGCCGGGTAGTGGAACGGCACCGGGCCGTCGGGTTCGCCGCAAAAGAACTGGCGGGTCCAGTCGGATTCGCCCTTGGCGAGTTCTGCCGGCGTGCCTTGTGCCACAACCTTGCCGCGTGCCAGCAGCACCACGTGGTCAGCAACGCGCGTGACCGCGGAAAATTCATGCGCAACGACGATGCTGGTGATACCGAGGGTGTCGTTGAGCGTGCGGATCAAGGTGACGATCTGGTTGAGCGACACCGGGTCCAGGCCGACGAATGGTTCGTCGTAGATCACCAGCATCGGATCGCGCACGATCGCACGTGCCAACGCCACGCGACGCGCCATGCCGCCAGAAAGCTCGGCGGGCATCAACCGCGCTGCGCCGCGCAGGCCAACCGCTTCGAGCTTCGTCAGCACGATGTTGCGGATGAGTTCTTCGGGCAGCGTCAGGTGCTGGCGTAGCGGAAACGCGATGTTTTCGTACACATCGAAATCGGTCAGCAGGGCCGAGTTCTGGAACAGGTAGCCTATGCGTTCGCGCAGTTCAAAAAGATCGTTGCGGCCCAGCTTGGCGACGTTCTGACCATCGACCACCACTTCTCCACGGTCAGCCGACGACTGGCCGGTGATGTGGCGCATCAGCGTGGTTTTTCCAGTGCCGCTGGGGCCCATGATCGCGGTGATCTTGCCGCGCTCGATGTCGAGGTCGATGCCGTCGAAGATGGTCCGGTCGCCCAGTTGCGTGTGCAGGCCACGAATGCAGACCAGGGCGTTGTCGCCAGCCGCAGCCGGCGTGTGATTGGGCTTCGTCATCGGCGCGGAGTCTAACAGCCGCTCCGTTGGCCCTACGTTGGAATCAGCCGGGCTTGAGCAAATCGTTCAGCAAGGAACGATGCCGCGCCATCTGTGCCTCGGTACGCAGTCGCTGGCTGTGGACGATGCCGCGCAGGTCGGCCAACGCGGTCGCGAAGTCGTCGTTGATGACGAGGTAGTCGAAGTCGCCGGCACGGGCAATTTCCGTGCGCGAATCGGCGAGGCGACGCTTGATCTGCTCTTCGCCATCCGAAGCGCGATTGCGCAAACGTCGCTCAAGCTCTGCCCGCGATGGTGGCAGGATGAAGATGCTGAGTGCATCCGGGCACAGCGTTCGCACCTGCTGCGCGCCTTGCCAGTCGATTTCCAGCAACACATCGCCACCGGCAGCGAGGACGGGTTCGACGGCGGCGCGCGCGGTGCCCTTGTAGTCGCCGTGCACGTTGGCCGATTCGTAGAACTGGCCGGTCGCGACCATGCGTTCGAATACGCCACGGCTGACGAAGTGATAGTGCTTGCCGTCTTCCTCGCCGGGCCGAGGCGAGCGCGAGGTGTAAGACACCGACAGGGTGATACCGGGTTCGCGCTCAAGCAGCGCCTTTACCAGGCTGGTTTTGCCTGCCCCGGACGGCGCCGCAATAATGTAGAGCGTTCCCGACACCGCCTACTCCAGGTTCTGCACTTGTTCGCGCATCTGTTCGATCAGCACTTTCAGTTCCACGGCGGATTGTGTCGTGCGCGAATCGATGGATTTGGAACCCAGCGTATTGGATTCGCGATTGAATTCCTGCATCAGGAAATCCAGCCGACGGCCAACCGCCTCCTTCAGGCCAAGGATGCGATGCGCTTCTGCGATATGTGCGGTAAGTCGATCCAGTTCTTCATCGACATCGATGCGCTGCGACTGAAGTACCACTTCCTGTTCCAGCCGGCCGGGATCGAGCGGTTGCTTGAGGTCGGCCAGGCGCGTGTCCATGCGTTCGCGCAGGGCAGTACGAATTTCCGGTAGCCAGCCACGCACGTTCACGCAGATCGCGGCAATGCCATCGAGGCGTTCGCGCAGGAAGCCGGCCAGCTTTTCGCCTTCGCGCTCACGCGCGGCAACCATGTCATCAAGACCTTCATCGACGACGGCCAAAGCGGCGTCGCGCAGGGCATCCTGGTCGATCTCGTCCTGCACGATCACGCCGGGAACCTGCAGCAGCGAGGTGAAATCAACGCGCATCGACGGAAACTTCGCGGCCAGCCGGGTCGCCGCATCGGCCAACCTATCGACTGCCGCATCGTCGAGAACCATGGCCGTGTTGCCGCCGGACGCCTTGTAACGCAAGCCGAGATCGACCTTGCCACGACTGAGCTTGGCGGCGACGCGTTCCCGTATCGCCGGTTCCAGCGCGCGCAGCTCTTCCGGCAGACGCAGGCCGAGTTCGAGATAGCGGTGGTTGACCGAGCGCAACTCGATGGCCAGCGTTCCAAACGCCGCCTCGCGCTCGGCGCTGGCGAATGCCGTCATGCTGCGGATCATGCGGGACACCGTTGCGAAAAAGGGTTGCGATGGTACCGCAGTTGGCCCTGTTCGGCCGTCCCGCTGCCGCCGTACGAAAACGGACACTGCCCGCCACGCGAGCGGACGTTCGCCATCGGACGCAAACTGCAAGTGCTTGATTTGACGGCATCCACGCGCTTGGCACGGCACTTGCGATCATCCCCGCATGGATATCGCCCGACCCGACCTCAAAAAGAAGAAGCGCCGCCGCCAGATCATCACTGGCGTGATCGCGGTTGTCGTTGTCATCGCCGCCGTCATCGGCTTTTCGAGGCTGGGACCCGCCCTGCCCGGCGTCGATCGCAGCAGTGTGCTGATCGGCACCGTCAAACGTGGTGAACTGCTGCGCGAAGTGCGCGGTCCCGGAACGCTGGTGCCGAAGGAAATTCGCTGGATTTCGGCGGAAACCTCGGCACGGGTCGAACGCATCCTGGTCAAACCCGGCGCCGCTGTCGAAGCCGACACGGTGATCCTTGAATTGGGCAATCCCGAGGTCGACGACCAGTTGCTCGCCGCGAAATCAGCATTGACGGCATCCAAGTCCGACCTTGCCGCCAAGCGCACCGACCTACAATCGCGATTGCTTGACCAGCAATCGGGACTGGCCCAGGCCAGCACCGATTACGAAACCGCGCGCATGCAGGCCGAATCGGAAAAGAGCGTCGCCGAGAAAGGCATCATCCCGGCCGTGCAGTACAGGAAGAGCCTGGTCGTGCTCGACCAGCTCAAGTATCGGGTCAGCATCGAGGAGCAGCGCGTTGCCGAGTTCAAACGCAACATCAGCGCGCAGGTCGCCGCCGAGCAGGCGCGGCTGGATCAGCTCGTCAACACGCTCGATCTGCGCCAGCGCCAAGCCGATGCGCTGAAAGTGCGTGCCGGTATTGCCGGCATCCTGCAACAGGTTCCGGTTGAGGAAGGCCAGCAGGTGGCAGCTGGCGGCAACCTGGCCCGAGTCGCCAAGCCCGGTGACTTGATTGCGGAACTGCGCATCGCCGAAACACAGGCAAAAGATGCAGCGCTGGGTCAGCCGGTGAAGGTCGACACCCGCAACGGCATCGTCGACGGCAAGGTGTTGCGCGTCGACCCGGCCGTGCAGAACGGCACCGTGCAGGTCGATGTCGACCTGGTCGGCAAACTGCCATCCGGTGCACGGCCTGATCTTTCGGTCGACGGCACCATCGAAATCGAGCGCCTCGCCGACGTGCTCTACATGGGCCGGCCGGCGTTCGGGCAACCGGATTCCGAGCAGCGACTTTTCCGCGTCGATCCGGCCAGCGGCATCGCGACGCGCGTTCCGGTGCAACTGGGTCGCAGCTCGGTGAATCTCATTGAAGTGCGATCAGGTCTGGAAGTCGGCGACGGCGTGATCCTGTCCGACACCAGTGCCTGGGACCAGTACGACCGCATCAAGCTGAAATAGAAATCATCTAAGCAAGCATCACATCACTCCTTTCTTATCAGGCAACGCCATGACTACCAACGACACCTCGCCGCTGATCCGCATGGACAACATCACCAAGATCTTCCACACCGACGAAGTGGAAACGCATGCGCTGGCCGGCATCCACATCGACATCGCCCGCGGCGAATACGTATCGATCTCCGGGCCATCCGGTTGCGGCAAGTCGACCCTGCTGGCGATCCTCGGCCTGCTCGATACGCCGAGCGAAGGCACATACACCTTGAACAATCGCGAGGTCGCGTCGATCAACGCTGGCGAGCGAGCGCAGATCAGGAATCAGGAAATCGGTTTCGTTTTCCAGGCGTTCAACCTGATTGGCGACCTGAGCGTTTTCGAGAACGTCGAACTGCCGCTGACCTATCGCGACGGCGTGTCGAAAGCGGAACGTCGCGAACGCACCATCGGCGCCCTGGAACGGGTCGGAATGGCGCATCGCGTGAAGCACTACCCGGCACAACTTTCCGGAGGTCAGCAGCAGCGTGTCGCCGTCGCTCGTGCGCTGGTCGGCCAACCTTCGATCCTGCTCGCCGACGAACCGACCGGCAACCTCGACTCCAAGAACGGCGAGGCGGTGATGGCCCTGCTCGACGAACTGCACAAGGCCGGCTCGACCATCTGCATGGTCACCCATGATCCGCGCTACGCCGAGTTCGCCGACCGTCGCATCTTCATGTTCGATGGCCGCGTCGTCGACGAGGAAACCATGCACCGCCTGCGCCACGAGGAAGACCAACGATTGATCCGCCCGGCGCGCATCGAACCCGTTGCCACTTGAGCGATCAGCCGCCATGACGATCGCGATTCGCGAAATCCTTCAAAGCTGGCGCAGCAGCCTGCGTCGACCGGCGTTCCTGAGCCTTGCCACCGCCACGTTGGCGCTCGGCATTGGCGCGTCCGTTGCGGTGTTCGCGTTAATCGATGCTGCCCTGCTCGCGCCGCCGCCGTATCCCGAACCTGATCGAATCGCCTTGTTGAGCCAGGACTACGGAGCGGGCGCCTGGGCCAATCTTTCGCCGCAGCAGTATCAATTGCTGGGCAAGCTGCAGGGCGTCGAGAAGATCGGCGGCGCCTTCGTGCCGAAGGATGTGAACGTTGCCGGTGCCGGCGAGCCACAACTGGTCACGGCATGGCCGGTTGACCAAGGACTGCTGTCGACGCTCGGCGTCAACCTCGCACTGGGCCGCAATTTCAGCGCCGACGAGGATCGTCCGAACGGACCGAATGCGGCAATTATCGGTCATGCGTTCTGGCAACGCCAATTCAGCGGCGATGGCAACGTGATCGGCAAGACCGTGATCGTCGATGGCGTGGCGACGCCCATCGTCGGCGTGCTGCCGGCGACGTTTCGCCTGCAGGGATCGCCGGATTTGCTGCTTCCGTACGCACTCGCGTCGAACACCCAGGACAACGGCACCAACCTGAAAGTGTTCGCGCGGCTCGCGCCCGGCGTGTCGGTCGCTAGTATCGGCGCAGCGCTCGATGCACGCCTGCAATCGCACGCGGCCGAACTCGGTTTTGGTACTCAGTATCAACCGAATTTCGTTGCCACATCGTTGGCGGCGAACATGGGTGCAGCGGCGCGACCTGTGTTGCTGCTTTTCTTTGCCTGCGCCTTATGCGTGCTATTGCTGGTGGCGGTTAATCTCGCCAACCTGATGCTGCTGCGCTCGATTGCGCGCAGCCACACCAGCGCGGTGCGCGCCGCACTGGGCGCGTCGACGTTTCGGCTGGCATTGCCCGCGCTGTCCGAAGGATTGCTGGTCGGCTTGCTTGGTGCAGCCGTGGGCTTGCTGCTTGCGTTTTCAGCGCTGACAGTAACTCGCGCATTCGTTCCTGATCAATGGCTGGCGACCGATGCAATTCTCATGGGTACTCGTGCCATCGCGTTCGCACTGGGGTGCGGCCTACTTGTTGCGATGCTCGCTGCCGCGTTCGGTGTCTGGCGCGGACGTTCGCGCGACAACGTCGCTGGCTTGCGCATGCGTGCCGGCGATGACGCCAAGTCAAAGCGAATCGGTCGCGGCCTGGTCGTGGCGCAAGCTGCACTCGCAACCTTGCTGCTGGCATCGGCGGCCTTGCTCGCGCATTCGGTGTGGAAGCTGGCCGACGTTGATCCCGGGTTCGATGCCAGTAACGTGCTGGTGTTCCGGCTCAATCCCTCTGCCGGCTCCTACCCCGACACCGCTGCCATGGGGACATTCGCAACCCGGCTGAGCGATCGCCTGCACGCCGAGTCCGGCGTGACCGACGTGGCCCTCGCCAGCAACCTGCCGATCGGTCCGCGCCAGCAGCTCAACCTGCCGATGACCCTGCCCGGCAACAGCGAGCCGACCAACGTCCAGTACCGCGCGGTCGGCGGGCAGGCGTTCTCGACCTTCGACATTGCGGTCCTCGCCGGTCGCTCGTTTTCCGACAGCGACCGACACGGCAGCGAGCCAGTCGCGGTTGTCAGCGAATCGTTCCAGCGTGAATATCTGGGTGGCGAGGCGATTGGCAAGAGCGTGCGAATCGCGATGGGCAGCGCCTCGCCGGCGATGCGCGTCATCGGCGTTGTCGGCGATGTGCACAGCTTCGGGCCGAACGAAGCGCCACCGCCGATTCTCTATCAACCACTCGGCCAGGTGACCGACGACCTCATGGCTTTGATGCGCCAATACGTGCCATTGAACGTGGCGTTGCGCGTGGTCGGCAACCCGGCCAGCTACGCCGAACGCGCACGCGCCGCATTGCGCGAAGTAGCACCGCAACAAGGCCTCGCATCACTGCGACTACTACAACGCGATGTCGACGACGCCAGCGCACCGCAACGCATGCAGGCGACCTTGGTCGGCGCATTCGCGGCACTCGCGCTTCTGCTTGCCGCGATTGGTTTGTATTCCGTCACGGCCGTCGCGGTTGCAATGCGCACCCGAGAATTCGGCGTGCGCGCCGCGCTCGGCGCGAAACCTTCGAGCCTGCGTCGCGGCGTACTGGGCAGTGGATTGCGCGATGTCGGCATCGGCCTCGCCGTCGGATTGGTCGCCGCACTCGTGGCTGCACGCCTGCTTGATCGCTTCCTTTTCGGCGTCGGCGCTGCCGATCCGCTGGCACTGCTCGCAACCGTCGTCGCGCTACTGCTTGCTGGCCTCGCCGCAACTGCCCTACCCGCACTGCGCGCCGGTCGCATCGCACCGATGGAGGCGCTGAGAAATGAGTGAGGTTCAATGCCATCGCTGCTGCTCTCAATGGACTTGCCTGGGAGCAGAAAAATGATTGAACAGCTGTTGCCCGATCTTCGTCGCGCGGCGCGTTCGTTGCTGGCCCGACCGATTTTCCTGTTGACCGCGGTTGGCACCCTGGCGCTCGGCATCTGCGCGCTCGCTGCAATCTTCACGGTGTACAACGCGGTCCTGCTGCGGCCGCTGCCCTATTCCAACGCGGATCGAATCGTCGAGATACAGCGCGAGCAAGCACCCATCACCAATGGGCCGGTTGCGCGAGAGGTTTTTGAAGAGTGGCGTGATCGCACAACGGCCGCGTTTGATGTGATCGGTGCCTACACGGCGTCGACGATGAATCTCACCGGTGCTGGCAACGCCGAGCGACTGACCGCCTACGCGGTATCGCCCGGCTTCTGGGAAGTATTCGCAAATCCGCTGACGCTTGGCCGCGCATTCGGGAACGACGAGGAAACCAGCGGCGAGAACGTGGTGGTGCTGTCGAATGCACTGTGGCGCAACCGTTTCAATGCGGCGGCCGATATCGTCGGAAGGGACATCGTACTGAACGGCGAAAACTATCGCGTCATCGGCGTGACCGCGTCGGAGTTTGCCTATCCGCGCGATGCTTCGATATGGCTGCCGACTTACCTGCCCGGCAACACGATGGGTCGCGGCAGCAATTACCTTGATGTCATCGCGCGCCTCAAGACCGATGTGAGCGTGGCGACCGCGAACCACTTGCTGACGCCGGTCACCGACTGGCAAGCCCGCAACTTTCCCGACAACCACGTCGGGCTTCGCGCCCGCGTGGAAACCCTGCGGCATAGCCTGAGCGCAAATTTGCAGCAGCCGATGAGTATGCTGCTGATCGCGTCGGCATTGTTGCTGTTGATCGCCTGCGCCAATCTCGCCAACCTGATGCTGGCTCGCGGCCAGGCGCGCGAACCAGAGTTCGCGCTGCGTCGCGCGCTGGGCGCCGATCGCGGCGGCTTGGTTCGCGCGGTACTGGCCGAAGCACTCGTGATCGCCTTGGCCGGCACGGCAGCAGGTGTGCTCGCGGCACAACCCGCCGTGCATGCGCTGATGTCGCTTGCGCCTGACCTGCTGCCAAACTCGGGCACGCCCCCCATCGACGTGCGTGTGGTCGCGGTCGTCGTCTTGGCGGAACTGTCCGTATTGGTTCTCGCCGGCCTGGCGCCGGCGTGGCAAGCGTCCCGCGTCGATCCCGTGGAAACGCTGCGTGGCGCAGGCAGGGACACGGGCGGCACACGCGCGCGCGGTCGCCTGCGTGCGCTGTTGGTGACGGGCGAGATCGCGCTTGCGCTGACGTTGCTGAGTGGTAGCGCGCTGCTTATCCAGAGTTTGCGTCACCTTAGCGACGTCGACACCGGGGTCGACAGCGCCCACGTTCTGACCGCGCGCTTGGCACTGCCGGTACCCGCACGCACGCCGGGCGAGGACATGTTTGCATGGTTCGCGCGCGCCAAGGAGGCCAATGCTCCGCGCATCGATGCCATCCTTTCGGAGGTCGGCGCGCTGCCCGACGCTGTGCACGCGGGGCTGACCAATGAACTGCCGATCAGCGGTGGCAGCGGCGGCAACGGATCGATCACTCTGCCTGGCCGCGACATCCCCATCGCACAGAATCTCGCCGAGTTCCGCGCCGCCAGTCCGGGCTACTTCGCCACGTTCGCCATTCCTCTACGAGCCGGTCGCGTGTTCGATAGCCGCGACGGTGGCGAAGCGGGACTTGGCACGAGCGTTCTGGTCAACCAGGCGTTCGTCGCTCGCTTCCTCGATGGCGTCGATGCCAACGCGCTCGGCCAGTCGATCGGGGTCATCGACAACACGATGAAGACCATCGTAGGCGTGGTCGGCGATGTGCGCCAACTCGGACTTGATCGCGCAGCAACGCCGGAAGTGTATTTCCCGGCCCGAGCGTACCCCGGTAGTGAATTCAGCCTGGCCGTCAAGGTCGACGGCGATGCCTTGGCCTTCGCCGAACCGCTAAGACGCACGCTCCAAAAAGTCGCGCCCGACATGCCGGTTTTCAGCGTGCGAACGATGGACGAGGCAACCCGTGCGACCACCGCAACACGGCGCTTCAACCTTGTTCTGATGAGCGTGTTCGCGGCAGTTGCGCTGCTTCTAGCTGCCATCGGTGTGTATGGCGTGATCGCCTACCTGGACGGCCGGCGTCGCCGCGAGATCGGCCTGCGCCAGGCGATCGGTGCGAATGCCCGCGACATCCATCGGCTGATGTTCGGGACCGGCTTGCGCATGATCGTGCCGGGCATCGTCATCGGCCTGTTTGGCGCGGTCGCACTCGGCCGAGTGATTGCATCGCAACTCTACGGCGTCGGTGCCGCCGACCCAGTCGTACTGGCAAGCGTTGTCGTTCTGCTCATCGTCGTCGCCATCGCGGCCTGCGCCATCCCGACGCGACGCGCCACGCGCATCTCGCC
Organism: Lysobacterales bacterium; assembly: GCA_038255665.1. GTDB lineage: Bacteria > Pseudomonadota > Gammaproteobacteria > Xanthomonadales > Rhodanobacteraceae > Dokdonella. The sequence continues at coordinate 11,465 of JBBSLA010000028.1, read as the reverse complement.
GGTCGAGGCTTTGCGTGATGAATAGGTATCTGGTCAGGCAGATCGAACAGGAATTCCGCCCATGAACGTGTTGCAGATTTTTCGTGTCGTATTGCGCGCCGCGAGTACGATCAAAATGGCCAGCTTCGCGGTGCTGACGCCAGCCGTCAGGCAGGTGCACCAACTGCTTTCGATCCTTGATCGAAATATATCGGTCGAAATTGAGCCGATTCAGCACGGCGACCATTGGCGCCGTCCCACCAGAATGTCGGCCCGTCTTTATAGATCGGTCGCGAGGGAGCAATCGCCATGAACGTACTACTGCATGAGCTGCGCGACGCCGGACGTGGAATTCTGGCCAAGCCCGGATTCTCGGCTCTGGTGATTGCCGTGCTCGCGGCGGGCCTGGCCTGCGTCCTGTTCATGAGCGTACTCATCTACGGATTGGTCATTCGACCGTTGCCGTTTGCCGCGCCCGATCAGCTGCTGCATATCGGTTACAGCTTGAGCGACCGGCCTGATCGGTTGAGCGACGTGAACGAGCGCGATGTCGCGGCATGGCAGTCGCGCCTCCAGTCGGTGGCCGATGTTGCTGCGTATCAACAGCAAACCATCAACCTCAGCGATGAGGGGCGCGCCGAGCGCTATTCGGGTGCGTCGGTCAGCAGCAATCTGTTCGGCGTGCTCGGCGTTTCGCCGCAACTGGGTCGAGCTTTCACGCCGCAGGATGGTTTGCCCAACGCCGCGCCAACGGTGATCCTGTCCGATGCCATCTGGCGCCAGCGCTACAACGCCGATCCTGCCATCGTCGGTCGCGCGGTGCGGCTCAACGCCAGCAACGCGACCGTGGTCGGCGTGATGCCAGCGGATTTCAGCTATCCGCAAAAAGAAGTCGTCTGGACACCCGGCGTGATCAGCGCCGATGTCTCACGCGGTGACGGCAGCAAATGGGTCGTCATTGCACGTCGCCATGCCGATGCGAATCCGACGGCGCTGACGTCGCTGCTCGACAGCTGGTATGCCGACACGAAATCCGAGTCACCACGCTATTTCGAGGATCGCGCTGTCGGTATCGAGCCGTTGAGCTATCAGATCATCAGCCGCGGTACGCGAGCAATCTTCAACGTCCTGCTGGTCGCGGTGGTTCTGGTCCTGCTGGTTGCCTGCGCCAATGCGGCCAACCTGATGCTGAGCCACACCCTGGCGCGGCGTCAGGAGTTGGCCGTGCGCTCGGCACTCGGCGCAAGCCGTGCACGACTGACCATCCACCTGTTGAGCCAAAGCATGATGTTTGCCGGAATCGCCACAGCGATTGCCCTGCCCGTTGGTTGGGCGGCGGTGGGCTGGGTCGACCAGGCGTTTCGCACCAGCGAGGAAGGGCCGCCACACTGGATACACTTCAACGTCGATGCGGACCTCGTCGCGTTCACCGTGCTTGCCGCCCTGCTGACCGGCCTCATCACCGGAATCCTACCGGCGTTGCGCGCAGGCAAGGAAGTCAATGCAAGTCTGCGTGACGGCAGCCGCGCGGTCGCTGGCGGCGCGTTCGCACGAGTCAGCCGTTGGCTGGTCGTTGGCCAGGTGGCGATTTCCTGCGTGCTGCTGGTTGCGGCAGGGGTGATGGTGCGCGGCATGGATCAATTCGCGACCGCAGAGTTCGGCATCCGCACCGACAAGCTGTTGACCGCGCGCATCGGCCTGCCGACGACGAAATTTCCGACTGCAGACGAGCAGTTGGCCCTGTTCGACCGACTTGGGGAGCGCTTGCGCGCAGAACCCGACATCGTCGATGCCGGCATGGGCACCACCTTGCCGGGTCTGATTGCGGAATCAGAACGCGTAGTTCGCGATGGCGCCGGACCGGACGATGCGCAGACCGTGGTGTATTCGGGACGCATCGACGACCGCTTCGCATCGACCTACGAACTCACACTGGAAGAAGGCCGCTTCTTCAACGCAGCCGATCGTGCCGACGCACCGCCGGTGGCGATCGTTGATCGGACCTTCGCCGAGAAGTTCGGCGATGGCGCGACGGTGCTGGGGCGACGTTTTCGTCTCAACCCGGACAATCCACAGGGCGCGCTGGTCACCATCGTTGGCGTGATCCAACGCATCCAGCTTGACGATCTGGATGATCCGATCCGGCCGGCACTGTTGCGACCATTGCGACAGGCCCCCGAACGCTTTGTCAGCCTGGCAATGCGTACCCGCGGCGACCCATTGGCGTTCGCGCCACGCTTCAATGAAATTCTCCGCGAAGTAGAGCCGGACACGCCGGCCTACTGGGTTCGCGCCTACGACCAGGTCATCCTGGAAGCGACCTTCGGCCAATACGTGCTGGCGCGATTGTTCATCGTGTTTGGCGGCATTTCGTTGTTCCTCGCCGGCGCTGGCATGTACGGCGTGATCGCGTTCAATGTGCGCCAGCGAACTCGCGAAATCGGCGTGCGCCGTGCGCTGGGCGCTCCTTCGGGAAACGTTTTGCGCAGCCTGCTGGGACGTAGCGCCTTGCAAGTCGGCCTCGGCCTGCTGCTCGGCCTGGCGTTGGCATGGCCGTTCGCGCGACAACTCATCAGCAGCCTGCATGGTTTCGATGCCGACAATCCGCAGGTCTACGCCATCGTCGTCGGCATTCTTGTTGTCGCCGCGCTGTTCGCAATCCTCGTCCCTGCCCGCCGCGCGCTGCGCGTCGATCCCATGTTCGCTTTGCGCGACGAATGAAGGAGAGACACGTGATCGCAGATTTCAAATTTGCCCTGCGTGCCCTGTCGCGCTCACCGCTCTTCGCCTTGGCGTCGATCTGCATGCTGGCGTTCGGTATCGGCCTGAGCGTCGCGATGGTCGGCACCGTGAGCGGCGTATTGCTACGTGGGTTGCCGTTTCCGGATAGTGATCGGCTTGTCATGCTCAATGCCAGCAGCGCGGCCCAGCATGTCGAGCGCGCCAACATCACGGCTGTCGAAGCACAACAGCTTGCATCGGGGACGCAAGGTTTCGATGCACTGGCGTACTTCACGTACTGGAGCGATAGCGTCGAAGTTGCTGGCCAGCGCCCGCGCGATGTGACCGCACAGAAGGTCAGCTCTGACTTCTTCCGCGCGCTCGGAATGAAACCGCTGCTCGGGCGTGTGCTCAACGGCGAGGACGTGCGCGCCAACCGCGCACTGGCGGTGATTTCGTTTGACGAATGGCAGCGCAGTTTCGGTGGTGATGCGAACGCGATCGGTCGCAGCCTGCGCATCGCGGGCGCGGCGCCAATGGAAATCATTGGCGTGATGCCGAAAGCATTCGAGGTGTTTGCTGGCGATGTCGGAATCTGGCGACCGTTTTCCGAAGCCGACGTCCCGACCGATGGCGCACGCCAGCTCAACCAACGCTACCTGTTGATGGTCGGCCGTCTGCATGACGGTGTGTCGATGCCACAGGCGGTCGCTGCGCTGGACGCGCAAGCAGCCTCGATCCGTGCCATGCATGGACTCGACCGGTCCGACTGGAAATTCGAGACTCAGTCCATGCTCGACCTGCTGGTTGGCGATGTGCGTCCGGTCTTGTGGAGTGCATTGACGCTGGCCGTGCTGATCCTTCTGATCGCGGCGGCCAATGTGGCGATTCTGGTCGATGGTCGGCAGACCGCGCGTCGCCATCAGCAGGCCGTGATGCAGGCGATCGGCGCCAGTCGTCAACGCGTCTGGCGTGGGCTGCTGGCCGAGCTGATCGTCATCGCTGGCATCGCGTCGGTAGTCGGGATTGCCCTAGCCTGGTTAGGCATTGGCATGTTGCGCGAATTCGCTCGCGAGAACGTGCCGCGCGTCGATGGCATCACGCTGGATTGGGGTGTTGTCGCGATTGCATTGCTGCTTGGCCTGGCGATGCCGCTGGTGGCGCTGGTCAGTGGTGCATTGCGCGTCAATGCCGATGCCAGTGAAGCGATTCGAGGTGGTGGTCGCAGCCTGCTCGGCCAGCGTCGTCAACGACGCCTGTTGCCAGCGGTCGCGATGGCCCTGTCCACCATGAGTTTGATTGCGTCACTCGACTTTGCCGCGGTGCTTTGGCAGTTGCAGCATGTCGATCCTGGTTTCTCTGCGTCAGGCGTACACGCCCTGCAGATTTTTCGCGGCACGCCGCCGACCGAATGGAATTCATTTGCCGAGCGTATGCAGACGCAGTTATCCGCGATCCCCGGCGTTCGCGATGTCGCGCTGACCAGCAGCGCGCCGCTGTCAGTGATCGGGCCGAATCGCATGGATGTGCAAGTCGCCGGTCGCAGCGAGGCCGAGTCCATGCAGGTCGCGTTCCGGCGCGTGTCGAGTGGCTATCGCGAATTTCTCGACGTTCCGCTGATTGAAGGGCGCGATTTTTCAGCCACCGATCGCGCCGGCAGCGAACCCGTTGCGATCATCAATCACGCGGCGGCGAAACGCCTGTTTGGCGATGCGACGCCGCTCGGCCAGCAGGTGAGGCTCCCGTTGAATCGCGGAGAGCTGGTTACCTGCCGAATCATCGGTGTCGTCGGCGATAGTCGCAACGATGGCTTGCGCATGCCGGCATTACCGGAAGTGCTGGTGCCGTTTGCGCAGGCGCCACAAGTGGCGATGACCTTTCTGGTGCGCGGCAACCCAGACATTGCCGGCATCGATCAGCAGATGGCTGCTGTGCTCGGCGCGATCGATCCGCAGCAGGCAATCACCCGCCAATACGCGCTGGCCGACGATCTCGCCGCCGAGCTGGCACCAGCGCGCTTCTTCGCACGCACCGTGGGCGGCTTCGCGATCGCCGCATTGCTGCTCGCCATGCTCGGCGTTTACGCAGTCGCCTCGCTGCAACAGCAGCGCCGCGTCGGTGAATTCGGACTGCGCCTCGCCATCGGCGCGTCTCCGTCCGCCCTCGCTCTCGCCATCCTGCGCGACAGCATCAAGGGCAGCGCACTGGGTGTTGTATGCGGCCTGTTCGCTGCTGCGCTGGCAATGCGCATGCTTGAGACCCAGTGGTTCGGCATCGAACAGGTTTCGCCATCGCTGCTAATCGCCTGTGGTTTGCTCGCGATGACCGTGGCCGCCGTGCTTTCGGCGTTGGTGCCAGCGTGGCGGGCGGCCCGCCTCCACCCGATGGTTGCGCTACGACAGGACTGAGACGAAGCCATGAACCGGTCCCAGTCCATTCGTTTTCGCACAATTGCATCAGCACGCGCTGGTCGCGCGGTGCGGCCTTACGTAGCCGCGCTATCGCGCAAGAAAAGTCGCAGGGCTCACGATGGCGGCGCCATGGAAGGGATGCAGCGCGAGCAGGTCGCGATCACCGGTGATGATGGTTTGTGCCTCTCCATTCAAGGCGACATGCAGGAACTTGTCGTCGTTGGGGTCGCGACATGCGCTGATCCGATGGCTGATCGGAATGGTGCGAACGAGTCCGCCGAGCAGTTGCAGGAATTGCTTTCGATCCTTGATCGAGACGTATCGGTCGAACTTAGGCCGACTCAGTACGGTGACCAGTTCCGCCAGCGTCGCGGTGGATGCGAGCAGCACGCCGACTTCCAGCGCGCGGTCGACAGCGCGTGCAGCGGTCCCCTTTGGGAAAAGCAATCGACTGACCAGGACATTGGTGTCGAGTACCAGCCGCTGCTCAGTCATCGTCAGCAAGCAGGTCTGCCAACACCGACTCGGTCATTCCCTTTCGCGCGGCCTTGCTGCCGACGCTGTCGCAGTAGCGCTGGAACTCGCCGACGTTCAAGCGAGCGAGTCGCTGGTATTCCTGGATCGAAAGCACCACCGCCGCATCGCGCTGATGGCGCTGGATCACGATCGGTTCGCGAACCGCTGCATCGAGCACGCTCGCAAAGGATTGTTTGGCCTCACTGGCGGAGATTGTTTTCATGAGCAAATTGTCCAATTTGTACGAATCGAATATTAACTCGATTCAGCAACGCATGCCAGGAACGACGGCGAGCTTGGCCGGTTGCCACCTTTCATCCATAGTAATTCCGGGGATACTCGAATGATCCACGACCTGCGTTTTGCTTTCCGCGCCCTGGCGCGCAGCCCGGTTTTCACTGGCGTCTCGGTATTGATGCTGGGTGCCGGTATTGGCCTGGCGATCTTCATGTTCGGCGCGATCAACATCTACGCGCTCAAGCCGCTGCCGTTTCCCATGGCTGACGAACTCGTCCACGTTCAATACACAGACAGCGAAACCGGCAGGCGCAATCTCACAGTGCCCTTGATCGATTGGCTGGACCTGCGCGATCGCCAGCAATCGTTGCGTTCGCTTGCAGCGTATTCGGTCGGGACGATGAACCTGGGCGGTATCGATGGACCGCCGGAACGATTGTCCGGCGCGTGGGTGAGCGACGACGCATTCTTCACGCTGGGCGCACAGCCAACGTTGGGTCGCAGCTTCACTGCAGAAGATTCCCGCAAGGGCGCAGCGCCAGTAGCCTTGATCGGCGAGCGCGTGTGGCAATTGCAGTTCAATGCCGACCCGAACGTGGTCGGGCGGCAGATGCGTATCAACGGCAAGCCGACATCGGTGATCGGCGTGATGCCCGAGCGTTTCGCGTTTCCGGTGGCCGAATCGATCTGGATGCCGCTTTCGAGCGATCGCGCGTTTGCCGCCAGCGATGCGGCGCAGCAAGTGAAGGCGTTTGGTCGCCTGCGCGATGGCGAATCGATTGCCCAGGCGAAATCGGATTTCGCAGGCATGGTCAAGGTGCTGGCGACCGAACGCAGCGAGCCACTGCGAGGCGACGCCGCAAAGCTGCAACCGTTTGCCGACGAATTCATCCAGCCGCAGGTCAAGGCCGCCAGTACCGCCATGTTCGTCGCGGTGCTGCTGGTGCTGCTGATCGCCTGCGCGAATGTCGCCAGCCTGGTGATGGCGCGTTTCGCGACGCGCACGCGTGAGCTGGCGGTGCGTTCTGCGCTCGGTGCCAGTCGGCGGCGGCTGATCGTGCAGGTATTGGCCGAGACCATCATCATTTCGCTGTGCGCGACCGCGTTGGGTTGGCTCGGTGCCACGATCGCATCGAACCTGATGGATCGCTTCATGCAATCCACTCCCGCGCAAATGCCGTACTGGCTGGACCGCTCGACCGACCTGCGCGATGTCTTGTTCGCGGGCGGCATTGCATTGTTGTCGGCACTCGCGGCCGGGTTGCTGCCAGCGCTGCGAACCGGTCGTGTCGATGTACAAAGCGTGTTGCGTCAGGGCGGTGGTATCGGCGAACGCAGCAAGTTGTCTCGCGTGCTGGTCGCTGGCGAGGTGGCGCTTTGCATGGTGCTGCTGGTTGGATCGGGCGTCGCCATTCGCAGTTCGATCACCGCGCAGGAAACGCCACTCGGCATTACCGTTGATGGCGTGTTGACCGGCCGCATCGGGCTGTTCGCATCAAGCTATCCAGACAACGCATCGCGCGAACGTTTCGTCGATGCGTTGCAGCCGCGCCTCGCAGCCCTGCCGGGAGTGAGCGCAGTTGCGTTCGCAAGCGCCTTGCCGCTATCGGGCTACGAGCGGCAGGAGTATGGAAAGGTCGGTGACCCGACGGACCGCGACGCGCACTTTCCGCAAGCCTGGGCGTCCAGCGTCAACAACGGCTTCTTCGACGTATACGGGATTGCATTGCGCGAAGGGCGAATGTTCGACGCGCGCGACAACGCCGACGCGGTCCCCGTAGCCGTCGTCAGCGCCAGCCTCGCCGAGGCTGCATGGCCCGGACAAAGCGCGATCGGAAAACGCGTGCGCCTTTCGCCCAAGGACGAATCCAGCCAATGGCTGGAGGTTGTCGGCGTGGTCAGTAACAGCCTGCAAGCGGACTATCTCGCCAACCACGTCACCATTGCGGCGCATCGCGGAGATGGCAACGTGTTCCGTCCGATTGCGCAGAACCCACCATCGTTCGTGAGCGTAGCCTTGCGCGGCGACGGCGATGTGAGCGCGCTTGCCAACGGCTTCCAGGACGCGGTGCGCGCGGTTGACGCAGACTTGCCGGTGTACTGGTTGCGCCCAATGAGCGAGTGGCGGGACAGCGTGTTCTGGGGCAGCGACATCCTGGCCGATCTGTTTGCTGTATTTGCGGCGATTGCATTGCTGCTGGCGGTTGCCGGCATCTACGCCGTGCTCGCCTTCGATGTCGCACAACGCTCCCGCGAAATCGGCGTGCGTCGCGCGCTTGGTGCGAACACGCGCGGCGTGCTCAGCATGGTGCTGCGCCGAGGTGTGATCCAGGTACTGATCGGCATCGCCATCGGCACTCCACTGGCGCTGGTCTTTGCACGCGCACTCGACAGCATGGTGATCACCGGCACCGCCGCCGATCCACTCATCTACTTCGGCGTCGCTGGCGTGCTGCTGCTCGCCGTCATCGCTGCCGCATTGATACCGGCGCGCCGTGCGCTGCGCGTTGATCCGATGGTTGCGTTGCGTCAGGAATGAGGAGCCGCTCATGTTCGACACCTTGATCCGCGATTTTCGCTACGGCCTGCGCGCACGCACCTAACGCGCGCATCACGCGTGTCTCTCACAGAAGCCTTACGTCACCAACAACGAGTGATAGGAAAAACCATGTTTGACCATTTGATCCGCAATATCCGCCATGGGATTCGCAACCTGGTTGCCAGGCCTGCCTTCACGATTGCGGCGATTCTCTCGCTCGCCATTGGCATTGGCGCTAGCACGACCTTGTTCAGTGTGATCGACACACTGCTGCTTTCGCCGGTGCGCGGCATCGGCGCGCCACAGGATCTTGTCGAACTGGGCGGGACGCACAATGGCCAAGGATTCCAGACATTCTCGTATCCGGACTTCGAGGATTTCACCGCGCAATCGAAATCGTTTGCCGAGCTTTTCGCCTATCGACTCGAAGCACTGAACGTTGGTGGCACCGGCCTGCCGCAGCGCGCGATGGGTCTCCTCGTCAGTGGCAACTATTTCGATGCCCTCAAGGTGCCGGCCTGGCGCGGGCGGATGCTGGGAACGAACGACGCTCGCGCCGGTGCGCCGCCGGTTGCCGTTGCGACTTATGCAGCATGGCGAAAATATTTCAATGACGATGAGTCGATAGTCGGCAAGCCGGTTTCCATCAACGGGAGCATGTTCACCCTGGTGGGCGTTGCACCGCGCGAATTTCGCGGGACGATTGCATTGATCTCGCCGGAGTTCTTCGTGCCGGTGACGCAACGCCCGTTGTTGCTGCCAGCCTCGAAGCGCCTGCTCGATCAACGCGAGTCCTCGTGGCTGATGCTCGGTGCACGTCTCGCAGATGGCGCCACGTCTGCCATCGCGCAGACGCGGCTTTCAGCAATTTCGAGTCAACTTGCCCGCGAATATCCGCCATCGCTACGCAGCGACCACGCGCGCAACGCAGTCACGGCGACGCCATTGCGCGGTGTGCCGGGCGAGATGCGCGGTGGCCTGATGGCGTTTTCCGGAGTGCTAACCGTATTGATCTTGTTGATCCTGCTGGTGGCCTGCGTGAACGTCGCGTCGATGTTGCTCGCACGCGGCGAGAGTCGACGCCACGAAATTGCCGTGCGCTTTGCGCTCGGTGCGAGCCGACGCAGTGTGATTGCTCAGTTGATGACGGAGAGTGCCTTGCTGTCGCTCGCCGCTGGCACCACCGGCGTACTGCTCAGCATCTGGACCTGCCAGCTGCTCGCGCATGTTGATCTGCCGACGCCGATACCGATTGCCATCGACATCCCGGTCAGCGCGAATGCATTGCTGTTCGCCCTTGCGTGCAGCGCCGTCACTGCTCTCGTGTTTGGCCTGCTGCCTGCGCTGCGCGTTTCGCGCAGCGCCCCGAAAGCGGGCAATGCGTTGGTCGGCCGCCAAGTCACGGGCTCACGGTCGCGACTCGCTGGCGCACTGGTCGTCGCGCAGGTCGCGTTCACGATGGTGCTGCTGATCAGCGGTGGGCTGTTCGCGCGTGCGTTGCAGCGCGCTGCTGAGATCGACCCCGGCTTTGATCCGCAGAAACTGTTGGCAGCCGACTTCAACCTTGAGCCCAGCGGCTACGTCGAGGAGCGACAACTGCAAGCGCAGCAGCAACTGGTGAGCAAAGTCCAAATCATCCCCGGGGTCAGCCACGCCGCGCTCACGGCGCTAGTGCCGATGGATTTGAGCCAGATGGAGTTCGGCAGTTTTCGCGCTGGCAAGGGCTCGGACCAACCGCTGACACCCTCCGCAAATGTGGTATCGCCGACGTATTTTTCGACGCTCGGCGTCACTGTGCAGGGACGCGCCTTCGATGATCACGACCTGCCCAGTGGGGCCCGTGTTTGCGTGGTGAACGCAGAGCTCGCCCATCTGCTTGCGCCCGACGGCGATGTACTCGGTCGCAGCTTTCCGTTCGATTCTGGCGATGAGGCAATGACATTGACGATTGTCGGCGTGGTGCCAAACGGCAAATATTCATCGCTTGGCGAAAGCACGCAGCCATTCATGTTTCTGCCGCTCAGCCAGTGGCCGCGCGCAGAGACCTCGCTGATTGTCGAAACGTCGCTGCCGGCAGGCACGTTGGCAACGCAGTTACGCGATGCATTGCGCGCCGTCGATCCCTTGCTGCCGCCCAGCCAGGTACGCCCGATGACTGATGTGCTGTCGTTGTCCCTGTTGCCCCAGCGCATTGCCGGCATGGTCTCCACGGCACTCGGCATGATCGGATTGCTGCTGGTCGCCATCGGCCTGCATGGCGTGATCGCGATGTATGTGGCTCGACGCACGCGCGAGTTCGGCGTGCGTATTGCACTCGGCGCGAGTCCGCGCCGCGTGCGCCGCGATGTGATGCGTCGCGGCACGCGATTGCTGGCCATTGGCCTTATCGGCGGCGTCGTGCTGTCAGCGGGCTGCGCGATGCTGATTTCCAGTCTGCTGTTCGGAGCGACGCTCGCCGACGCATCGGTATTCTTCATCGCCGCTGTCGTGCTCACCGCGACGACGCTGTTCGCGTGCTGGTTGCCAGCACGATACGCAGCGTCGATCGATCCGGCGGCGGCGCTGCGCAGCGAATAGTTGGTGCGCGCGCCACCGAAACAGAACTCAATCCACGCGGACTACACCGACATGATCAAACTAGAAAATATCCAGAAATCGTATCCATTGGCCGGTGGCCGTACCTGGGTGCTGCGCAACATCAACCTCGACATCGCCGAGGGCGAGTTCATCAGCGTGATGGGGCCATCCGGTGCGGGCAAGAGTTCGCTGCTCAACGTGCTGGGACTGATGGATTCGGAATTCGAAGGCAGCTATGTATTCGACGATATCGCCGTCGAGAAACTCAGCGCGCGACAGCGCCAGGACCTGCAGCGCGAGAAGATTGGTTTCATCTTCCAGCACTACCATTTGATCGACGATCTGAAGGTCTGGGAGAACCTTGATCTGCCCTTGCAGTATCGCGACGTGCCGGCGAAGGAACGCGCCGCTCGCGTCGCCGATCTGCTTGATCGCTTCCAGATCGTCGGCAAGAAGGATCTGTATCCCAACCAGCTTTCCGGTGG
>JBBSLA010000027.1:0-27468 GCA_038255665.1 Lysobacterales bacterium | reverse complement strand
CACGGCCCGAACGGCCATAACCGGCGTTCTTTTATGCCATCTGGGCTGCGTCGGATGAACCGGCTTGGGGACCAGGTCATGCGCTGAAACCGTGGATGCGGTTCGCGTTCGATGTCTTGGCGCTCGCGGAGACTCAAATTTGCAGACGCGCCGAAACCTGAAGCCTCGTCATTCCTGCGAAGGTGGAAACCGTAGCCCGGCACGCGCAGCGCGCCGGGATTGGACCGGATTGGACGGGACCGGACGAAGATCGGATTGCGAACCGATTGGCTCGCGTCGCGCGGTCCCGGCGCGCTGCGCGTGCCGGGCTGCAACGTATGGTCGAGTCGCGGCTAGTGGAGATACGCAAGTACCGTTTTGCTACCTGCGACGCACTGCGTGCCACGCTGAATTCTTCGCACCGGCGCGTGCGCTCGCGCCGCGTGCCGCCAAAACATCTCGGACAGCAGTATGCCTTCGCAGGAATGACGAGACGATGGGTTGTTTCCCGCGCCTCGCGGCCTCATCGTGTGTGCTTCCCTTGTTGTTGGACATTCGATGAACGACTTGATTGACCAGGCCGAACAGCGGCTGCTGCGTCCCGGCGGCTTGTCCACCAGCGATCTTGATCGGGTGTTTTCGCGCCTCGTTGGTCCGTCGGTTGATGCGGCCGATCTGTATTTCCAGCATTCGCGCAGTGAGTCGTGGCTGCTCGAAGACGGCATCGTCAAGGATGGCGCGCATTCGATCGAACAAGGCGTTGGCGTGCGTGCCGTCGCTGGCGAGAAAACCGGTTTCGCCTATTCCGACGAGATCGTGTTGCCGGCGCTGCTTGAAGCGGCAGGTTCCGCGCGTGCGATTGCACAAGCTGGCAGCAACGGGGTTGGAAAGCCACTGGCGATGGCGCGCGGAAGTGCGCTGTACGCGGCGAACGACCCGATCGATAGTCTGGACAGCGCTGCCAAGATCACCTTGCTGCGCGAAGTCGACGTGTTCGCCCGTTCGCTCGATCCGCGCGTCAATCAGGTCATCGTCAGCATTGCGGCATCGCTGGAAACGATTCTGATCGCAGCGTCGGACGGCACGCTGGCTGCTGACGTGCGTCCGCTGGTGAGACTCAACGTGCAGGTGATTGCCGAACAGAATGGCCGTCGCGAATCGGGCAGTTCCGGTGGTGGCGGTCGTTACACCTATCCCGAATTGATCGAAGGTGGCCGCTGCTTTGAATTCGCTCGCGAAGCGGTTCGGCAGGCCCTGCTCAATCTCGAAGCGGTCGATGCACCGGCCGGTTCGATGACCGTGGTATTGGGCCCGGGCTGGCCCGGTGTGCTGTTGCACGAAGCGATAGGACACGGCCTGGAGGGCGACTTCAATCGCAAGGGCACGTCAGCGTTTTCCGGTCGTATCGGTCAGCGCGTCGCGGCCAAGGGCGTCACCATCGTCGATGACGGTACGCTCGCGGGTCGGCGCGGATCGCTGTCGATCGACGATGAAGGCAGCACGACCAACTGCACCACGCTGATCGAGGATGGCATCCTCAAGGGCTACATGCAGGACAAGATGAATGCGCGGCTGATGGGCGGCGCCAGTACTGGCAATGGCCGCCGCGAATCATTCGCGCACCTGCCAATGCCGCGCATGACCAACACCTACATGCTGGCCGGCGAGCGCGCGCCCGAGGAAATCATCCGCTCGGTGCAGCGCGGGCTTTACGCGGTCAATTTCGGCGGCGGCCAGGTCGACATCACCAGCGGCAAGTTCGTGTTTTCGGCCAGCGAGGCCTACCTGATCGAAGACGGCAAGGTGACCCGGCCAGTGAAAGGCGCGACCTTGATCGGCTCCGGCCCGGAAATACTCAACCGCGTCTCGATGATCGGTAACGACCTTCAACTGGACGCCGGCGTCGGCGTCTGCGGCAAGGATGGCCAGAGCGTGCCGGTTGGCGTTGGCCAGCCAACCTTGCGCATCGATGCGATGACGGTCGGCGGTACGGCTGTGTGACCGGGTTCCCCGACGCTACGGAAATTCTTTTATTCCAGCCGCCGCGTCTCGCAATTCCCGGAACAGTGCGCGAAACGCGCGAGGCGCTTTGTTCGCTTCGCTTTCCTGCGTTGCCTGGCGCACCAACTGGCGCAGGCGCTGGCGATCGGCACCCGGATGCTGGGCAATGAATTCGCCGAGTGCGCTGTCACCTTCGGTCAGCATGCGAGCGCGCCACGCTTCCAGGCGATGCAGTTCAGCCGTGTCGCGACGTGAGTCGGCACGGTCGTGTTCCAGCGCGGCACGGATCGCGCCAAGCTCATCCGTTTCGAGCTGGCGCATCTTCTTGGCTAGGAACTGCGTCTGCCGCTTGCGTGCGATCTGCGCGGTGATGCTGCGCGCGCGCAACACCTCTTCAAGGATGAAGGCGTCCAGCGGCACGTGTTGCAATTGCGCGTCGCTCAGCAGGGCGAGGCTCTCCGCCAGCTTGAACACATCAATGGCCTCGCGACGCAGCTGGCTGCGGCTGGGGCCATCCCACTGGACTTCCTGTTCTTCGTCATTCATTGAAAAAGCATAGCAAAGTGACCCGATCCGTGACGCCCAAACTTCCATCCATCGAAAATCCGCTGTCCCAGGCAGGCGCGAACGAGCACGAACGCCTCGCCGGAATTTGCGAGGACGTGCTCAAGCGCATCCGCGCGCGTGGCGCCAGCGATGCCGATGTATCGGCGACCATCGATGCCGGTCTCGACGTGAATGTGCGGCTCGGCGAAGTTGAAACCATTACCCGCAATCGCGACCGTGGTTTGGCCGTGACGGTCTACTTTGGCCATCGGAAGGGCTCTGCGAGCACAGCCGACCTCGCCCCCGATTCGATTGAACAAACCATCGAGCAGGCCTGCGCGATTGCCCGCTATACCGAAGAGGACCCGGCCAACGGCCTCGCCGATGCGGAGCTGATGGCGCAGGATTTTCCTGACCTCGACTTGTGGCACCCGTGGGACATCACCCCCGAGGAAGCGATCGAACTTGCCACGCGCATCGAAGACGCCGGTCGCAGGCACGATGCACGAATCAGCAATTCCGAAGGCGCGTCAGTACAGGTAGGCTCATCGTGGTCGGCCGAAGCAAACTCACGCGGCTTCCTCGCTGCCGGTCGCGATACCCGACATTCGATTGCTTGTGCGTTGATTGCCGAACACGGCGACGGCATGCAGCGCGACTTCTGGTATGACGCCGTTCGCGCTGCCAGCGACTTCGCCGAGCCCGAATCCATCGGCCGCCGCGCCGCCGAGCGCGCCGTCGCACGCTTGGATGCACGCTCGCTCAGCACGCGCGAGGCACCGGTCTTGTTCGTGCCCGAACTCGCACGCGGTCTCATCGGCTCTGTGCTGGCAGCGGTCAGTGGCGGCTCGCTCTATCGACGCGCCAGTTTCCTGCTCGATTCGGTGGGAACGAAAATCTTTCCCGACTTCATGCAGATCACCGAGCGTCCACGATTGATGCGCGGGCAGGGCTCCGGCAACTTCGATGCGGATGGGGTCGCCACGCGCGATGCCGACCTGGTCAGCAACGGTGTGTTGCAGCGCTACATCCTCGGCAGCTACTCCGCCCGCAAGTTGGGCCTGCAAACCACTGCCAACGCCGGTGGCGTACACAACCTGCTGGTCAGCACGGGCGACGACGACTTCGACGCCATGATCCGCCGCATGGGCACCGGCTTGCTCGTCACCGAATTGATGGGGCAGGGCGTGTCCGTATTGACCGGAGACTACTCACGCGGCGCGGCCGGCTTCTGGGTCGAAAACGGCGAAATCGCCTACCCGGTCGAGGAAATCACCATCGCCTCGAACCTCAAGCAGATGTACCAGGGCATCGTCGCCATCGGCAACGACATCGACCGCCGCTCGCATATCTCGATTGGGTCGATGCTGATTGATCGGATGATGGTTGCTGGCGAGTGAATCGTCGCAGCGGAGCGATTCGCTACTCGCGACGTGTCTGGCGGCCATAACGCAAAGCAGCGAGCGCGATCAAGGTCAACATCAATGCTGCCAGCGCGATCCGGCCGGCCGACGGCACGGGCGTCGCAACGATCGGGATCGCGCCAAATGGCGTGCGACCATCATTGCCGGCATTCACATCACGTCCCTCGGCGTATGCCGGCTGCGGCAGCGGAATCGGAGGGAAGCGATCCTGTTGCGGCCGGCGAAGTTCCAGTGTGTCGACGACCTGTGCAAACAGGGGTTGCCTGAAACGCATCCTGACTAGGCATGAAGACTCTCCGTAAGCAGGTGTGGGCGAAACACCCACCAACCAGTTGATAACCGGAGGTGGTACGCCAAACTGTGCGTCGTACGTGCAACCGGGATTGAGCTGCACCAACGGACACGCACCCGGAAAATTTCCTTCGAGCGCGTAAGGCAATTCGTTCCATGGAGTGCCTGTACACGCTGTGGCGAGCTTGAACGATCCTACATCGACTTCCGAGAGGTTGCGAACCGTAATCTTGACGATCTTGTCGTTGGCACCGGGCGACAGTTCCGCAATCGGCGACAGGCTGAACGCAATGTCAGTCAAGGTGCCCATGACGAGCTGTGGCTGGACACTGTTGCAGGTCACGGCACCGCTGACGTTCTGTCCGACGCAGGGATAGAAGCGTGCGGTCCGTAGCGATGCGGCAGGGCGGGTGATGGGATATATACAACGTTTCGTCTCCCCCGTGTCCAATGCAACGGGGAAAGTCCATTGCAAGGCGAAATAAGCGGAACTTGTACGTCGCGGCTGACCGCATCCTGCTTGTTGACTGAGTCCGAAGGTGTACAAGCCTTGCCCATCGTCTATGCGACCCCAGCCGATGGCAGTTCCAGCTTCGGTATCGAGATTGCGAATATCGAATGTGAAACTGCCGGATTCGCCAGGCATTAACGGGATATGCGCCGCATTTCCATCGGGCAACGTCAGCTCGTAGTTGATTGCGAGGACTGTCGGGGAGGCGCAGGCCAATTGCAGAAGAAGCGCCCATTTCCTCAACGAAGTCAATTTCATCGGGTGATCCTCGAAGAGTTGAGGTGCAATCCATGGGGATGGACCAATCGGCAACGTCGCAACGGCGAGCTAGGCAGTGCCAGCATCTGCTCTGGTAAATATACATTACACCGCAATGAAGGATTGCTGGACGCCAAACGGTCGATCATCAGGAATGTACAGACCTCCGTGACTTCCAGCGCTTGAATCACGCGGCCATCGGGCGCAAATTGATCGCTATCGTTGAACAACTGGAGATCGCAATGAACGAGACGACCGATCAGGTTCCTGAAGTGGTGGTGCCGAGCAGTGATGAGCGCACCTGGGCGATGTTTGGCCATCTGAGCGCGTTCAGCGCGTTCCTTACCGGCATCGGCATGGTGATTGGCCCGCTGATCGTCTGGTTGATCAAGCGCGACACCATGCCGTTCGTCGCCGACCAGGCCAAGGAAGCACTCAATTTCAACATCACCGTGCTGCTGGTCGGGGTGGCCTTGCTGCTGCTGATCATCCTGACATTTGGCATTGGCCTGCTGATCGCGTGGCCGGTCGGCGTGGTGGTGTTCCTCGGCTGGTTCGTGCTGACAATCATCGCGACCGTCAACGCCAACAATGGCACCTACTACCGCTATCCACTGACACTGCGGTTGATCAAGTAACGCTGATCACGCTGCGCCGATCAAATCAGGCGTCGCAGGCGATAGCTACCGAGCATGGCTAGCAGTAATGCCAGGGCGGCGAGCAGTCGCCAGTTTCCAGTGGGGACAGCCGTTGCGGGTGTTCCGATGGGTGCAAGCGTGAAGTTGGCGACGTTGTTCGAGGGATTCATGTCGTAGCCCTGTCCGGACATGGGCAACGTCGCCACGTGCATCAGCGGAATCGGATGGCCAGGCGGAAATGGATACAAAAGCCAGCTTGCAAAGCGATCGGCAATCGCCGGGCCTGCTGGATCACGCAGACGCAGTTTCACCAGGCACGATGTCGAGCCGCCGGCAGGGATCGATGGAACCTTCAGTTCCCAGCCGTGGTGTGTAATCGGAAAGTCAGTGTTGCAAAGGCGGGCCGTAACGGAAAGGCAGGCACCGGCAAATCCGAGGTCGATGGAGTACGGCATGGTTAGCGATGGATTGGTCGCGCCTGTGAATTGGCAAGAGGTATACAGATTCGATTCCGACGTCGGCACGACTGCCGCGTTCGACAGGTCGATGCGAAACATGGTTTCGCCAGTGGTAGCCGCTGGCGCGCCGACTTGCGAGACCGACACGCCTATGTCGGGCAGGGTGCCGACCACCAACACGGCGGGTTGGGAGCAGGAGGTGGTCGGGTTTGACTGCGGACCGGTGCAGATGGTCAGGTAGCCATCAACATACGTCGTTGGTTCACGCACCAAGGTGTAGTCGCAGCGCAAGGTTTGGTTCGCTTGCAGCTCAACCGGAAGCTCGATTCCCGGCCCACCACCGGGTTGCGGAAAGCCGCAGTAGGTGAAATCGACCGGGGTGAGGGTCCAGCGAGTCCCAAGGCCGACCAGATTGTTGCGGGCCCGCCCGTTGCCAGTGCCCGCGAACGAGTCGAGATTGGTGAAGTCGATCGAGATCGTTGTTGACTCGCCCGGTTGAAGAACGAGTTGAGTTGGCGCACCCGGTGGCAGGGCCAGCGAAACATTGATGGCGAGTGCTGCCTGTGCGCCGACTATCAATATGGCGCCGACCGTCATTGCCGAGAATCGTGCCCAGTTGCTTGCCTTTCCCATGTGTCCTTCGCTGATGTTGGATCGCATTTGGGACAGCATAGTGCGCCGCGATTCAACAGCGTCGCAACGATCCCTGTCGTCATTCCCGCGAAAGCGCACTGCTGTCCGGGAAAGTTCGCAAGGAAATCGCTCAGCCGACCAAAAATAGTCCTTCGCAGGAATGACGAGTATTTGGGGTTCCGCGCTTCCGTCAATTTGAGTCGCTCGCACCGGAAGAGCGCCTCCACTTTCGCGGGAATGACGAGGTTGTTGGTTTTCGACTCACGCCAAAGCTGAGCCGGCCGCGCCTCGACATTGACGAAAGATAGACACGACGAAGATTTCGCGCTACGTATTCACTATTGCGCCGACGCCTTCGGATCACCGAAATCGATTGGCGCTGTTGGCGCGACGGGTGTCTTCGGTGTTTTGGTCTGCAATTCCTGCAACAACACTTCCACCGCTTTCTCGATGCTTGGGTCCTTTCCGGCGGCAAGCAGTTCGGGGCGGTCGATGACTTCGATATCCGGGCTGACGCCTTCGTTCTCGACGGCCCACTTGCCGTCGGTATCCATGAAACGGAACGTGGCGGCGAGCACGCTGCCGCCATCGGCGAGGCCGGGGTTGCCGGAGATGCCGATCAGACCACCCCAGGTGCGGGTGCCGATGATCTTGCCGAGTCCCAGCTTGCGGAAGTAGTACGGTAATGCATCGCCGCCGGAACTGGAAAGCCCGTTGATCAGCATGGCCTTGGGGCCGGCATGAGACAGAAGCGGTGTCGGTGCCGGATCAAAGCCGCGGCGCTTCCAGTAGTTGAGCGGTTGTCGCGAAAGCAGTTCAACCATGCGATCGGGAATGAAGCCACCGCCGTTGTAACGGTCGTCGATGATCAGCGCATCCTTGCCGTGGTAGGCGAGCAGGCCACGGAACAGTTCCTTGTTGCCTTCGGCCGAGGTGTTCGGTACGTGGATGTAGCCGATGCGGCCATCGGAAAGCTTGTCGACAATGGCGCGGCGTTCGTCCACCCAGTCACGATAACGCAAGCTTTGCTCGGACGTGATCGTCTTGACGCGCTCCTCGCGCGCGCCACTCTCCGATGGGCTGTCGTTGACGCGCAGGCTGACCATGCGATCGCCCTTGTTCTGCAGCAGTTCGTAGAAGTTCTTGACGCTGCGCGCATCCACGCCATCGACGGCGATGATGTAGTCGCCATCGTTCACCGACACACCGGCTTCGGTCAGCGGCGAACGCGTTGCCTTGTCCCAGTTCTGGCCATCGTAGATTTTCGCGATCCTGAAATAGCCGCTGGCGTCGGCTTCGATTTTCGCGCCTAGCAAACCGCCGGGACGACGTTCCACCTTGGGTTCGTCGCCCTGCTGCACATAAACATGGCCGGCGTTTGCTTCGCCAACCAGTTCCTGCAGCACGTAGTCCAGATCCTGTCGACTGGCGACGTAGGGGATCAACGCGGCATAGCGATCACGGACGGCAGTCCAGCGTTCGATACCGCCATGAATGCCGGGGTCGTAGAACCAGTCGCGCAGAATCCGCCACGCATCGGCGAATTCCTGTTTCCACTCCTGCTGCGGATCGACCAGTACCTGCAATTGGGTGAGGTCGAGCGTGGCCTTGGTGAAATCCTGATCGGCCTTGGCGTCGAGTACGGCGAACTTGTCGCGCTGCTGAGCCAGCACCTGCTTGCCTTCGCCAATCACCTTGAAGCCGGTGATGCCGTGGGCGAGATTGATTTCCTTTTCGGAATCCAGGCCGATCATGTTGAGATCCATGCCGCCCATACCGCGACCACTGCCAGTCGCCTCAAGATAGAACACGGCGTTGTCGCCCGCTTTCATCGATGGATAGCTGCCGGCCGGCGCTTTCAGCACCTGGACGCGACCGATCATTCCTTCGGGATCGATGCGCAGCGGCTCTGGTTTGGCCGGCTTGTCGTTCGGCTTTTTCGCGCTAAGCGTGGCATCTGGCTTCTCGCCATCAGCTTCGGGATAAAGCACCGGGCCATTGCTGGCAAGGCTGACCGCATAGATGCGAGTCGCGTTGATGTACAGATAGTTCTGTTCGTAGGCGCTGAATTGCAGGTTGTAGTCGCGGTTGGAAAGGAAATACAGCCAGCGTCCCTTCGGATCAAAGGCAGGGCTGCTTGCTCCACTGGTCGCTTCCGTGACTGGCCAGTGCTTGCCTTGTGAAAGCGAGTGCAACCAGATCCGGTTCAAGCCGTTGTCGTCTTCCAGCGTGTAGGCCAACCATTGTCCGTCGGGCGACCAGGTGTACTCGGTAATGTCGTCGCGCTTGCCGGTATCGATGTCGGTGGTATTGCCGTTGCCAACATCCACTACGCGCAGGCGCTGCTGCTTGTCGGCATAGGCGATGTGCTTGCCATCGGGGGCAAAGTTCAGCGGAAAGCGCCAGATGCCGCCGTCGCGGGTGAGTTGTCGCGCATCGCCACCGGCGACGGGTCGCAGCCAGATTTCGTATTCGCCGGTCGCATCGGAAAGGTAGGCGACCGTCTTCGCATCGGGCGACAGGGTGACGCCAATTTCGCGCGCCGTCGGCGTCAGCGACAGATTGCGTGCTTCCTTGCGCGGAATGTCGTAGCGGAACAGCTCGCCACGGGCGCCAAACAGGACCGTGTTGCCGGCAGCGTCAACATCGAACGATTCCACTTGCGCGGCCACGTTTTTCCATTGCGGCACGGTCTGGGCAAAATCGCCGCTGACCCGGATCGGCAATTGAGTGGCTTGTTGGGTTTTCGGATCGAAGCGCCAGATCGCGCCACCGTTCTCGAACACGATCGCATCCTTGCCGGCGCTGGGCCAGAGCACGTCGAAATCGGTGAAGTGGGTGAGCTGCTTCGCCTCGCCACCGGTCGGCGACATCGAGAACAGGTTGATCGTGTAGTTGCGATCCGAGGTGAAATAAACGGTGTCGCCAACCCACGTCGGCTGGTTGTCGCTGGCCGGATTGTCGGTCAGGCGTTTGCTGGTGTTGGCGACCAGGTCGTAAGTCCAGACATCCTGCGCGCGACCGCCGCGATAGCGTTTCCAACTGCGGAAATCGCGATCGATCGGCGTGTAGACGAAGGTGTTGCCATCCGGCGACAACATGCCGCCGCCGGTTTCCGGAACGGCCAACGGTGTTTCCATGCCGCCATCCAGCGGCACCAGATATGGACGGCCACCTCGATCGTCGGTGGCGACACGATTGGCGCGGAACAGGATGTTCTTGCCATCGGGCGTCCAGTCGAGCACGCGATAGTCGGTGCCGCCACGCGGTGGTTGCGCGCCGACATCGTTGTACCAGGTCAGTTGGCGCGGCTGGCCGCCGGCGGCGGGAATCGCGTGGACCTGTCGAGTACCGTCGTACTCACCGGAAAACGCAATCCAGCGGCAATCGGGCGAAAACTTCGGGTACAACTCCTGGCCTTCGTGGCTGGTCAGTCGAATGGCAAGCCCGCCACTGGCGCCGACCGTGTAGATGTCGCCAGCCTGCACAAAGGCGATCTGATCGCCGCAGACATCAGGGAAGCGCAACACGCGGCTGTCGCCAGCGGGCATTGCGGCATGAGCATCAACGAGGGCGAACTGGGCCAGCAGCAGCGCGGCTGCGAGTGAAAAGCGACGGTCCATCAAACACTCCAGAGTTAAATGCACCCTCAAAGTGTAAAGACTCCGGCCGCGCCTGCCTTGGGCCGGAAGGCATGGATGATTGAGCTTGGATTCGCAACGGAGAAGTTGGCTCCAGCGCACGACAACTCGTCACCTACGTCATTCCTGCGAAGGCAGAGGCGCTCTTCAACAGCCAGAGGCTGGTCAATCCATTTTGATCTTCGGTAATTTGCTGAATCAACGGCAAAATCAAAATGGGTCCCCGCTTTCGCGAGGATGACGACAAACCTATGTTCGGGTGGACATTCCAGCCGTTACAGTGGCTTCAGATAGCACCATGCCGCGTTCTTACTCAGGCGTGGCGTTCGGCAACGAAGACGGCCAGCTCGCGCAACTGTGCGGCAGCCTCGCCGAGTGGCTCAATCGCAGCCAAGGCCTGCTCGGTCAGCTCGCGCAGCTGCGCTTGCGAGGGCTTGAGACCAAGGATCGCGGGGTAGGTTGGCTTGTTCGCGGCCACGTCCTTGCCGGCGGTCTTGCCCAGTTGCTCGCTGTCGCCTTCGATATCGAGGATGTCGTCGCGAATCTGGAAGGCCAGGCCGATGCAATGGCCGTAGCGATCCAGCGCGTCGAGTTTTTCCTCATCGACGCAGCCAGCGGCTTGTGCGCCAAGCCGGATCGATGCGCGGATCAACGCTCCGGTCTTGTGCACGTGCATGCGCTCGAGTTCCTGCGCGGACAGGTTCTGGCCGACAGCGGCGAGATCGAACGCCTGCCCACCGGCCATGCCGACCGAGCCGCACGCATGGGCGAGGGTGCACAGCATGGCCACGCGAATCGCCGGATCGACTTCGATGGCATCGTCGTTGGCGAGCAGCTCGAAGGCAAGCGCCTGCAAGGCATCGCCAGCGAGGATTGCCATCGCTTCGCCGAATGCGACGTGGCAAGTCGGCCGGCCACGGCGCAAGTCGTCGTTGTCCATCGCCGGCAGGTCGTCGTGGATCAGCGAATAGGCGTGGATGATTTCCACTGTTGCCGCGACCGCATCGAGCCGCGTCAATGGCGCCGAGAACGCCAACCCTGTTGCGTAGACCAGCAATGGCCGCAACCGCTTGCCGCCGCCGAGTACGGAATAGCGCATCGCCCGATGCAGCTCGATCGGTGGCTGGTTCTCGTCGGGCAATGCAGCCGCGAGCGCGTCGTCTGATCGCGCCGACAGCGCGATGAGTTCAGCAGACAGTTCAGGCATTGCTAGGGATGCTCTGATCAACTCCACGCACGCGGCATGATGTCAGGAAGGTTCGCAGATTGGTGTGCGTGGGGCAGTGCAGGCTGGCCGCCTGGTCAAGTCGCGTGCGCCGATCTGAGGACCTTGCTGACATCACCCCCTCATTTGAATTCAATAGGTTGGGGCCAAACTGTCTTCGCGCAGATCCGCGTTGCGCCGCCTCGACAGACAGCCAGTCTGTCTTCGTCGCCGCGCCTTGATCTGCGCGAAGACAGTTCGGTGACGCCTGTGCGGAGTTGATCAGAGTATCCCTGGGTCGACGGTCAACGCACCGACTGTCACGGCAGCTCGGTGGGATAGTCGCGTGCCGAGTCCGGGTCGCCCGGATCGGTCAACTGCTTGACCCGCAGTTCGGCCTGCTCAAGCGCGGTCTGACATTCGCGATAAAGCGTAATGCCACGCTCGAACGATTTCAGCGAGTCGTCGAGGCCAAGATCGCCGTGTTCCATCTTCGCGACCAGTTGTTCGAGTTCGTCCAGCGATTGCTCGAACTGCGCGACCTGCCCGGGTTTCTCGGCACTGTTCTTTTCGGTTTGCTTGACCATGGTCGTCACGTTAGCGAGCACGTCGCAACGGTGCAAGCACAGCGATGTTCAGTTGGCGGGTTCTACCAAAGCCGATGTGTTGTAACCCTTCACCTTCAGGTACCAACCGCCGATCATGCCCGGCGTGATCGTCACCTGCGGACGATCGAGCGGGTTGCGCACCGACAGCGAGCTGCCGTCCTTGATGCGCCACTGCTGGCCGTTTTCCAGTTGCAGCGTTGTACTGCCGCGCCAGCCGCTGAACTCGCCGTCGATGCGGCTGATCACCGTGCTGCTGGGTGCGTCCGCTTTCTTGGTCGTCGTGCTGCCACCAAACCAGCCACGCTTGGAAGTCGTTGCCGCGCTGGTTGCCGAAGCCGCTTCCGAAGCTGGTTGAACCTCGGCGAGATTTTCGCCGTGGGCAACGATCCAGTCCTGCAATATCTGGAGCTGTGCGGGGCTTTGCTGGTCGAGGCCGGCCTGCTTGAAGCGTTCGCTGCCCATCATCTGTTCCAGCCGCGATGGCTGCTGCGCCTGCGACGCCGTCGCCAGCGTCGAGAGCAGGATCGCCAGCAAGAACATGCCCAATCGTGAATGTCCCGTCATGGTTTCCCCGCAAAGAATTGGTTTAATGGTGGCGGCCAGTCTATCCCGAGTGCCCTTGCTTGTGGTGTCCGCCTGCGACAGCGCGGGAATGGCTTGGATCAGTCGAAACGATACGACAGCTTGACCAGGAATTGCTCACTGTCGCGCAGTCCAAAGGCGTCGCGGAAGGCGCGGCTCGCGCCGAATGCGTCGGTCTCGTCGACGACCAGTTCGTCATAAGTTTCCCCGCCACGCACGTAGGCCAGGTACAGGTACGACAAAGGCGCCAGTTCGTAACGGTAGCGAATCTGGAAGGCAAGCCTGCGCACGTTGATGGCGGGCAGGGTGTCGTTCGACTGGACTGGCCTGCCGTTGTCGGCAACACGCCAGGCCGTTTGCGGCGAGCCGTCCAGTCCAATGGCTTCCAGGCGCAGTCGAACTTGCTGGCGCTGGTCGATCAGCCAAGTGCTGCCGGCCCTGACCGAGATGAGGTTTTGCCGATAGGTGCCGAGCAGGTTGTCTTCGCGCCAGAGCAGCCAGTCAGGGTCGTGGGTCAGGGTCAGGCCAACGCTGTGGCTGAGGCGGTCGCTGGCGTGCCAGGTCGGTTCAAGGCGGAGCGTGACGCCGCCGTTGCGCGGACCACCGAGTCCTTCGGCCGCATATCGTGCTGAACCTTCCCACGCCCATCGGCTGTCGCCCTGCTGCGGCATGAAGCGCCGGTAAAACGCGAAGAACTTGCCGGGAACATCGACCACGCCATTGCCGCGGGTGATGCGATCGTCATGGCCCGGCGTGTAGCCAACCAACTCGAAGCGCTCGTCGCCGCCGTCCCGGCGTTGGCTGTAACGACTGACAGAGGCGGCATCTGCCAGGAACCTGCCGTTGTCGTTGACCCGCCGTGATGCCGCGTAGCTCCAGTCGTGCCCGGAATAGGCGGAATCGGCAGGCAGTCCGGTCACTCGCCGGCCCAGTTCGTAGCGCACGTAGTTGAGGTTATTGCGTTCCAGGTAGCCGAAGTCGCCCAGTTGCAGGTTGCTGCCCAAATGCAGCGCGTAGAGTTGGTGGCGCCACGCCTGTCCGCTGTCGTAGTCGACGCGAAGCTGGAAGCCGCTGTCATCGATGTCGCGACCGCGGCTGTCGATCCGCGTGGCGACGGCGGTGCTCTTGATCGACCATTGCGGCGTCGGCGTCCATCGATGGTCGAATTCGTAGACGGTGGAGGTGCGGTCAAGGAATGGCCGGTCGACGCGGGTCACCATCGCGCCCACGCCTTGCGATTCGAAATCACGGCTACCACGCAGTGCGAAAAAGTCGCGTCCGACCGAGCCGCTTTCGCTGGCCGCGAACAGTCCGTAGTTGTAGCCGCCGGCGCTGCCGTTGAGCTTCACCGCCGCATCGACCGAACCAACGCTGCCGTCGTCCGCGCTGGCGCCTATGCGGCGCGTGTAGATCAGGCGGCTGCGACCATTCAGCGATCCGAATGGCACGTCGAAATAGCTCTGGTTTTCGGTGAAGAACGGACGCTTGTCGCTGAAAAACGATTCGACTGAACTGAAATTTACTTCAAGGTCGTCGCTTTCGACCTGGGCGAAATCCGGGTTCAGCGTGGCGCTCAGCTGGAAGCTACCGTTCGGTTTCCAGAACAGATCGGCACCCGCGTCTGCGTGGCTGCTGTTGCGGACCAGGTCGTGGATTCCGACCACATAGGGAGTAATCGCGAACAGCGATTGGCTGTAGCTGGCGATGCCGATGCGTTCGAACGCGGACAGGAAGCGAGACTCCTGCCCACTGATGGCGGGCCACGACATACGTTCGCCGGTACTGCCGATAACCCGGTCAAGGGAAAGGCCGATCGTGCGGGTGTCGCCATCGACCGCGCGCATCGTCGCGATGTGCCACGGGATCAGGAATTCGGCCGACCAGCCGCTGGCATCCTCGCTTGAAGCATGCTGCCAGTTGCCATCCCAATCATTTCGAAAACGCGACTCGTCGCTGATCGTCGCGTCGGCTATGCCGCCCGCGAGTGTGATCATGAAGTTGTAGCCGATGCGGCCATCACCGTCGAAATCGACGTAGACGTTGACCCTGTCCACGGCACCACTGTCGTCACGCTGTGTTTTCTGGCGCTTGCGCGGAAACTCTGCCGATTGTTCGCTGCGAAACGCAATGGCGAGGCCTTCCGGTGTCGCCAGCACGAACGCCTCGGTCGGCTGCGGCGCGGGGTCGCGCGACAGTGGCTGAGTCAGTCGGAAATCGCTGATCCGGCGAGCATTGGTCCATTCGGCGGCTTCGATCTGACCGTCGATCGTGACCGCGAACGCGGGCGTCGCAGCAAAGCCGAGCAGCGATGCCAAAAGCAGGTAGAGACGCGATGGCATCTTGGGATTACTGGATTGGATGCACGCAGTCTAGGCAAAATCGGCCGTTGCGCCGTCTGTCGGAAGTCACAGCGCTACTACTCCCGATTGCGACGCAGCAAACGTTCACTCGCCAAGAGGCACCCTTCTGGTTACCCCACGGCGACGAGGCTTCGACGTTTCGACCCTATGATCGAGCCTGTGGGAACGCTCGATATGGGTCTCTTCTTTGCAAACCGAGGAACCATCATGAAACGACAGAACTTGATGAAACGACAGAACTTGAAACTTGCGATCATCGGCGGCTTGGCAATGGCTGCGGTCATTGCTGGCTGTACGCCCGACCAGAAAGACAACTCGACGGCAGCACCAGCGCCGATGGCAGCCGAACCGGTTGTGCCTGCGCCACCGCCAGTGGTCTCCGCGCCTGCGGAAATTCCAGTTGGGCATGCGATGGTCAGCCTGAAATCGGCTGGCGACATGAAGGTTTCTGGCGATCTGACCTTGGCCGCCGAGGCTCGCGGCGTCCATATCACCGGCACCATCAATGGTCTGACTCCCGGCACCGAACACGGTTTCCATATCCATGAGACCGGCGACTGCAGCGCGACCGACTTCAAGAGCGCCGGTGGCCACTTCAACCCGGGCGGCATGGAACACGGCAATCCCAATTCGGACACGCACCACGCCGGCGACATGATGAACCTGGCGGTCAGCGACAGCGGCACTGCAACGCTCGATGTGACGGTGCCGGGCGTGACCCTTGCCGACGGCGGCGCCAACGACGTGATGAATCGCGCCATCGTCATCCATGCGGGACCCGATGACTACAGCTCGCAGCCGGCGGGCGATTCCGGTAGCCGAATCGCTTGTGGCGTGATTGCGAAGTAGTCAACGCGGAATACACGCGTCGAAACTTTGGCCGGCGTCAGCGCGTCCAGCGCAGGCGTCGGCCTTTTTTTGTCCAGATCAATTGCGCATCCGCTGAAAGCCAACGGTCGCCGACCGCAAGTACGTTGTCATTCGCGTCGGTGATGAGTGGCATCCGGTCGCGCTGCCACGGTGGGATTGCGTGTTGCTGGTACAGATCGCGCATTGCCCGATGGAAGGTCTCGCCCGCGAGCTGGATGCGCTCTCCGCCGCGTCGAAAGTGGACCTGCGACGCCTCACTTGGTTCGTCGACGCCACCGTCCAGCGCGAGCACGCCGAGATCGGCTGGAAGCTCGACAGCGCTGCCATCGAATGCAGCCGACCAGTTTGGCGGGATTTGCTGCAACGGCTCCATGGCGTGAAGCAGCTCTCGATAGCGGCGAAGTTCCGCACCACGCCAGCGAATCAGCGGGCAACTCTCCGGCGCAGCGGTTTTCATTTGTCGCGTGAGTTCCACGGCCTGTGCGTGGGTTGGCTGCGGCAAGTTCAACCGCCGCAACCACAGGCGCAGCACACCATCGCGCACGGCGTCGTCGAGGTTCAACCAGCCATCGACATTCAATGTAGAAGGCTCGTCCCCGATCAGCCGTGTTGTCGCTTGCTCGATTTCCTTGCCGAGAAACCTGGAGACGGAACGTTGCCATTCCGCCCCGCGCGCAATCACCGCCTCGCACTGCGGCCAACGCTCGCGCAGCAATGGCAGCACGCGATGGCGCAAATAGTTGCGATCAAACTTCTGATCGGTGTTGGATGGGTCGTCGATCCATGTGAGTTGGTGCCGAGCGGCGTAGTCAGCGAGCGCTGATCGCGGCAAATCGAGCAAAGGTCTCCATAACCAGCCAGCCGCTAGCGGTCGCCACGCACGCATCGCGCCTAGTCCGTCGGTGCCAGCGCCACGCAGCAACTTCAACAGAAGGGTTTCGGCCTGATCGTCGCGATGGTGGGCGAGGGTAAGGATTTCGCCGCTGCGCAGTTCCTTCGCCCACGCGGCATAACGTGCCGCCCGTGCGGCCGCTTCCGGACCGATCCCATCACTTCTCTCCACGGTGACCGACAGGACCGTGCATGGAACATCCAGCGCTGCGGCCATTGCGACAGCTTGCGACGCCCAATCGGCGCTCTGTGCATGCGAACCATGATCGACGTGGATCGCACGCAAACCGCGCTCGCGCGCTGGCTTCGATCCGGCCAATGCGTGCAGCAGCACGCTGGAATCGCTGCCACCACTCAGTCCAACAGCGATTGGTCCCGATTCAGCAGCTTCCAGAGCGGTAGCGAGATGAGCCTCAATCGACAACGCATTCATCGACTCAGCGCCTGAGAGGCGTTCGCCTCAATTCCAGGAACAGACGATTTTTCCGCACTGGCCCGCTTCCATGAGATCAAAACCTCTCTGGAAATCGTCGATATGAATTTGGTGGGTCAGCGCTTTCTGCAGCGGGAAACCGGTCAGCAACATCTGGGTCATCTTGTACCATGTCTCGTACATGCGCCGGCCATAAATTCCGTGCAAAACCAGGCCCTTGAAGATGACCTTGTTCCAGTCGATGCCGGCGCCCTTGGGCATGATGCCGAGCATCGCAATCTTGCCGCCGTGGTACATGTTGTCGAGCATGTCGGCGAATGCGCGCGGGTTGCCGGACATTTCCAGGCCGACGTCGAAACCGTCAATGTGCAGGTCTTTCACCACGTCGTTAAGTGACTGCTTGGACACGTTGACCACGCGCGTCGCGCCCATGTCGGCGGCCAGTTTCAGGCGATAGTCGTTGATGTCGGTCACTACCACGTTGCGTGCGCCGACATGCTTGCAGATGCCAGCGGCGATGACGCCAATCGGGCCAGCACCGGTAATCAGCACATCTTCGCCGATCAGGTCAAACTCCAGCGCGCAATGGGTGGCGTTGCCGTAGGGATCGAAAAACGCGGCGAGTTCGGACGGAATCTGGTCCGGAATCGGCCACAGGTTCGACGATGGCATCGCGATGTATTCCGCGAAAGCGCCATTGCGATTGACGCCGATGCCGGTCGTGTTCGGGCACAGGTGCTGGCGACCGGCGCGACAGTTGCGGCAGACACCGCAAACGATGTGACCTTCCGCCGAGACGCGCTGGCCGATTTCGTAGCCACGCACGCCCGGACCGATCTCGACAATGCGGCCGACGAATTCATGGCCGATCACCAGGCCCGGCTTGATCGTGTTCTGGCTCCACTCGTCCCACAGGTAGATATGCAGATCGGTGCCGCATATCGCGGTCTTTTCCACCTTGATCAGCACGTCGTTCGGGCCAATCTCGGGCATCGGCACGTCTTGCATCCAGATGCCCTTGGCGGCTTCACGTTTGACCAGTGCTTTCATGGCGATGCTCGGAGTGCGGGGGAGTTCGACATTATAGGTTGCCAACTTGACGGACAGGCCACATGTGCCGCCGAAAGTCCGCCGTCAGCGTCTTGATATATAATGTCCCGCCTGTTTGTGACCGGCGTCCGCATTCTGCTGGCGCAGGTTGGGTCGAGCTGCCCGTTGTGCCATTAGTTTTTCCTTCTCCCTGGTGTCGAATTCGAGGCTTACCGATGAATAAACTCTTGCTGTCTGCATCCATTGCATTGATCTTCGCCGGTAGCGCCCACGCCGCGTCGCTGACCACGTCCACTGCTGCACCGAACGCTCCCGCAGTTCCTGCAGCGGCGTGCCCGACCGGCCCTGGCTTCCTCACCTACAACACCGATTGCACGCCGACGGCGGCCAATACGGTCGCTTGCAACTTTGCTGGACCGCCGCAGATCAGTCGAGAGAACAGCTACTACCGTCGCTATGTACTCAGTCCCAGCAGCCCGCCGAACGTGCAGATTTCGACGGTGCGCCTCGCCATTGAGAGTGCCAACGTCGCCGTTCCCACCGCGATGGCCCGGGTCTACACAATCCCCAATGGCTCGCCGCTGTTGCTAGCCAATCTGACCCAAATCGGACAAGCAAACATTCCAGTGACGGCTGGAATGGCTTTGGCTGAGCTTGTGGTTAACATTGCACCGGTCGCCGTCGTCGATACGCCTGCCACCAAGAATATCGTGGTCGAGTTGTTCTACCCGGAACTGGTTACTGGAACCATGTTCTTCGGATCCAACGCAACTGGCGGTGGCGTGACCTACCTGCGGGCACCTACTTGCGGTGCGGCTGAGCCAGTCGACATCGCGACGCTGGGCGCGTTTGCCAACGTCAAGATCATCGCGTCGCTGGCTGGTGCCGGCCTGCCGGTCGAGTTGCAGGACTACAAGATCGACTGATCGCATCGCAACTGGTTGTCTCGAGACGCCCCGCACGCGGGGCGTTTCTTTTTCAGCCTTGCCGTGGCAGAGCGCACTGACCTCCGTCACTTGAGACTAGAGCCGCGAGCAGGCATAAAGGTCGACTGTCTTGTTCGGAGAATCCCATGCGTAGCTTGCTGATTGCTTCCATCCTGTTTGCCTGCGCCGGAGCGGCGAATGCCGTCGAAGGCATGTGGCAACCGGCCCAGTTGCCGTCGATTGCTACCGAGTTGAAGGCGCAGGGCCTCAAGCTCGATCCGTCACAGCTGACGGATTTGACTGGCCCGACCATGGGCGCGGTGGTCAGCCTTGGCTTCTGTACGGCTTCGTTCGTTTCGCCGCAGGGTCTGGTGGTCACCAACCACCACTGCGCCTACGGTGCGATCCAGTACAACTCAACCGATCAGCGCAATCTGATTCGCGACGGCTTCCTCGCGAAATCGATGGCCGAAGAATTGCCCGGCGATCCGAACCTGCGTGTTTACGTCACCGAAGAAATTCGCGACGTGACCGACCAGATTCGGGCGAAGATCACACCCGGCAGCGGCGGTGTTGCGCTGTATGACGCCATCGACAAGGCCGAAAAGAAACTGGTCGCCGATTGCGAGAAACCTGGCAACTTGCGTTGTAATGTCGCCTCGTTCTACGGCGGTGCGAGTTACCAGTTGGTCCGCCAGCGCGAGATCAAGGACGTACGCCTGGTCTACGCTCCGCCCGATTCGATCGGCAAGTTTGGCGGCGACGTTGACAACTGGATGTGGCCGCGCCACACCGGCGATTTCAGCTTCCTGCGCGCCTACGTGGCAAAGAACGGCAAGTCGGCGACGTACTCGAAAGACAACGTTCCGTTCAAACCGAAGCATCATTTACCGGTCCACGCTGACGGCATTGCCGCTGGTGACTACGTTATGGTCGCGGGCTACCCCGGTCGCACCAATCGCTATCGACTGGCCGAAGAAATGGCGTCGGCCATCGACTGGAGCTATCCGAATTCGATTCGCGGCAACACCGATGTGCTGGCAATCATCAACGCTGCCGGCAAGACGAATCCTGCCGTCGCAGTGAAGTACGCCGACGCGGTCGCCAGCTACAACAACGGACTGAAGAATTACGGGGGTCAGCTTGAAGGCCTCGCTCGCGCGCAGGCGCTCAAGCAGAAACAGGCCGAGGCCAAGGCGCTGCAATCCTTTCTCGCCAGTGGTGACGACAATGCATTGAATGACGACGTCGCCGCATTGCGCACGTTGATCGCCGAGCAAGCCAAGACGCGCGAGCGCGATTACGTGCTCGCGCAGTTGGCGCGCACCAATCTCTACAGCGCGGCGTACAACGTCTACCGAGTCGGCATCGAACGCGGCAAGCCAGAACTTGATCGCGAATCAGGTTTCCAGCAGCGCGATGAAATTCGTATTGAAGGGCGTCTCAAGCAGATGGAGCGTCGTGGCGATCCCGCCGTTGATGCGCAATTGATGAACTACTTCCTCAAGCGCTACACCAAACTGCCGGCCGATCAGCGCGTTGCCAGTCTCGACGCATGGCTGGGCGGCGCCAACGCGAGCGATGCCGCCATCGAAGCCAAGGTCGCAGCGCTCTATTCGGGCACAAAACTGGATTCGCTGGACCAGCGCCTGAAATGGTTCAAGGCTGATCGCAAGGCCGTCGAAGCATCAGACGATTCAGCGATCAAGTGGATGGTCGCGCTGATGCCCGACCTGCTGCGCATCGAGAACGAAAAAAAGGCGCAGTCAGGCGACGAATTGCGCCTGCGGCCACGCTATATGGACGCGATGATCGCGTGGAAGCGTTCGCAGGGGCAGGCCGTCTATCCCGATGCCAACAGCACGCTGCGAATCAGTTTCGGCCAGGTCCGGGGCTTGAAGAAGGACGGCGCGGAATACCTGCCATTCACCACGTTGCAAGGGATCATCGAAAAGTACACTGGCGTTGACCCCTTTGAGGCACCGCAGACGGCACTCGATACGATCGCCGCCAAGGACTATGGCAACTACAAGGTCGAAAGCCTGGGTTCGGTTCCCGTCAATTTCCTCGCTGATCTCGACATCACCGGTGGCAATTCCGGATCGCCAACCATCGATGCAAGCGGTGGGCTGGTCGGACTCGCTTTCGACGGCGTCTGGGAAGGCATCAGTGCCAACTGGATTTTCAACCCGGCGCTAACCCGCTCCATCCAGGTCGATGTGCGCTACATGCTGTGGGTGATGGACCGGATTGACCACGCCGACAATTTGCTTACGGAAATGGGCGTGAAGTGAAGGTTTGACGCGCGCGAAAGCCTCTCCTGTTAGTCGTCCCTGACTTCGCAGGGACGACGCGATCACTGGCATTAGGCGCATCCGGGCATTCAAGTCATCCCCACCGCCATAGCGACAAGACGGCTGTTATCGTGATTTCCATGGCACTCGATAAACGTCGACTCGCGATTGTTCTGATGGGCCCCACCGCCTCGGGCAAGACGGCGCTGGCCTGCTCGCTGGCGGATCGCTATCCACTGGGGCTGATCAGCGTCGATTCGGCGCTGGTCTATCGCGGCCTCGACATCGGCACCGCGAAGCCCGACGCCGAAACGTTGCGTCGCTATCCGCATGCGCTGATTGATATCCGCGATCCGGTCGAATCCTATTCGGTGGCGGATTTTCGCGCCGACGCCTTGGCGGCCATGCAGCGCTCGAGCGACGCGGGAAAGGTTCCGCTACTGGTCGGCGGTACCGGGCTGTATTTCCGCGCACTCGAACGCGGCCTTTCCGATCTGCCGGCATCCACACCGGAAATCCGCGCAGCGATCAGCGCCGAAGCGCAAATGATCGGCTGGCCCGCGATGCACGCACGCCTTGCCGAACTTGACCCGACTGCCGCTCAACGCATTCGTGCCAGCGACCCGCAACGTATCCAGCGCGCGCTGGAAGTGATCGAAATGACGGGCAAGCCGCTCTCCGACCAACAAGGCCAGCGTCGCCCACGACCACCGTGGCGATTCCTGAAATTGGCACTGATGGTTGACGATCGTTCGGTACTGCACGAACGCATCGCGCAGCGCTTCGACGCGATGCTTGAAGCGGGCTTTCTTGATGAAGTACGCGGCTTGCGCAAACGTGGCGACTTGAATTCCGATCTGCCTGCGATCCGCGCTGTTGGTTATCGGCAGTCGTGGGAATTCCTTGATGGCGCTGTCGAAGCCGACACATTCCGCGATCGCGCTATCGCCGCCACGCGACAACTCGCCAAGCGGCAGATCACCTGGATACGATCGGAACTGGATGCACGTTGCTTCGATGCCAATGACGCGGAGATGGGCACTCGAATTGCCGCAGCGGTCGCCGACTTCATCGGCAACACCACTGCAAACGGATAAGCGAATCAGCGCAGGGCGAGGAAATCCTTGCTGCACGTGAAGCGGACCGCATCCAGGCGTGGCGTCGCCGCGGGCATGGCGCTGCGCAATGCCGCCAGCTCATCGCGTACCGCATCGATCTCGCTCGACCGCACCGCCGGATTGACCCGCGCCAGTGCGGTCAACCGGGTCAATTCCGCACCGAGGTCGCGCTCGGCATTCGCCAGTGCTGTTTCGATTTCGATTGCGGCCCGTTCCTTAGCCAGCGTCTCGGCTTGGGCCAACATCGGGGGCACCAGTTTGGCGAGGATCGGTTTGTAACGCGCGTATTCGACGGCCCGCTCGCCGGCGCGCCTAAGCGCTTCATCGCTGGCGCGGAAATCGTTGCGTTTCTGCAGGCGCGAGTCGATCACGACGCGTATTGGCAATGGCGGCAGGTAACGATCGACGGCCAGCTTGCGATCGGCCACGCATTCGAGCACGAACAGGCATTCGAGCAGGGCGCTGCGCGGCGGCAACTGGTCGTCAACGAGGAAAGCAGCATTGCCGTGCTCGCCTTCCAGCAGCAGGTCCATCGCGCCAGCGACCATTGGGTGGTCCAGTTGCAGCAGCGGCAAGTCTTCGCGCGACAGCGCCACGCTTCGCTGAAACGTTGCCTGTTGTGGACCATCGCGCAGGCCCGGGAAGCCGTCGGTGGAAAGGTGTTCGGGATCGAGCAGCACGATGCCGGGCGCCATCTCATCAATCGTGATTCCGAACTGCTCGAACAGTCGGGTCACGTAATCTTCGTTGTCGTCGCGATCAATCACGTTCATCGCATGCAGAAGGTATTGCTCGCGACCACCGCGTTCCGACGCGAGTTCCAGCAGGCGGTCACGACCGCCGTGCACGAGCGCGGACAACTCCTTGTGCGCGCCGCGCGTTTCGGCAATCAGGGAATCCGCTTCGGCGTCGATGTCCTCGCCACCATGCGCATGGCTGTCGGCAACGCTCACCAAGCGACGACCAAAGCGTCGCAGCAGCTCACGACCATCGGCCGGGCTGCTCTTGAACGCATCCACGCCTTCATCGAACCAGCGCAGCAGCACCTGTTGCGCGGTGCCGGTATAGGCGACGGCATGGATGCGGATGTCGTGCTTCTGGCCGATGCGATCGAGGCGGCCGATGCGCTGTTCGAGCAAATCCGGATCGAGCGGCAGATCCCACATGACGATGCGATGGGCGAACTGAAAATTACGGCCTTCCGAGCCGATTTCCGAACACAACAGCAGGCGCGCGCCTTCAGGATCGGCGAAGTACGCTGCGTTGCGATCGCGCTGCAGCAAGGTCATGCCTTCGTGGAAGCGCGCCACCGACACGCCGCTGCGCGTGCGCAAGGCTTCTTCGAGCGCTGTCACCTTGGCTGCGCTTCGGCAGATCAACAGCAATTTGTCCGTGCCGGTCGATTCGATCAGGTCGATGAGCCACGGCAAGCGTGGATCATCGCTGTAGTCGATCTCGTTGTCCGGCGGGACGATGACGAGGTCGGTGTGAAATTCCGCGAACAGGCGTTGGCGCTGTTCGTCGTTGAGCAGGCTGCCATCGAGCCATTCCAGTTCGGCGATGCGATCTGGAAAGCCGCCGACACGGGCACGCCGGTTGCGAAACATGACACGGCCGGTGCCATGGCGATCAACCAGCGCCTGCGCAATCGCGTCACCGTCACCTGCCTCGACCAGCGCCTGCAATTCGCTGTCACCAGCAAATTGCTCTTCGAGCTGCGTCTTTTCGTCGGCGCCAAGCGTTCCATTTTCGAGCAAGCGGTCGACGATCTGCGACAGGGCTGCGTAGCCGTCGGCTTCGGCGATGTAAGTATCCAGATCGTGATAGCGGGCCGGATCAAGCAGGCGCAAGCGCGCGAAGTGACCGCTGCGGCCGAGTTGCTCCGGTGTTGCGGTCAGCAGGATCAAGCCAGGGGTTCGTTCGGCCAGCGCTTCGACCAGTTCGTAGCTGGGGCTGGCCGCCTCAGGCGTCCAGGCCAGGTGATGGGCTTCGTCGACGATCACCATGTCCCAGCCCGCCCCAATCGCCTGCTCGCCGCGCCTGGCGTCATTGGCGAGGAAGTCGGTGCTCGCAATCACCAGTTGTTCGTCCTCGAACGGATTGCGTCCATCGCCGCCAATCTCGATCGCCTCGCAGCGCTCCTCGTCAAACAGCGAGAAGGCCAGGTTGAACCGACGCAGCAATTCGATGAACCACTGGTGGACCAGGCTTTCCGGTACCAGCACCAGCACCCGCGAGATGCGACCAATGGCAAGCAGATGCGCCAGGGTCATGCCGGCTTCGATGGTCTTGCCCAGACCGACCTCGTCGGCCAGAAGCACACGCGGCGGTCGGCGCAGGCTGGCCGTTTCAGCTACACGCAACTGATGCGGAATCAGGTCGATGCGCGCCGAGCCAAGGCCATGCGCGGGCGAACGCCGCGATTCCGCGCGGCGTACCAACGCTTCCATGCGGAAATCGAAACGCTCGGCGCGATCAACGCGACCGGAGATCAAGCGCTCATCGGCACGCGAAACCGACTGGGTATCGTCGAGTTCGGATTCGGAAAGTTG
Organism: Lysobacterales bacterium; assembly: GCA_038255665.1. Classification (GTDB taxonomy): domain Bacteria; phylum Pseudomonadota; class Gammaproteobacteria; order Xanthomonadales; family Rhodanobacteraceae; genus Dokdonella. Next base: position 2,200 of record JBBSLA010000027.1, on the reverse strand, counting down.
CTGGCCTTCACCGTGATAGGTGTGCAGGTCGTTGCTGGTCTCGACGCGCTCGATGGTGAAATGGCGACCCTTGCCGATCACCTTCTGGCCGACCCGGAAATCGGCACGCGCCAGCGGCGCGGAGTGGGTGGCGTACTGGCGCAACATGCCGGCGGTTGCGAACAGCACCTGCAACTGGCGACCCTCGACGCGAAGCACGGTGCCGAGGCCGAGTTCGGGTTCGGCGTTGGAAATCCAGCGTTGTCCAGGAACGAAAGGCATCGGCTACCGGGGCAAAAGTTGGCCGGCAATTATCCGCCCATGCGCCGGTATTGAACACCCCGCGACGATGAACGCCCTGTCGGCATTGATTTTTCTGGACGGCGTGCAAGCGTCGCTTCAGACTCGCGCTCTGTCGTCCTTCGTGCATGCCCGTTCGCTCCATGACCGGAACCCTGGAATCATCCGATCCGGCTCGCAACCACGATGCCAGCGCAAACTCGCTTGCGCCGAGACGCCGCCTGCCGTGGTTGGTTGCGATCACGATTTTCGTGGTGATTGGCCTCACCCGCCTGCTCACGCTGTGGGCTCACGATCCACTGCTGGCCTACGCAAACAGCTACGACCAGGTCCGCTACACGGCCTGTTTCAATCTCTACCCGGATCGGCACGCGCCATTCAAGCCAACCGACAACAGCCCGTGGGCGCCGTATTCGCACTACCGGTTCTTCGACGTGCCCGAACCGTTCTGCTACTGGTCGAGCGAGTTGCTTTTCCAGGGCGTCAATGCGGCGATTTACGGCGTCGCCGAGGCACTCGGAGGCGAGCGCTCGCACGACGTGCGCAGCATCGGCGCACTGCGGATCGCGGCGCTGCTGGCGATGCTGTTCGGGTTCCTGCGCGCGCACTGGCGACGCGGCGAATGGGCACACGCGCTCGCGCACTCCGCCGTGTTCGCGATCCTGTTCAGCGATCCCGGCGACAGTCTTTACCTCAACGGTTACTACGCCGAATGGACCAGTCTGCTGGCAGCGTATGGCGTCATCGGCCTGCTGGTGTTGTGGCGCGACAACGTGGCGACGCGACGTCGCGTCGTCGTTCTGGGGTTACTCGCGTTTGCGCTGTCGTTCAGCAAGATCCAGCACGTAGTGTTGCCCTGCGTGCTCGGGTTGACCGTGTTGCTGATGGATCGGTGGCAGCATCGGCCAGCATCGTGGCGAGCCTGGGCCTTGATCGTCGGCGGGCTGGTCGGCGTGGTCGGGCAGGGCATCCAGCTCGGTCGTGGCGGCGAGTTGATGGAATCGATTCGTGTCCACAACCAGACCCATGTCGTTCTCACCGGACTGCTTCCGTGGTCCAGTGACAAACCCGCATTGCTGCGCGAGATGGGTGTGTCCGCCGATTGCCTGCAATACGTTGGCAAGCGTGCCTGGCAATTGCCGGGCCAGCCGCAGAAAGTTTGCCCGGGCGTGGAGGATTTCGGTCGCGGCAAGCAACTGATGGTGTTGTTGCGACATCCGCAACTGGGGTTTTCGCTGTTCGCCCACGGCATCCTGAGGTTGCAGCCGTGGATCGCGCCGGCGATCGGGCAGGTCGAGAACGGTCGCAACGACGACATTCCCGCTTCGTTTCCGAATCTTGGCCGCGCATTGCGTTCTGCGCCGGCGTCGTTCAATAGCCTGCTGGCACTCCCGTTTGTCGTCTTGCTGACGTTGTCATGCCGACGCAGCTGGCGACGAGGTCGCTGGTTCGAATACACACTCGTCACCTGCGTGCTGATGCTGGCGACACTCGGTGTCACCATTCTCGGTGACGGCCTTGCCGACACGCCCAAGCAGGGTCATCTGGTTGGCAATGCGGCGATTGCGTTTGTCGTTGTCGCCATCGTGCTGGCGTCTTCGCGAGTGCTTGTGCGACACCGTTCAAACCAATTGCCTCGTCATTCCTGCGTAGGCAGGAATCCAATTTGACGTTGCTGTTCTTCCTCAATACGAAGAAGATCAAAATGGATTCCTGCCTTCGCAGGAATGACGAGAGTAGGAACTGGAACCGTCATCTCAGGTCGTCCCCACCGCCCTTGAACAGAACCCGCGAATCGCCTCGACGATGCGCGCGTCGTCGCGTGCTTCGCGCAGCGTGGGTGATGTTGGGCCGATCAAGGCCTCGGTGAATGCACCGACGATGCAGGCGGCAGCGGCGTCGATGTCTTGCTCGGGAAATT
>JBBSLA010000026.1:0-27525 GCA_038255665.1 Lysobacterales bacterium | reverse complement strand
TTGGGCAGCGGATAAGTCGTCCGGCCCACCGTCACCTGATGCTCGCCCATCGCTTCCAGCATCGCCGATTGCACCTTGGCCGGCGCGCGGTTCACTTCATCGGCCAGCACCAGGTTGTGGAAGATCGGGCCTTCCTGGAACTCGAACACGCCGGTCTGCGGGCGATAGATTTCGGTACCGGTAAGGTCGGCCGGCAACAGATCGGGCGTGAATTGCAGGCGATGGAAATTCGCTTCGATGCGCGCCGCCAGTTCCTTGATCGCCGTGGTCTTGGCCAGCCCGGGCGCACCTTCAACAAGAAGGTGTCCATCGGCGAGCAGGGCGATCAGCAATCGATCGACCAGCGCCGATTGGCCAATGATGCGTGTGGAAAGTTCGGTGCGCAGCGCGGAAAACGCGCCGACGGCAGTCTGCGGTTCTGTCATGTCCATCCGGTTGGGGCCTTTGTGTGCCAAGAATACTAGGGATGCTTGGATCAACTCCACGCACGCGGAGTTGATGGGGCATCTTCGGGCAGTCCCGGCGTCTGACAGCGTCATCGCGACAAAGTTTTATGGGGGCCGCGGCCGTTTTGTCGTCATGGCCAGAAAAACCTGCTCAGCCCACGGTGCTCAAAACGCACTGTTCGGCACGAAAACGCCGTGACGGTAGCCGCCACGGCGTCAGGAAACGCGAAACTCAAAAACCCGATCAGAACTGCCGATACATCTTCATCAGCCCGACCACGCCCAGGCCCCATACGCCGTTGAGCAGCAACGCGCCGCCGATCATCATCGGATCCAGGCTGGCCGCCAGCGGCATGCCCTTCATCGGGAACACGATGAAAAGCGCAACGATGCTCGGCAGTACGGCGCCAAAGATCGCGCCCCACACCCAACGCTTCGCGCCCGTCATGTTGCGAACCACTGCCCACAGCGCAATGCCCCAGAGGCCGCCCCAGAACGCCAACGACACCACCGCAGGCACACCCATCGGCGGCACCGCATTCATGTGCCACGCCGGACTCGGCACCACGCCGGCCATGTGCAGCAACTGCAACAAGCCCTGATGAAACACCAACGTCGAAACAAAACCCGCAACGAAAGCCAATAGCCACTTCATGGATTCTTCCCCTTAGTCCGTCAAACCACGCGAAACCAAACCGCTCGTCACCCCTGCGAAGGCTGGGGTCCAGTTTGATCTTACCTGTCTTGGTCGTTGGTGCAGGAGCTTGGAGATCCACCACGGGGTCACCGTACCAAGCCTCAACCCTTGTCGTCCGTGTGGAACCGCTGCTCGACATCACGGTCCGCCGGCAAGGAACTACCCCAACATGTCGTCATTCCCGCGAAAGCGGGAACCCATTTTGATCTTAGGCCAGTCATCGAATCCACGGCAAAGTCAAAATGGGTCCCCGCTTTCGCGCGACTGCCAAGGCAGGATGCCGGAGCGAACATCCGCATCGCGGATGGCCCGGAGGGCGCGCGAAGGACTTTGAGCGTCATGACGACGACGCTGTTGCCGGTCGGCCAACCAAGCGTGCAGAACACTCTGGGCAGCAGTTCGCGTTCGCAGGAATGACGAAGGGTGGTAGTGCACGGCGTAAAAAAAGGCCTTACCCCTACGGCTTGAACAACTTCCGAAACGCCTGCAACGCCGCTGGGTGATAGATCGTCGCGTGCGTCTCCGAAGGCATCGGCACAAACGTCCAGTCCAGGTCTTTCGGCGCATTCGTCTTCAGCACATCCGAAAACCGCAGCGCCATGCCTGGCGTCATCTCGTCACGACTCTGTGCAACGTAGAGCCGCTTGGCAGCGCCCGGCCGCGCGCGAAATCGTGCACCGGCGTCGTCAACCAGCCTCCCATCGTTCCAACAAATGCTGGGATCGAACGCGATGTAGGTATCGAACAGCTCGGGCTCCAGCACAAATGTCTCCACTACGAACAACCCGGCCAGCGATTCACCGATGATCGCGCTTTCATCCGTCGTGCGATAGCGCTTGCGAACGGTCGGCACCAACTCGTCGCGAATGAATGCGCGGAACGGGGCCGATCCACCAACGTGCGGCGCGATCTTCTTGTCTTCCGCGTTTGAAGTCGGCCCGGTCAGGTCGCGTCGGCGCTCGGTGTTCTCGATGCCGACCAGCAAAAACGGTCGCATCGTCCCATTGCCCACCGACACCTGCACCAGCCCCGCGACATGCAGGAAATCCTCCTCGATGCCACCGTCGGGCATGTACAACACCGGCAAGCGCCCGCTGCCTGTGTCGGTGTACCCCGGCGGCATGTAGACATTGATGCGCCGCGTCTCGCCCAGCGCCGTCGACTGCATCGTGAAGGTGTCGCCGATGACCAATGGCTCGGCCTTGCCCACCGTCTCCGCGAGCGCGCTCGACGACAGCAACGCAAACAGCCAGAACGCGAGAGCTGTACGCAGCAATTTCTTGATCAGCATTTTTGGAGCACTTATTTTCCGAGAGGATGCCGTCCATTCTGCACTCGTCATCCCCAGCACCTCCTGCCTCGTCATTCCCGCCGCATTTCTTCAGTTCGTCATTCCTGCGAAGGCAGGAACCCATTTTGATCGTCGATCTTCGTCCGACTTACAGCAGAATCACGGTGGATTGACCAGCCTCCGGCTGTGGAAGAGCGCGTCTGCCTGCGCAGGAATGACGAAGGAAAGTGCCGATCAACACCAGTAGCGCAACGAAAGGCAGCACAATCAAAGAACCGATGCGCCACATCAATGTCGCGACCTTCGGCACAGTTGGAGCGCTAGTCGGCACCGCCTGCGATCGCAAGGTCAGTTCGCAACATCCGCGCCGCAGAAACGTGGTATCGGGACACCCTGCGCATGCCGCACCTGTTTGCCTTCTGCAACCTGCGTTTTTTCAATTGCAACGGCGTCAGGCTGTTCCTCACCGAAAGCGATGCGCAGGCGAACGAATCCATCCTCTACTTCCACGTCGAGGACATCCACGTCGCGCATGACGGACTCAAGAACCGAGGCGTGGAGTTCATCAACGCGCCTCATCTGGTGCACCGGCACGAAGATGGCCGCGAATAATGGATGGCCTTTTTCAACGACAACGAGGGCAGGCCGTTGGCTCTGATGTCGCAGACCAACGTCGGCCAAGTGACCTCAAACAGCTAACCACTGCCGAGGAATGCCTTGAACCCAAGTTTGATATCGAACCCAGACGCTCTCCATGGAGTAGGAAGTCCGGGTCAGAGTCTGAAGTTTCCCACGAATGAAAAACTGGGAAACGTCAGCCTCTGGGACCACTCGGTCCCTCTATCGCGCTGTCCATGCTGTTTCATGGGGCCACGACTGCCAGGCAGAAGCAGGCAGTCGGCGCGCCGTGGCGGCAGCTACATCTTGGTGGCAGGCATATCCGGGTCGGCCGTGCCGCCGGCGCTGACCTTGAACTGCAAGGCTTGCGTGTAAGGCGGCTTTTCGCCTGCCATCAGCTTCGTCACGGTTTCGGCGTAGAACTTGCGCGCCTCAGCCGATGACCGCTTGCCGGTCGCCACATCATTGGCCAGATTGATTGCAAGAAAATTTGCTTCTTCCTTGTCGCAACGTGCCGAGATCATGCCGTTGGTGCGTTCGACGACGACGCTGCCGTCGTACATCGCCATGTCGTCGTATTTGTCGAGCGGCACCTTGTAGTCGATGGACTGCTGCATCAGGTCGGTATGCGCCACCGGGAAATCGTGTTGGACTTCTTCGCGGAAGATGATTGTTTGCTTCCACGGCCCGTTGTCGTGCCAAATCAGCATCGTGGGCGTGACCTCATTGGGCTGGCCGTACTTCTGGATGGTCTTCATGGCCACTTCTTTGGGCGTTGTCGGCCAACTGGCGATCGTGCTCTCCGCGGACATCATGTGCTTGGCCATGTCCATGTGTTTGCCGTCTTTCCCGGCGAGAGCAGCAGCACTGGCAGTAGCCATCACCGCGGCGAGTGAAACGAAGATAAGCTTGTTCATGTTCGTATCCTTAGGTCTGTTGGAAATAACACCGTTCGTCCAGGCCAGTTGCCCTTGTCGAACATCTGAGAAACGCCACCAATTCAACGCGCTGGGCAGCTCGGCACCTACACATCCAGCCCGTCCACCCACATTTCGACCGTACCCGCGTTCCCAGGTGTACTCGGTGCGGTAACGAACATTCATGGCGTTCGGCGGGGGGGAACATTCAGGCCAGAGTGCAGTTCTTCCAGCCTTGCCGTGGACGTCGTACGTTGGGGAAAACACAGTTTGACGCACTATTTTTGGTCGGCTGAGCGAGCCCGTGCGAACATTCCGGACAGCAGTGTGCTTTCGCAGGAATTACAAGAAGGTGGTTTGTTCTTGCCGCATCCGGTAGTTGAGTCGCCCGCGCCGCAATTGCGACGAAAGAAACGCGCAGCAATGACTCCAGCGCAGGTGGCCAGAACGTTGCGGACAGCCTTGCATCGAAGCCAGAATCACACCGGGTTTGGCGTGGTAGGCAAACGTCAGGATTGCCGCGCAGAATCGGAGGGGCAGGGGATGTGGAAGCGAGTTTTCTACTACGGTGTTCTGCTGGCGGCGGGCACGCTGGCCTTGCAGTGGTTGGACTACCAGCGCATGGCGCGGGTGCATTCCGGCGATATCGTCATCTTCCTCATCGCGGCGGCGTTCCTCACGTTGGGCGTGGTCGTCGGCAAGCGCGTCTTTGCTGGCCCGGTTTCGGCAGCGTTTGACGGCAATCCCAAGGCGCAGGCCAGCTTGGGAATCAGCGAGCGCGAATTGACGGTGTTGCACGAACTCGCTGCTGGCCGCTCCAACAAGGAGATCGCCGCGCAGTTGCATGTGTCGCCGAACACGGTGAAGACCCACGTCGCCCGGCTGTACGAGAAGCTCGAAGCCAAGCGGCGCACCGATGCCGTCAACAAGGCGCGTGAGCTGGGAATCGTGCCGTGATTTTTGACTATTCCGGGTGAAAGCTGCGAAATCACCCTTTCGGGCGATAGCCAAAAGCTCGCACCGCAGCTTCCATTGACGTTCCACTGCGCGAGGAGCCAACCCATGCTGAAGAAAATTCTGTCCCATGGCCTGATCGCTGGCCTGATCGCCGGCGTTGTTGTTTCTGCGACCTCGATCATGCTCACCGATATCCCGCCGGCGGTCGGCATGGCGATCGGCTACACGACCATGCTGATTGCGTTCACTGCGGTGTTCGTGGGCATCAAGCGCTACCGCGACGTTGATCTCGGCGGCGTCATCCGCTTCTGGCCTGCGTTCGGCATGGGCGTGGCGATGAGTTTTATCGCCGGCGTTCTGTATGTCGCGGCCTGGGAGACCTCGGTCGCGGCCACCGGCATGGATTTCGCCAGCAGCTACTCCACAACGCTGGTCGAGCAGCAGAAGGCCAAGGGCGTCAGCGATGAACAACTGGCAAAATTTGTCGCCGAAATGGAGCAGTTCAAGATCCAGTACGCGAACCCTCTGTACCGCCTGCCGATGGTCTTCGTCGAAATCTTCCCCGTCGGCGTTCTGGTGTCGCTGGTGTCGGCTGGCCTGTTGCGCGACCGCCGTTTCATGCCGGTGCGTCGAGGTTGATGCAAGAGCTGACGGACGCGGCACTGATGCACAGATCGGAATCCGCACTACAGCGCAGCCACCCCGAATTTTGCAGCATGAGAAATTGCTTGATGCCGGCGAGAGCCGCCCGAAGTCTTTCACCGAAACCGCTGGCGATCCAGAAAAATGAAGAATGCAGAAACCATCTTTCGCGAATTGAGGGAAATACTGGAACCTTACGCTGCAAGACTTGACCGAAAAAGGGACGATGAAAGCGAGTTGTACGTGGACACGAAACACGTTCAAAAAAACAAGGCGCCACTTTTCTTCGGTGCGGTCCAGATCAAGAAGTCGTACGTCAGTTTTCACCTCATGCCTGTCTACTTGAATCCGGAGCTTTTGGAGCATCTTTCAGGAAATCTGAAAAAGCGAATGCAGGGCAAGTCGTGCTTCAACTTCAAGGAATTGGACAAGCCGCTGTTCATCGAGCTTGCCGCACTTGTTGAAGCGGGTTATGCAAAATACGAAGAGCAGGGATACGTTTAATGCCGCTCTGATCACCTCCGCGCAGGCCCCAACCGATTGATTTCGAATGACGGGGCGATGCCGCCTGCGTGGAGGTGATCAGAGCATCCTTACACCGCTTTTCCCAAACGGAAGCAATCTCCGGAGATTCCCATGAAGCGCCCCCGAAGTGGGTATGCCGATCCGCTACACCGTCAGCGCACTCTCCGCGCAAACCTGCACACGGTTTCGACCTTCACGCTTGGCGCGATAGAGCGCGTTGTCGGCGCGGATCAGGGCTTCGTCGAATGAGGTCCCGGTTGGAACATCGCAAACGCCGACGCTGATGGTGAAAGGTATTGGCTGGCCATCGGCCGCCGATACATCGATGCGCTCGCAGGCTTCGCGGATCGATTCCGCCATCGCCATTGCGGCGCGCGTATCAGCGCCTGGCAGGACGATGCAGAATTCCTCACCGCCGGTTCGCGCCACGAGTTGCCGATCGCTGGTTTGCTGGTGCAACAGTATGGCCAGTGCCTTCAGCGCGCGATCGCCACTGCTGTGTCCGAAGCGATCGTTGATGACCTTGAACTGATCGATGTCGATGACGATGACGCTGGAACCCAAGACGTGCGTCGGCTGTCGTTCTTCGGCCTCGCGCAGCGCACGAAAAAATCCGCGTCGATTGAGCAAACCGGTCAGCCAGTCGGTCATGGCGCGATCCGTTTCGCGAGCCGCAAGCAGCGCGAACTGCAGTGCAAGGCACCCCACGGCCAGCGCGAGCATGAACAGCAGCGAGGCGAAACTGAAAAGCGCGCGATGGTACGTATCGGTGAGGCGAGCCGAGGTCGGCAGGATGTTGGCAATGTCGGCATACGACCATACGAAGACCAGCAGATAGACGATCACAATAACGCGCAAGCGCTGGTAGATCAGCTCAATTTCCGCACGCGGATGCCGTTTCAAACTCTGCTGCAATGCGATCAGAAACAAGGCTTGGCCAAACGCCGTGAACAGGATGCGGAACCGCGCGTTCGGCCAGAGCACGTCCCAGCTAAGCAAACCAACGATGGGGATGACGATGAGCAGTGCGAGCAGCCAGCGCTTGGACGGTTGAGGCGTAAACCGCCAGAACCCAACCAGGAAGCAGGCGCTGGAAGCTCCGATGGCGAGATGGTTGCACGCCGTAAGCACGTGCTCCCAGGCGGGCATGGCCGGAGCGAGGAAGAAGAGCAGGGCAACCCCGTTGAGCAGAAGTCCCAGCGCCCAGAAACGTGCTGCATCACCGCGCTCCTGCCGGCTGCCGACGTAGATCAACAGGCCAGCGAGGATCACCTGCACCAGCGCGCGACTGAGGGTGAGGGTTGGGATGTCGAGCGAAAAGTTCAGGCGGTTCACCGATTGGGTGGGTGGTCGTCGATCCGGCGTTCAAGCGGTATCGGCGTGACTCGGGACTATGCCGAATCGAGCGAAAGAGTGCACTTTAGGGCGCGGCAGCCTCGCGCCTTTGAACCGGTTTGCTCCGGTTCTGACCTGCCTTGAGTCCACTGGCGAATTCCTCCAGGATCAGTGCTGGCACTCGGATTCGAGGCGCAACTCGCGGTGGTCAACATGAAAAACCCGCCGGCAATCAGTACGCAAGATGCGCTTGTCGGGCTGTCATTCCGCACTGCCCGCGCCGACGACCTGCCCGAGTTGGTCCGCATGCTGGCCGACGATGCGCTGGGTTCGCAGCGTGAAATCCATTCGGACCCGATTGCGGCCGGCTACGCCGAAGCGTTCGCTGCCATCAAATGCGACGCGAACAACGAGTTGGTGGTGGCCGTTGTCGATGATCTTGTCGTTGGCATGCTGCAGATCACTTTCATTTCGTACCTGACCTATCGTGGGCAATGGCGCGCTCTGGTCGAGGGCGTTCGCGTCAGCTCGCGCGTGCGCTCGCAAGGCGTCGGCGAAGCAATGCTCCGCTGGGCGATCGAACGCGCCCGCTCGCGCAATTGCGTGATGGTCCAACTCACCACCGACCGCGCCCGCGAGGATGCGCTACGCTTCTACGAGCGCCTGGGCTTCGTGCCATCGCACCACGGCCTGAAGCTGCATCTTTAGTGCCGACATGTATTCATTTGGCAGCCGCTTCGCGAATAGGCTCAACTCAGGTGCCGGGTGACTTTCATGATTGAACGTTTGGCAGGCGCAGTCATTGTTGCGGCAGGGGTTTACCTGGTTGTGCTTGGTGCCAGTTGCTTTGTCCGACCGAACTCCGCTGCAAGATTCCTGCTCGGATTTGCCAGCTCCGCGTTCGTGCACTATGTGGAGTTGGCCATTCGCGTGCTGGTTGGTGCTTCGCTGGTCCACAAGGCTCCTGCGCTTCCGTTCCCGCCGATCTTCAGCGTGTTCGGCTGGGTATTGATCGTTACATCCGTTGCCATGTTCGTGGTGCCGTGGCGTTGGCATCGGCAGTTCGCGCAGCGGGCTGTTCCGCAGGCGTTGCGCTACATCAAGCTGCTTGGTGTTTCGTCCATCGCACTTGGCGCTGCGGTGGTAGCGTGTGTTGTATGGACTTCAGGCGCTTGATCGAGCGTGCGCGGCTGAACTACTCGCCGGCTAACGGAGCTGATCTGTTGCTTTCTCGCCGCGATGCGAGACGCCGGCCATCAACAAGCGCGGATCAATCATCGCGCTGAGCATTTTTCGTCCCATACCGGTTTGACGTGTCTCCGTCGTAGAATCTGCGCTTCCGTCGTGCGTTGTAGTCCGGTGCTTGGCTTTTCACAGGGAAGAAGGTTGCAACGTGCATACGTTATTGCGACTCATCATTCTGGGTGCGGCGATTTGGTACGCATACGGGCAATACAAGTCGAACGAATCTCGCGGACGGCATGTAAGCACTGACGCTGGGCTCGGCAATTCGCATCCGTCGCGACCTGCACCGGTTGCATCCGCTTCCGGGCAATTCAGCTGCGATAGTCGTAAGCATTGCTCCCAGATGAGGTCATGCGCTGAAGCCACGTACTTCATCCGGCACTGCCCGAACACCGCGATGGATGGCGATGGCGATGGTGTTCCCTGCGAGCGTCAGTGGTGCAACTGAACTCGGCAAAATGCAACGTCGAATTTGCGTCAAGCCCGCTCTGCGGGTCGGCTTGATTCAGGCGGTGGGACACGCTCATGAAGAAGTCGCCGCCCGCTGAATCGCCCGACCCATACGTGGCCCACTTGACTGGCTGGCACAAGACGCTAGTCGCCGATTTGCGGCGCGCCGTGCTTGCTGCCGGCGAGTTGGAGGAACGAATCAAATGGGGACATCTGGTCTACCACTGCAACGGACCGGTGCTGCTTATCCGCGCGGAAGAGACCCGCGTGCTTTTTGGCTTCTGGCGAGGCAAGCGGCTTCAAGCCATTGACGAACGACTCAAACCCGGCGGCAAGTACGAGCTGGCCAACATGGTCCTGCTGGAAGGCGACACGATCAGTCCCTCGCGAGTCAAGAGCTTGGTTAAGGCGGCGATTGAGCTCAACCATCGCCTTGGTGACCCGACATCCGATGCTGGTTTGGCTTCGGCCCGGAAGCTCGCAAGATCCGACACTGATTCGCGGGTCGGAGGAAAGCCATTGAGTCGCAGGAAGGTGAGATGAAACGCACGTGGACAATTCCTGGTGTCGCTGACGTTGCCCAACTTAGCGACTTGTGCAAGCCGAGATCGATCCCGTATTTCAGGTCGCCGAGGCGCAGACGGAACGTGCACACATGACACTTTTGCAGTTTGCGGCACTGCTCGGCTTCCTGTTGGGCCTTGCCCATTCGGGCCTTGGCGAGCGCTATATCCTCACGCGCCTGTTTCGGCGTGACAACTTGCCAAAGCTTTTCGGCGGTACCGAATTCACATCCCGCACGCTGCGGTTCGCGTGGCATCTCACCACCATTGCGATGTGGGGCTTGGCGGCGCTGCTCTGGCAGGCATCGACCGGTGCACTTGACCATGATGCCGTGCTTCGGACGATTGGCTGGACGTTCCTTGCTTCCGGGTTGCTTCCGTTGATCATCACCCGTGGCAAGCACTTGTCGTGGATCGTGCTTTTCGCGATTGGAGCAATCGCGTTGTCGCAAGTCACAGGCTGAGCGCGGAGTCGTGCATTACGGAGCATCGCTTGATCGAGTTCCTTATGAAAACGCGGAACTCTCCAGACCCATAAGCGTTGAAACCTGACGACACGAGTAGCATTCGCGGCCATGCAATCGAAACTTGGCAATCGTCCGAAACCCGCCTTCGGCGGGTCTTTTTCCTCGGCAGCATGGCTGCTGCGCGGGATCAGCAGCGTGCCGGGAGAGTTGCGATTGCGGAGCGCGCAGCTGTCGTTCGTCGCTCAAGAGCGAGGCAGCGCGTGGGACTGGCAGCTCAGGAAACTGGAACGCGACGCCTGCACCGCCAACTTTGCCGACACGCTTCAATCCGGCGATCACGCAACACTCTTCAACGAACCGCTCGCGCAAGTTTCTATTCGTTTTCCGTGGTACTACTTCTCCGGTGGACTCGTCGTCACGACGCGGCGACAGGTGTACAGGCTCAGCTTTGGGCAACTGGCAAGCTCATCGATGACCAGCGATGAACTGGAAACGGTTTCGACGATGCGGCGCGTGGGCAAACACTGGATGCGGCTGTTGGCGCGCGATTGAATTCGGCCGGAAACGTTCAACAAGGCGTGAACGTGCTGTCTCGCGTGGCGTGGTTGGTGAAAGGATTGTTGGACGACTCGCACGACCCTCGTTGACGCTGAGACTTGGGGTTTCGCTGGGAGCGGATCGAATTAAACTGTCACAAGCAAAGGACGATTCATGCAAACGAACATCAACCCCTACTTGATCGCTGGCGGAACATTGAGCGCGATCGCCGCGCTGTTCCATCTCGCGTGCATCGTCTTCGGGGCTTCGTGGTTCCGTTTCCTCGGTGCTGGCGAGCGCATGGCACGGATGGCGGCGGCCGGACATTGGTATCCAACGGTCGCTGCATTGGTCATCGCCAGCATTCTGATCGTCTGGTCGCTGTATGCGTTGTCTGGTGCTGGCATCATTCCGCGCTTGCCGTTCCTTCGCTGGGTGTTATGTGCCATCACTGGCGTGTACATTTTGCGCGGGCTCGCTTTCATCGTCATCGTGCCTTACTTTCCGGGCAACAGCGTGACGTTCTGGATCGTGAGTTCGGCGATCTGCCTGGCAATTGGTATCGTACATCTCGTTGGCGTCAAGACTGGCTGGCACCAGTTGTGACTCTCGACGGGTTCGGGCGCAATCGGCAGTGCGCAGAACATGCAACGTTCGGCAAATATCGGAGACGAGAATGGCCTGGCTGATAACGAAGTACATGTTGACCGCAGCGGTCGTCGTCATCGTGTCCGAGGCGGCCAAGCGTAGTGACAAGCTCGGCGGCCTTCTTGCCGCGCTGCCGCTGGTGACGTTCCTCGCGCTGATCTGGCTGTACGTCGAAAAGCAGCCGCAGGCGAAAATTTCCAACCACGCCTGGTACACGTTCTGGTACGTGGTGCCGACGCTGCCGATGTTCCTTGCCTTTCCGTTGCTGCTGCCCCGACTCGGTTTCTGGTTCTCGCTGCTGGCCTGTGTTGCCATCACCATCATCGCCTTCGGTTTGTTCGCGATGCTGATGCGGCCGTTCGGGATTGATCTTTTGCCGTGAATGAACCGGCGACGCCGCCATCGCGAACCTGCTGCTCGCGATGGTGGCAAAGATCGATCATTCAGAAGTCGAAATTCCGGCGCGATGGTTGCCTGCCAACGATGACATCGGTGCCGTCGAACTTCCTGATCTTGAAGCCGCCGAACGCCTCGTTGTAGGTGTCCTTGTAGTTCTCGAGCATCGCAATCGCGACTTTTTCGCCGAGCAGCATTCCTTCCATACCGTCCGAGCGCCAGTGGACTCCGGCGGTATCGCGCCCGATCGAGATGTTTGCGGCGAGCTTGTTGAGTTCGTTGCTGATGGTCAGCGCGGGGCCGACGTACGTATCAAGCGTGGTGCCATCTGGCGACGGCACCACGGGATTCGGGAGTACGAAATCGGGTTTGAAAAATGCCTTGAGGATCGTCACGCAGGCACCCGCGATGGTCGCGTGCCCGGCGGGATAGGCAGGATGCGTCGGCGAACCTTCGGCGTACGCAATCGGCAGCAGGTACGAGCCGTTGTCGGCGAAAAGACGAGACAGCGCGGGAGATTCGAGCAGCTTCTGGTCGATCGGATAGATCGCATTTCCACTTTTCATGTTGTGGACCCTGCCCCCCATCGCCTCGGGGCGAAGACGCCGGTGCATGCACCACTTCTGGAACCATGCGGCCTTCAAGGCCGAAAGCCCGGCGCGCGACACCATGTCGACCACGTGCGGCACACCGAACTGGACGAAACCGCTCTGCGTGCTCGACGTGTTGTAAGGATTGGCTACCATCAGCGCGTCGTCGCCATGGTTGAGAAGGATCAACGCCGCGTTCAAGTAGGCCTGGAATGAATAGTCGGTGTGTACATACGAGGCGAGGTCCTGCCCATTCCGGACATAGCGAACGGTCGGGTCAATCTGCAGGGTGTCCGGCGGTTCGAATCCCTTCTGGATGTCCAGCCACTCCGCGTAGGTGGTCATGAATTTCTGGCCGCCTATTGGCACGGAGTAAGCCTGCGGAATCCTGCTCGGGCCGTATGGAATATCCTGGTAAAGGAACTGCGAGACGTATGGACCGACCCGATCGCCCGCAGTTTCTCCACGGAATACCGTATCGCTGGTCACGCCGTTGAACCTCGCAAATCGGCGCAGGTCGGCGACAGCCTCTGCAACCAGCGGGCTGCTCGCGTAGTCGGCGAACGATACGTCGCGGACAATCGAATGCCAGTAGATCTCGGCCATCTCTGCCGCGGTTTCCTCGCTGGAAAATCTCGGCGGCGGCGGCATCGAGAGGGCGAAGCCGTCGGCGCCGTCCAACTGGAAACTGTACGCGGCCTGCGGGTTAGCAAGCTTCCGGGTGCCACCGAGTGGAATGTTCTCGAATGCCGGCGACCGCTCGGTTTTGATGGCGGTGACCAGCGCGTGGTAGGCATCCGGATTGACCTCGCCGAGCGCGTTGTGCGGCAAGGTCTTGCTGAAGTTCGCGATCCGGTTCGGATACAGCGATTCGTCGCCGTTGCTCGGATGCGCGTACGTGGTCGCGCGGAGAGCGGACAACGCTTGCTCGGTTCGCAGGTTGAAACTTTCCCGTGCGCGTCGCGCATAAATGTTGGTGGCGGAAATGGGTGGAGCGCCAGGGATTGTCGTCGATTGTTCCTGTCCAAACGCCCGGGTTGGCGAGGCGCCAACACTCACCGCTGCGGCAGCCAAACCGAAGCCGCCCATCTTTCCGAGGAATTCCCGACGGTCTGTCGGCTTGGTGGAGGTTTCGCCCGTTGGAAGAATTTTATCGCTTTTCATGTCGTTCCCATCATTTGATTCCAGAGAGCCGATTGATGCTGTCGAAGTTGTCAGTCGGCAATCTGGATGCTATTCAACGAAAGTGCACTGGGTATGGAGAAAGCGCGGAGAATTCGTAAGATGGCTGCTAGCACCCGACGCTACGCCGCCATTTCTGGCGTGCCAGTGTAGGCTGGCGCAACGTCCGCCGCGAGTTTGTGCTGCATGGAGCACGACGTACGCGCACTCTCAGTGTTTGCGCCGTGCGCCGGAGCACGGCGTACAGAGTTTGAGGTGATTCGTGAGCCAGATCAGTGCAGCCGTGTCCGCGTGGAACAAACTTTCGGGAATGCCTGCCGGGAAATGGCTGTTTTCTCGCCTTGTGAGCATGAAGGCCCCGTACTTCGCCAGCATCGGCGCGCGGTTCGTGGAACTTCGGCCGGGCTACTGCGAGCTTCATCTGAAGAAGCGACGCAAGGTGTTGAACCACATTGGTTCCGTGCACGCGATCGCGATGTGCAACATGGCCGAGCTTGCAGCGGGAACCATGACCGATGTGAGCATACCTGCCACGCATCGGTGGATACCGAAAGGCATGACCGTCGACTATCTCGCCAAGGCGGAAACCGATCTGCGTGCCGTCGCTGCGCTCGATCCTATCCCTGCCTTTGGCGAGGCGATGGAGCTTCCGGTCACCGTGGATGTAACCGACGTCAATGGAACGACGGTGTTCCGTGCGGCGATTCGCATGTGGATTTCGCCACGCGGTCGCCGCGTGGAACCTGCGGCCTGATCCAGACGACATCCCGATGAGCGCCAAACGAGCTACGACGGTAGACCAGTACATCGAGTCGGCCCCCAGCAAGGCGCAGCCGCACCTGCGCAAGCTACGCGAGCTGCTCAAGCGAGTTTCGCCAAAGGCGCAGGAGACGATCAAGTGGGGCAACCCGTTTTTCGTCGAACCACGCTTCTTGTTCGCTTACTCCGCGCACAAGAACCACATCAGCTTCGCTCCGAGCGCGGAGTCGATGGAAGCGTTTCGCGATGAGCTTGCGACCTGCGACACCAGCAAGCACTTCCTGAAGATTCGCTACGCCGAACCGTTGCCCGAGATACTGATCCGCAAGATCGCCAGGCACCGGTTGAAGGCCGTCAGCGCGCGTGACGATGACAATTTCTGGTAGGCCGTGAATGTGGATGCCGAACACGGACTCGTATCCGGCAAGGGTGACAACATGAAAAAGTCGGACTCGACTTCAGACCTGCCTGTGTCCGGGCAGATCGACGACAAGATCGCCGCGCTCGGCGACTGGCGCGGCGAGACGCTCGCCCTCATGCGCACATTGATCCACGACGCCGATCCTGACGTGGTCGAAGAAGTGAAGTGGCGCGGTACGCCGGTGTTCTCGCACGACGGCATCATTTGCACCGGCGAGACGTACAAGGACAAGGTGAAGTTGACCTTTGCCAAGGGCGCTTCGCTGGATGACCCGAAAGATCTGTTCAATGCGAGCCTTGAAGGCAACGCGCGACGCGCCATCGATATCGGCGAGGGCGAGACTGTCAACGCCACGCATTTCAAGGCGCTGGTTCGTGCTGCGGTGGCGCTGAATCAAGCATCCCACAAAGCGAAGTCGAAACCGAAGAAATGACAAGCGCGAGCCTTACACGGAATCGATGCGTTCGGCTTGTCGATTTCTACGAAGCTCGTTCGTCGTCAAATGAATGCCAAGCGTGGCTTTCCATCAACACTCCATCGAGGACAACAGCATGAAAATGAATTCCGTCGTCTGGTTTGAAATCTACGTGCAGGACATGGTGCGCGCGCAGAAGTTCTACGAGTCCGTGCTTGCCAGTACGCTGGAAAAGCTCGGCGATCCAACCGACTCGTCGATTCAAATGATGGCGTTCCCGGGCGACATGGAGAAGTACGGGACCAACGGTGCGCTGGTCAAGATGGAGGGGTTTCCATCGGGCGGCAACAGCAGCCTGGTTTATTTCGGTTGCGAGAATTGCGCGGAAGAAGGCAGCCGCGTGGCGTCGGCAGGCGGACGCATCGAGCGCGAGAAGATGTCGATCGGCGAATACGGTTTCATCGTGTTGGCTATTGACACCGAAGGCAACATGTTCGGCCTGCATTCGATGGAGTAGCACTGCGACCCTGTCGTTGAATTTCGGCATGGTTTGCCACAACCGCGCCTGTCGCTATCTGACTGCTTCCAACCCGCTCGCCGCAATCACCTCGCTCAAAGGCTGCGGGCGTCCGACCAGCCAACCTTGCGCGTAACGACAGCCCAGTTCACGTAGTGCGTGGTACTGCGCCGGCGTCTCAACGCCTTCGGCGATCAGGTCGCAATCCAGGTCGCGTGCCATGGTCGCGATTGTTTTCACCAGCGCAGCGGTGCGTTCGTCGTCGAGGGCGCGGATGAAGCTCTGGTCGAGCTTGATCTGGTCAAAGTGCAGCGACGCGAGCAGGTTGAGATTGGAATAGCCCGTGCCGAAATCGTCCAGCGCCACGTGCACGCCAGCCGCGTGGCAGCGCTTGAGCAGGCTGGCGAGTCGGGCATGGTTGAATGCCAGGTTCTCGGTGATCTCCAGCTTGATGCGATCAGGCGCCACTCGGTACTGGCGCAGCATTCGCAACACGCGCTCGACGAAACGCGGGTCGGCAATCTGGCGCGACGACACGTTCATCGCCACGAACGGCTCCAGGTTGCCCGAACTCAATTGCGACAGCGTTTCGCAAACTCGGGTCAGCACGTAGTCGCCGACCGGCAGGATCAGCGAGGTTTCCTCGGCCAGCTTGATGAATTCGGTCGGCGGCACTTCGCCGCGTTCGGGATGCTGCCAACGCGTCAACGCTTCGTAACCGGCAATCGCGCCGCTGGCGATGTCGACAATCGGCTGGAAACGAACTTCCAGTTCGTCCTTGTCGAGTGCGCCGCGCAATTCGCTTTCCAGGCGAATCTTGTCGAGGGCACCTTCATCGCCCTGCATGCCGACGTGGCTGACCCGGGAGCCGGTGAGTGCGGCGATTTCCGAGCGGTAGCGGCTGACCTGGCTGATCAGCAAGGCGCGCACCACCGGATCAGCGAGGCGCAGCCGTTCCACGAACTCACTGCGCGCGATCGGGACCAGCACGGCGGGCTCAAGCGCGCGAGCGGAGTTGCCGCGCAACTCGTTGCCGATCACCGCCATTTCGCCGAACATTTCGCCGGGGCCAAGCAGCGCCAGCGACGTGCGCACGGCACCGTGATCGACGCTGATTTCGATCCGGCCGCTCTCAATCAGAAATGCGCCGGTTGGCTCGTCGCCAGCGTCGAACACGCGCGCGCCGGCCTGCAGGTGGATGCGTTCCGAACTCATCGGTGGTTGGCAATCGTCGTCATGCCCGCAAGCTTACGACCCGGTCCGGTTGCGCGATAGGGCACGTTGGTGCCACTTCGCAAATAAACCCTCAACCACCGGCGCGACGCTTGGACCGCGGGTGCGCGGCGTCGTACACCTTGGCCAGGTGCTGGAAATCCAGATGCGTATAGATCTGCGTGGTGCCGATGTCCGCGTGGCCAAGCAGTTCCTGCACCGCGCGCAAATCCCCGGACGATTCCAGCAGGTGGCTCGCGCAGGAATGACGCAGCAAATGAGGATAGACGCGCTTCCAGATGCCTTGCTCGGTGGCGCGACGTTTCAACCGAATTCGCACCGCGTTGGTCGATAGTGGTTTGCCGGCGCGACCGCTGAAGATGGTTGATTCGGCTGGCGGCTGTTCCTGTTCGCGCAAATTCGCCAGTGCCTCAAGCGCCTTGCGGCCGACCGGGACGATACGTGTTTTGCCGCCCTTGCCGGTGACACGCAACTGGCCGTCGCCGGGGTCCAGGTCGATCCAGCGCACGCTGACCACTTCGGACACGCGCAGTCCGCTGGAATACAACAGCTCCAGCAACGCGCGGTCACGAACAGCGTCGGGACTGTCGGTCGGCAATTCGACCAGTGCCGCCATTTCATCGGCGTCGAGCACTTGCGGCAACTTGCGACGGTTCTTTGGAGCGCGCAGGCCAATGGCGGGGTTGACACTCACTTCCCCTTCGCGCGCCAGCCAGCGGAAAAAACTTCGCCAACCCGACAACAATGCAGCGAGGCTGGCCGGTGCCAAGCCACGGCGATGCTCACTAGCGAGCAGGGCTTGCACGCTGTCGCCGCGCAGGTCTTTCCAATGGACGGTGCCAAGGCTATGCGCATGCGCTGCAAGCATCGCCAAGCCACGGCCGTAGTGGTCGACGGTGGCGGCGGAATAGCGGCGCTCATCGCGCAGGTAGCGAAGAAAGCGGTCGCTCCAGTCGGTGAGCGCCGAATCGCGGCGCACCTGATCGGTCATGGCGTTCGCCAATAACGTCGCAAGGCGACGGCGATTGATTCGCCGATCAATTTCAGGAACACCGTGCCCACGCCGGGATGGAAGCGATTGCTGTCGCTGCTGCCGATCGCCAACATGCCGAGCCCACCGATCGGCAACAGCGCGGCGGATGCGACCTGGCCGGCACGATCTTCAAACAGCGCATTCAATTTGGCCGGTTGCAGGCGACCGCAGAGGGGCTCGCCGGCGGCGAAAAACTCCAGGAACGCCGGCATCGCGGCGGCGCCGTTTTCTTCAATCAGCAACCAGTCGGCAGCGGGCAAATCGGCGTCGTTGTGGAAGAGCACGAAGCGCACGTATTCGGTCTGGAAATCTTCTGTCATCGCGGCGACAACGTGCGCCACCGTCGCGCGCAAACTCGCCACGCGCATCAAGCCGAGGCTGAAGCTGTGCACGCGCGCCATCAGCCGCTCGTTTTCCTGCGCTACCTCGATCAGGTCCTGCAGGCGCCGCGACAGATCGCGATTCTTGTCGCGTAAAACTTCCAGCTGGTAGCTGGCAAGCGACGACGCTGATCCCTGCGCACGCGGCATCTGCAGCACCAGGGCAAGGTCGGGATACTCGACCAGGAAATCGGGATGCTTGCGCAGGTAGCTGGCAACCTCCATCGAGGCGGCGCTGTCTTTGGCGGATGATTCGGACATCGTGCGGATCCTTAATTTTTCCAGTACGCAAGACTAGCAGCGCAGGTATCAGGCGATGTGCCACTCACCCTCGAAAACAAACGTAGCCGGACCGGTCATCGATAGCGACTGGCCCGCGCCTTCCCAGTCGATCAGCAAACGCCCGCCGGGCAGATCGACCGAGACGTGCGATTCGACCCGGCCTCTTCGGCTCAGGCAGGCGATGGCCGCGCAGGCGCCCGTTCCGCATGCGCGTGTTTCGCCGACGCCGCGCTCCCACACGCGCAGGCGCACGTGATCGCGCGCCAACACCTGTACGAAGCCCACGTTGCAGCGCTCCGGAAACAGCTGGGAATTTTCAAGTGCAGGTCCGATGATGGCGACGTCGGCGGCGTCCACGTCGTCGACTTCGATGACGGCGTGGGGATTGCCCATCGACACCGCATTGATGGTGACTGTCGATCCCGCGACAGTGATTTCGTGCGAGAGGCGATTGATGTCGTCGCGCGACGGAATCGTATCCGCCTCGAAGTTCGGGACGCCCATGTCGACACGAACCTGGCCGTCATCCAGCATTTCGACCTCGACCGAGCCGGATGGGCTCGACAACTTGACCGGCCCGCTCGGAAGCCTGCCGTCACGCGCCAACCACGCGGCAATGCAACGCACCCCGTTTCCGCATTGGCCGGCCTTGGAGCCATCGGTGTTCCAGATGCCGTAGGCCCATGCGCAATCGGGATCGGGCGAGCGTTCGACCGTCAACAACTGGTCGAAGCCGACACCCAATCGGCGGTCGGCCAAACGGCGAATTTCGTCGACAGTCAACGATAGTAGCGCGTCGCGCGCATCGACGATGACGAAATCGTTTCCGATACCGTGCATCTTGGTGAAACGCGGCCACGCCATGCGAATCAGCGATTGGCTGGGCTTGCGTTCGCCGCCGCACCTGCTGGCGTGCCGGGTCGAACCAAGTCGCCCTTCTGTCCGCAGGCGACGATCGACGTCAACGACGCCGCTGCAAACAGAATCCGCAGCGCTGCTTTCAAGGATGATTTCGACATGGACTGCTCCGCATGGGAATGCTGGCCGGGGAATGGCGCTGACCTATTGGACGCGACCGGCACGCTCATCGCAAGGCTCGCGCCAATCGATGCTGAGGAAAAGTCGCCGTTCCGAACGCCAGGCGAACACCCGACCGATCAGGCAGACATCGACCGCAGTTGACCGAGCCCGATGTTCTCGCGGCCGTGGGTTTCAATCAGTCGACGCAAACGCGATACCAGCGAGTGGATGCGCTCGCCATTGTTCGGCGTGGCGATGCCATGCGCTGCGGTCGGCGACCACTCCACGTGGCCGATGGCGTCGAAGGCCGAAACCGCGTCGAAGACGTCGGCCATCGATGCGCGACTGGTCTCGGAAATTTCATCGAGCCGGCGTGCCCGCACCATCGATGTCGCGATGCGTTGCTGGCGCGGAAGGCTGTCGTCGATGTCGAGCCACTGCTTGAGCCGATACACGGCCGTCTCGTCCAGGTGCAGCGCGAGCTGTCCGTCGGCGTGGGCGAGGGCGTCCAGCCACAGCAACTTGCTGTAGGGCTGGGCCGGTTGTTCGCGACGCAGATGTTGCAGTTCCGCAGGTCCCAGCGGCTGCCATTCGGACAAGGCCGTGCTGACGCTGCAATGCGGCTGCAACTGCCGCAACAACGATTCGCTGTGGAAAACCCGGTTGACCGGATCGAGCACCAGGGTCGGCAGGCCGGCTTTTTCAAGTCGCCGCGGCGCAATCATCAGGTGCCCGGTCAAATAGCCCCAGAGCGTATGCCGGGTTTGCTCATCGTCTCGGCGGCTGTGCACCAACGACAGCCCCCCGCGCGCGCGACGGACCGGCTCCAGGTGCCATGCGGCGGGATTGGCCGGCGGATCGATGCGCGCTGCAAGCGGTGCCTGGCGCAGGCTGGCGACCTGCGGCAGGGTGGGCCGTTTGACGACGATCTGGTGATCCTTGTGGGTCCGCAGGTATTCGTCCAGACCGACCGCCGCCGGAGTGGCCGACTTGTGTCTGCGCGCCTCGCCAGGGCAGCCGAGTTCGTCGTAGTAGAAATCGTATAGATGCGGTTCGAGGCCTTGCGGCGGAGCGGATTCGCGACTGACGTCATTCAGCGCGAACTCCAGGCTGGTCGCCTCGAAAGGTCGCGACAGCGCGTAGTCCGCCTGCTGGGACTCGTTCGATGCGATCACGGCGCAGCGCACTCCTGCCGCGCGTGCGCGCGTCCAGCCCATCCAGCCGGCCACGTTCGACGCGTCGACGATGACCAGGTCGGCCCTGCTTGGCAGACCCCAGCGCCAGCGACCCTGCAAGCGCGGCAGGATGCGCCGCAGCAGCAGGCACAGGCGCGCGACATCTTCGTCGGCGACGCCGACGACTGCCAAGGTTTTTTCGCTACGGATCACGCCGGATTCACCCCAAGGCCCCCGATCCGGAGGCGCAGGTCGAGATTACCCGAAATGTGACCTACGTCATAGTTTGCTGGCAACGCTATGTGGTTACGGCCTCGGCGCGATTCAGGAGGCGCGCGGCGCAGGACGTTTGGGCTTCAGCAAGGTCCCGGTGCACTTGGCAGCCCCGCACCGGCAAGCCCAGATCCGCTTCAGTTTCGCGGTATGCGGTTCTTCCAGGCGGATGCCGTAGTCGTAGGTGAGTTCTTCGCCGGCACCGATGTTGCGGGCGGCTTCGATGACGACGCGGTCCGCGCGAGGATCGCCGTCCTCGTCCTCGATCACCGCAGCCTGGCAGTTGGGCGCGCAACTGTGGTTGATCCAGCGCGCCACGTTGCCGCCGACGTTGCCATCGACCACATATCGATCGTTGAGCGTGAACAAAAAGGTGTGGCCACTGTCGCTGGTGCCGTCGTACAGGCGATCCGCCTGCGGATGGGTCAGCAGGCGGCCGCGGTACTCGATGACTTCGGTTTCGGCCTTGATGTCGACCTTGGCGAAAACGCCGTTGCCGTGGATCGGGGAGCGGCGTCGAACAACGTTGTCGGGCATGGAAGGGCTGGCACTGTAGTGCGGAAAACGAACCCGCAGTGTGCCAGAGTGCCGGGCGATTTCGTAGGCAATGCGGCATGACCATGCTTTGTAATTCCTGCTATTCGCGCTTGCGATCGCGGATGCCTCTCCGCAGACTTGCCACCCATCCTGTTGATGCTTGATTGATGAGGACTGCCTTGCCGCCCGACTGTCACCATGACCAGCGCCAATCATCGTTCGCGATCGCCGTCATGCTTTGCGTGATGCTCGGTGTGGCTGCGTGTTCCGCCGAACCGGAAGCCGGATCCTCTCCGCAGTCCTCGACCGTTTCGGCGGCCGATGCAGGGGGAGCAACATCGACCACTGCCACGGCTAAATCCATCCCCGGCGATTTCGATTACTGGTTGATCGCGTTGTCGTGGTCGCCGACGTGGTGCGAATTCAACCCCGATAATCGTGAGCAGTGTGGAACGCGGGGATTCGGATTCGTGTTGCACGGGCTGTGGCCGCAATACGAGCGCGGCAGCGGTCCGCGGAATTGCGGTAGCCGGCAGCGCGTTTCCGAGCGCACGATTGATCGCAGCATGGGCTTCATGCCCAGCCGTGGCCTGGTCATCCACGAATGGCGCAGCCACGGTAGCTGCACCACGCTCGACCCGGACAACTATTTCCAGCTTGCCGATCGCGCGTTCGCGTCGGTGCGCATCCCGCAAGCTTTGCGTGCGCCACGCACGCCGCCGCGGTTGTCGGCTCGCGAAGTCGCCAGCGCCTTTGTCGACGCCAATCCTGGTCTTTCCAGCGATGCCATCCAGGTCGCATGCACCGGCAATCGACTGAGCGAAGTGCGGGTCTGCGCCGATGCGAATCTGTCCGTTCGCGCCTGCGGCAAGCTTTCTCGATCGCGTTGCCCGGCCGGCATCCTGCGTATTCCCAGCGTTCGCTGAGTTGCCGATGACGATCTGCAATCGATGGATGGTGTCGATGATCGCCTTGGTCGCGCTGACAACGGTCGCGCCCCCAGCCACGCCGGCCAGCAGCGTCAACGAAAGCGAGCCGATCCTCGACGCCCCGTCGCTGGTGCAGCCGTCGCTGCTGTCCGGCCCCGGTTTCGACGTGGCTCCGCGCGTTGAAGTGCACGGCTATATGGGTAACTTCACCATCAACACATCGGCAGGCGTGATCGCCGCGGACAGCGTCGAAATACTGGCCGAACGCATCGCCGAAGTGCCGGCGCTGGAAGCACTGGACAAGGTCACGCGCTCCGAAGCGTTTCTCGCGGCGGCAGAAGGCAAGCTCGGCGGACTGGCCAGCGCGTTCGGCAACGTATTCCTGCATCCGCTCAAGACCGCCGCTGGCGTTTCCACCGGTGTCGCGCGCTACGTGCGCAAGCGGGTCGTCAAGGTCGGCGATCAGGCGCAGTCATTGTCGGATCGCGCCGCGCGCCGCATGGGCTCGGACGGCGATCCGTATGCGGCAGGCGATGGCCCGATGACCGACAGCCGCCGGGACGATGCGCCACGCAAGGATCGCGCCTGGTACGACCGCACCGGTGCCGAACTGGTGCGCGAGGGCAAGCGCCAGATCAGCTACGGCAAGATGAAGCGCGACCTGGCCAAGCGTCTCGGCATCGATCCCTACACGGCGAATCCGTACATGCACGTTCGGCTCGACAGCCTCGCCTGGGTCGCCAGCGGCGGCAACTATGCGGCGACGGCAGCGATCGGTGCGGTCAGCGGTGGAGCGGGGGTCGCCATTTCACAAACGCGTCGGCTCAACGACCTGGTGTGGTCGCTCGATGCCGACGACATCAAGGGCCGCGTTGGCGAGCGACTTCGGGACATCGTCAGTGACGAATTCGTGATTCGCCAGTTCCTGCGTCGCGGTGTCTACACGCCGACGCTGCAACTGGCGCTGGTCGATGCGATCGACGAACTCAAACCCGCTGGCGGCGTCGATCAATTACTGGAACTCGCGATTGGTGCGCGCTCGGAACTGGAAGCGCGCTTCATCGTCAATGCCTTGCGCATGCTGATCGCCGATCCGCAGCGGCGCACCGGCGGAACGTTTGCTCCAGTCGGCGCAGGCCTGACCTGGCGACTGGCCGACGGAAGTCTGGTGGTGCCGTTGCCAGTGGATTACCTGAGTTGGACCGAGGAGATCGACGACTTCTTTGATCGCAGCGAATTTCGGGTCGAGCGCAAGTCGGTATTGATCGCCGGCGCGGCAAGCGTGGCGAGTCGCCGCGAATTGGCGGAGCGCGGCTGGACCGTGCAGATGCAGTTGCGCTGGCCCGGCTCGCCTCCCTACGCCAGCGATACCGAACCGGCCCCGATGAGCGCGGTTCGGTAGCAATACGCCAGCGGTTTGGATGAGAAAATATCCGCACCGATCACGGTCGCTAAAAGCCACTGGACTCATTTTATTCACACCGGGCAATACTGAATGAACCGCCCTGTTCGTTCAGGTTTTGTCGGTTTTGTATTATTCCAAGGTATTGATTCGTAAAACATTATTTGCCGGTTTACAGCGAAGCCGGTCACGGTTGACGGTCGATTTTGTCCCCCCGAGCGTCACGGTTTTCACACCGTCAACAGACTTATCCACAGGCTGGCCGGACAGCAAACAGTGACGTAACGGCTCCGCGCGGTGACTGGTGGTTGGTCCGATCGCCGGGCGAAGTCGCGACGCCCATGTCGCCGCATTTCGGGCATGACGCTGGCGCGCCGCTACAATAAACGGTTATCGACTAGCCCTTGTCCGTGAAGCAAACCCTGCCGTGAAACCCGCCCTGCGTTCCCTGTTCCTCGAAGCACTTGCCGCTGCGCGCGCCGATGGCAGCCTGCCAGACGGTGGCACGCCTGATTTCACGGTGGAGCGCACCCGCAATCGCGTCCACGGAGATTTCGCGACCAACATCGCACTGATGCTGGCCAAGCCGGTCCAACGCAAACCGCGCGACGTAGCCGAGGCGATCGTTGCCGCACTGCCGGCGAACGACGATATCGCACGAGTGGAAATCGCCGGGCCTGGTTTCATCAACGTGTTCATGAGTGCGGCCGCGTTCGAGCGCGAAGTGCGCGGCATCCTCGTGCAAGCGGATCGATACGGTTGCAACAACAGCGGCGGCAAGCGTCGCGTCGGTGTCGAGTTCGTCTCCGCCAACCCGACCGGACCGTTGCATGTCGGCCATGGTCGCGCCGCCGCAATCGGCGACAGCATCGCGCGCCTGCTCGATGCCAGCGGCTGGGACGTGGTTCGTGAGTACTACTACAACGACGCCGGCGTGCAGATCGAGAACCTTGCGCTCAGCGTGCAGGCGCGCGCGCGCGGCTTGAACCCGGAGTCGGAAAGCTGGCCGGCCGATGGCTATCGCGGCGATTACATTGCCGATGTCGCGCGCGACTACCTCGCCGGCAAGACCGTCGAGGTGGATGGCGAAATCATCACAGGCGCTGCCGACAGCGAAAACCTCGACGCCATCCGTCGCTTCGCCGTCGCCGCCTTGCGCCGCGAGCAGGACCTGGACCTCGCCGCATTCGATGTGCGTTTCGACGTGCACTACCTGGAGTCGTCGCTGTATCGCGACGGCATGGTCGAGCAGACCGTGCGCACCCTGATCGAACACGGCAAAACCTACGAAGACGGCGGCGCGCTTTGGCTGCGCACCACGGACTACGGCGATGACAAGGATCGGGTCATGCGCAAGTCCGACGGCAGCTATACCTATTTCGTGCCGGACGTCGCCTATCACCTCAGCAAGTGGCAGCGTGGTTATACGCGCGCGATCACCGAGTTGGGAGCCGACCATCATGGCTCGCTGCAACGCGTGAAGGCGGGATTGCAAGCACTGGATGCCGGCATTCCGGCGGGTTATCCCGAATACGTGCTGCACCAGATGGTCACGGTGATGCGCGGCGGCGAGGAAGTGAAACTGTCCAAGCGCGCTGGCAGTTACCTGACCTTGCGAGACCTGATCGACGAAGTCGGCCGCGATGCGACGCGTTACTTCCTGCTCGCGCGCAAGTCCGATTCGCAACTGGTGTTCGACATCGACCTGGCGCGTTCGCAAAGCAACGACAATCCGGTCTATTACATCCAGTACGCACATGCCCGTGTGTGCAGCGTGCGTCGCCAGTTGGTTGAGCGCGGGCTGGAATGGAATCGCTCCAATGGCGAAGCGCAACTGGGGCGGCTGGTCGAAGAGCAGGAAAAAATCATGCTGGCCGAGCTGTCGCGCTACCCGGAAGTGGTCGAAGCTGCGACCGCAAGCCTCGATCCGCAACTGATCGCGCAATATCTGCGCGAGCTGGCCGCCGCATTTCACGCCTGGTACAACGCGCATCATTTCATCATCGATGACGCCGACCTGCGCGATGCGCGCCTGACCCTGGCCGAAGCGAGTCGGCAGGTATTCTTCAACGGTCTTGAATTGTTGGGCGTGTCCGCCCCGGAGAGCATGTAATGGCAGCAAGGAAATCCCGCCAGGCCACGCGTGGCAAACACGGCAGTCCGCTACCAGCGTGGGTCTGGATGGCTGTCGGCATGGTGTTCGGCGTTGCGCTGATGCTGGTCGTGGTCGGCAAGGACTGGACCGGCGTGTTCAACCGCAAGGCACTGCCGCGCCCCGATCCACAGGCGACAGCACCCGGCGAAACCGATCCGCCGCTGGTTCCAGCGAACACGGCCGACAGCAAGCCGAAGCGACCGACCTACGAGTTCTATCAGGTGCTGCCGGAGAAGGAAGTCGTGATTCCCGATGCCGAGCTGAGTGCCCGCGCCCGCGCCGAGCAAGCGGCCAAGACCGCGCTGGCGCAGAAGTCAGCGACGGCGCCCGCGCCCGGCACTGCGCCGCCCGCATCGACCGGCCCATCGCGCTACATGCTGCAGGCCGGTTCATTCCCTGACCTGAAGTCCGCCGATGAAGTGAAGGCCAAGCTGGCACTGCTCGGCTTCAGCGCGCAGGTGCAAACCGTGGTCGTCGACGGCAAGACCTGGAATCGCGTCCGCATGGGCCCCTATCCGACTGCCAGCGACCTTGAAGTCGCCAAAAGCACCTTGACCGATAACGGCATCAAGGTGATTGCAATGAAGGAAACGCAGTAGGCATCACTTCCGGCACTGCGGTTTGCGTCTTTTGGCGAGGCGTAACCCAAATCTCCGACGCCGGCTACAGTTTCAGAAATCGCCTGCGATTCCTGAAAGCCAGCGCGATTGCCAGCAGCCCCACCACCAAACCGCCTTGCCAATAGCGATTCGCAAGGGTGGGGACGGGTGTTGAAACGGGCGCTACGCCCAGCGGTACCAAGATTTCCGGGCACATCGTTGTTCCCTGCCGGAATTGTATGCGCACGGAATAGTTTCCGGCGGGCAAGCTGCCGATAGTCACCGGATTGATGTGTAGAGGCGGTGGCAGCGGCAGCGGGCCGGTGGAGAAGGAGGGTTCACCTGTGACGATGATGTCCTGTCCCTGCCTAGTGACCGCTGCGACCAAGCTCAATAGAGTGAGCGGACCAAGATTCATCCGTATCGACTCGCCAGCGACAGGATTCGCCGGAACAAACTGAATATCTGTCGGCCACGGAGCGGGACCGAAACTGTAAACGCATTGAGCGCTGGCCACGTTTGCACACAGGGCGAACGTGGTCGCGAGGCAGGTCGCGCAAACATTCAGCAAAGATTTGGCAATTGACTGGCTCAAGGCAATCCTCCGCAGGCGTTGATCTCCAATAGCCCACCCCTCCATCTGATGTCAAATGCGGCTCGCCATGTGGCAAGCCGCCAAAAACAAAACGCCCCGACGAGCGGCGCGTTGTTTGATCGCGACTCAGTGCGCGCTCAGTCGAACCCGGTATCGAAGATGAAGTCCGAGCTGATCTTGAGAACGGTGCTGTTCTGCAACGTGATGTAGAGGTTGCCGACTTCGTCCTCGCCGAATCCGTACGGTTTGCTGGCCATCGTCAACGCGTTCTGGACGCCACCCGGCGACCAATCG
>JBBSLA010000025.1:0-28277 GCA_038255665.1 Lysobacterales bacterium | reverse complement strand
GGAGATCCGCCGGCTGCCTTGCATTGGTTCGGATCACTTCCCTTTGTTGACTGCCTTGCAATTCAATCCCGAGTTTTCAGCGCAACAGGACGGGCTGGACTGCGATGCCGACGATGAGGCGCGAGCCCAAGCCAAGCAATCGCAGGAAAACGTCGATGCTCGCGACGTGCCCGAACCTGGAACACACTGATACGAATCCGCGATCAAGTTGCCAGCGACCAGTCGGGGCCGGAACCTGGCAGAAAGCCAGACAAGCCAGTCGGCGTCATCAATGTCGAAAGCGGCGTCGAAAAGTTCTTGCCGACCGCGCCATGTTGCGACATCACATGTCAGCTTGTGTAGGTGAGCCCGTCAGAACGCCTTGCAGGTCGTTCAACTCAAGATGGCCGATCCGACTCTGCAGTTCGCGTCTTGTGCACGCCGGAAGGCAGGCGGGCCATGATGAACGGGGCCAGCGAACCATGGACGACGATGGACACGAGTATCGCGATCATTGCAATCCGCCAGAGGGCGTCGCCTGATTCAAACTCTGCGTGGCCGATTGCGTAAGCGATGTAGAAAATCGAGCCCAGGCCGCGAATGCCGAAGAACGCGATCGCGAAGTGTTCGTAGCGATCACCGCGGGTAGGGGCGAGGGACAGAAAGCCGATCAACGGCCGGACGACGAAGATGAGCCCGAGTGCAAGCGCCCATTCCTGCCAGCTGGCGTTTGCCAGTGCACCGGACGCCGCGAATCCGCCGAGCCACAGAAGCAGGATTGCCAGCAGGATTTTCTCAAACTGTTCTGCGTAACGATGGGGCTTGGCAGTGTAGTCATCGTTATTGGAGTCACGGCCGACGCCACGGCCAATGCGAGCTGTCACGAAAACCGCGAGAAAGCCGTAGCCGTCGATCATTTCGGCCGCTCCATAAGCGAGGAACGTCGTGCCTAGCGCAACCAGTCCGGCGTTTTCGCCATTCATTCGCGCATCGCCCCACGGCCCATGGACAAAATATCCAGCACCTTTGCCGATGGCCCAGCCGACGCCGAGCGCCGCCGCCACACGCCACAGCACGTCGACTGCAATCCAATGGCCCCACGGCACCTCGCTTGCGGATGCTGCACCAGCAACAAGAATCGCAAGCCAGATGAATGGAAACGCGAGTCCGTCGTTGAGCCCAGCCTCGGTGGTCAGCGAAACCCGGACATCATCCTCATCGCCCTCGTTCGGTCCGGAAACGGCCACCTCCCGCGCCAGCACCGGGTCGGTGGGTGCCAGTGCCGCCGCAAGCAACAGCGCAGACGCCGCGCCAAGTCCGGCCCATGTACCCATCAGGAACATGACGCCGACGGTTGCCGGCATCACGATGCCAAGTAGCACCCAGCTGTGTTGCCATGCCTCTCCATCTGCACGGCGATCAACCGCCAGGCCGGCACCCGCCAGCGCGATGATCACGATGAGTTCCGTCAGATGCTCGATCAGCATTCTTGCGGTATCGGAGCGTCTCGGGTCGAGCACCGGCCAGTCCGGGACAAACAGCGCGAGTGCGGCGCCTGCCAGCACATAGATCATCGGTACGCTGACCATTCGCTTGCCGCTGACCAGCGGCAGCGCAGTAAGGCCGAGCAGGGCAATCCCGCCGACGAAGTAAAGCAGATCCCGGATTTCGATCATGGTGGCCGTCGGGGCAAAGATAGGGCTCGAGAGAAGCGCTGCGCCACGCGATGTTCGTGGAATGCATCGCCAAAGTGCATGGCACTATAGATGCGCGCGTCAGCAGGATACGTCAGCGGGGCGGTCGGCAAGTACACTGCCCACCGAAACGGCTTTTCGCGTGATCTCGATCACTTTGCTCCTGCCCGGTGGTCCACAGGCATCAGGATCCCGGATGTCGAGAGTTGCAGGCATCGGAAAAGCGGCGTGATGCGGCGGCGGTGTTGTCACAGCAGTCGCGAGCATTGCAGTGGCGTTACCCGCAAACCCTGGCCCAATTTCCGTCGGCATCCACAACCAGTCGCACGCGATTTCCATCGTGATAGAAGGTCGCGCGGTATAGACCGTGGTCTTCGCCGACGCCGCGTTCGCACAACACCGAAACCTTGCCATCCGCCATCAACTGGCGGAAGTCGGCGACAGCGAGGTCGAGACCCTGCGCGACGACGGCGGCGTCGACTTCGACGGTCGTTGCCGGGTTCAGCTCCAGCGGAATCGATTTGCCCATCGTGATTTCTCAATACCTTGGATGCGGTGGAGTTCCGCGCATGCGTCGTTGTCACTGGTTCGGTAGTTTGATTGCGAGATCCCCGGTGCGGATTGCGCAGACATGAAGTGGAGGAGGTGCGTCGCCTGAACCACGAAGAGCATTTTGGCTGATTTTGCGCGTTTTCGTTGGCGAGAATCACCGTTGGTTGACTCAGGTCAAACACCACGCAGTCTTTGCCGCGCATCCTTCAAGGACAGTCTCAAATCCATTTTCGAAAGGAACATCCGCCATGCAGTTCGAAGTGACTTCCTGCCAACTCGACGCGAGCAAGCTCGCCGCAGCCATGCAACCGCTCGATCCCGATGCCCGCATTACCCTGGATTCCGCCCACGACCGCCTGGAAGTGATTTCGAGCGCAAGCGCCGAGCAGGTCCAGGGCGTGCTCGACCAACTCGGCTGCTCTGCCACACCGCTCGACAACGACGTTCACATCAGCGGCGGTACCACCTGCTGTGGCGGTTGCTCGTAGTAGCGAACATCCGACGACATCATGCTCAGTATCGGCGGGACGGCATCCGCCGACGCTGCGCGTCTGGGAGTGGACGGCGCTGCTGCCATAGCCAGCCGCAAGCCGGTTTCGATACTCGATACAGTGTGCGGATGAAGTTCGACTGTGAGATGTGTCCAATCGCCGGTTTGCACGGTCCGGCCAATACGCTCGTTACTGGCGCCAGCAGCGGCATTGGCCTGGCGATAGTGCGACAGCTGCTTGTGAACTCCCGTGTGGCGCACGTGTTCGCTGTTTCACGGTCGGCAACGAGCAGCGATGCGTTGCACGGACTGGGTCAGGAATTTGGCGCGAAGTTGTTCTTGATCGATGCCGACATCACCAGAGAATCGGATCTTCAGCACGTGGCGGACGCGACGCGACCGCTCGACGGCCTGCACCTTGTGATCAATTGCGCTGGCGTGTTGCATGGGGCAGGTCTGTCGCCGGAAAAATCCATCGAACAAGCCAGCAAGGCGTCGCTGGAACGAGTGTTCGCTCTCAACGCATTCGCGCCGCTGCTGTTGGCACAGGTGCTGCTGCCTCAACTGTGCAAGAAACAACGCGCCGTGTTTGCTTCGCTATCCGCGCGCGTTGGATCGATCAGCGATAACCGGGCCGGCGGGTGGTATGCGTATCGGGCGTCGAAGGCAGCGCAAAACCAGTTGCTGAAAACGTTCTCGATCGAGTGGAAACGTCGCAATCCGAAAGGTACCTGTCTGATCTTGCATCCGGGCACCGTCGACACGCCGCTGTCGACACCGTTCCAGGCGCGGGTGCCAGCGGAAAAACTGTTCGACGCGCAACGAGCCGCGTGCCAGCTGCTCACGATCATCTCGCAGTGTTCGCCCAGCGATAGTGGGCGCTTTATCGCCTGGGATGGCAAAGAGGTGCCTTGGTAGGTCTTCGAAAAATCGAAACCCGACTTGATTGAAGCCGGGTTTCGATAGCGCTGCGCTCAATCAGCTCGCTGCGATAGGTATTACTTATTCTTCATGCCTTCAGCGATGCGATCGCCGAGGTTCTTGTCGACATTGCGCCAGTACTCCAATGCGCGATCAAGAACGAGTTGGGAGACGCCGTCGCTGAGGTGGCCAACGATATTGCCGACCAGTCGTTCGCGTGCCGCGTCGTCAAGCACGTCACGCACCAGCGTTCCGGCTTGTCCGAAATCGTCGTCATCCCTGCGCAACGTATAGGCCTTGCGGACCATGTCGCCGTCGGCGTGCCACAGGCCGGCATCGTCGGTACGGCTGGGGTCGGCTTTGGGCCCGCCGTATGAGTTCGGTGCGTAGACCGGATCGGAAACATTCTCTGTGCGACCCGCGCCGTCCTTGGTGTAACTGTTCACTTCGCATCGGGGCTTGTTGACCGGAATCTGCTTGTAATTCACACCGAGCCGGTGACGATGCGCGTCAGCATAGGCAAAGCCGCGACCGAGCAGCATCTTGTCGGGACTCAGGCCGATGCCGGGAACCAGGTTGTTCGGTTCGAACGCGGCTTGTTCGATCTCGGTATGGAAGTCGGTGGGATTGCGGTCCAGCGTGAGCTTGCCGACTTCGATCAAGGGGTAGTCCTTGTGCGGCCACACCTTGGTCAGGTCGAACGGGTTGAAGCGATAGGTCTTCGCATCTTCGAAGGTCATCACCTGCATGTGCAGGGTCCAGCTTGGGTGATCGCCCTTCTTGATGGCGTCAAACAGATCGCGGCGATAGTGATCGGCATCGGCACCGGCAAGATGGTCGGCTTCCGCCTGGGTCAGGAACTCGTTGCCCTGATCGGTGAGAAAGTGATACTTGACCCAGAACTTCTCGCCCTTCGCGTTGACCCACATGTAGGTGTGGCTGGAAAAGCCATCCATGTGGCGGAAGTTTTTCGGAATGCCGCGATCACCCATCAGCCACGTCACCTGATGCGCGGATTCGGGTGACAGGCTCCAGAAATCCCACTGCATGTCGTGGTCGCGCAGTCCACTGTCGGCGCGGCGCTTCTGGCTGCGGATGAAGTGTTGAAACTTCAGCGGGTCGCGCACGAAAAAGATCGGGGTGTTGTTGCCGACCATGTCGTAGTTGCCCTCGCTGGTGTAGAACTTCAGAGAAAAGCCGCGCGGATCGCGCCAGGTATCCGGGCTGCCACGCTCGCCGGCAACGCTCGAAAAACGCGCCAGCATGTCGGTCCGCGCGCCAGGTTGGAACAACACGGCGCGGGTGTACTGGCTGACGTCGTGGGTCACTTCGAAGCGTCCAAACGCACCGGAGCCCTTGGCATGTGGCTGGCGCTCGGGAATGCGCTCGCGGTTGAAGTTCGCCATCTGCTCGATCAGGTAGTGATCGTGCAGAACGATCGGGCCATCGGCACCAATCGTCAGCGAATGCTCGTCGCTGGCAACTGCTGCGCCGGCATCGGTGGTGGTGTGTTTCACCGGCTTGTCGCTCATGGCGTGCTCCGGATGGTGGACAGGATGCTGGGGAGTATGGACAGGCCGGATGAAGACCCTGTAACCCAAAGGTCGGCCGAATCGATCAATGTGTAAAGGCAATTGTTGCTATGCATTTGATAGGCAAAGACTATGCCGTTGAGGGCAGTGGGCGAGGGAGCGCTTTCGTTGCTGCGTAACCTGTTTGCGGGGTTCGTCATCCCTGGCCGTGCCTACTCGTCAGATGATGTCAACGACGGATTTGCGCGGCAGGGGGTTCTTGTCCATCGCTGAAGCTGAGCGTTGTGAAACGCGCACGCCTGCCCGGGGACGGGATCGTTAAAATTTCTCCCGTTGTATCAGCGCCTCATCCGCTTTAGTCTCCGTCAGGTCCGTGAGCGAATACTTCGTTGGCGGCTTACGCCATTTTCCGATGGCGTCGGGCGCTCGCCATTTCGTCGCGAGTGTCCTTCGGCAGTCATATCAACGGTCTCGACATGATCATGTCGGGCCGACCATTCACTCTGGGGAGGCTTGACCATGCACCGTCGCATCGCGCTACTTGGACTCGTTCTGGGCCTTTGCTGTCAGGCCGTTCTTGCAGCTGACATAACTTTCAAATCGGACCGTTCCGGCGTCAGTTTCGCTGACCTGGACATGACGAAGATCGCCAACGAAGACGCCATCGGCGACAGCAAGCAGGTCGAAGGTGGTTACCGATTTGCAATCGCTCGCGACATGGCGGTCAACCCGACCTCGCACGGTCGCTGGTCGGCGAAGTCCGATGGCAGCGCACTGTGGACGTTTGACGTCACCACCAGCGATGCGGCCCACCTCAACTTCGGCTTCAACCCATTTTACTTGCCGCCCGGTGCCGTGCTGACCATTCGCTCTCTGGACGGAACTACATCCATCGGTCCGTTCACCGAGAAGGAGAACGCAGCCAGCAACCAATTCTGGACACCCGTCTTGCTTGCCAGCGATGCGGTGCTGGAGTTGAGCGTTCCGGCCGGGCTTGAAGGCGACGTCCAGCTGACCCTGGTCCGCGTCGGCCAAGGCTATCGCGGCTTTGGGGCGACCGCGAAGCACTGCAAATCCGGGGCGTGCAACACGGACGTGGTCTGTCTTTCCGCGGGTGATCCATGGAACAACCCGCGACGTTCGGTGGGTGCCTATACCCGTAGCGGCACCGATACGTGCACCGGGTCGTTGCTCAACAACACCGCGAACGATCGTCGCATGTTGTTCGCGACCGCCAGTCATTGCGGCATCAGTTCCAACACGACCGCGGCACAGGTGGTGGTGTATTGGAACTACGAGTCACCCACCTGTCGGCGGCCGGGATCCGCGGCGAGTGGCACGGTAGTGCCGAGACCGAACACCACGCAGAATGGTGGCGCGTTCATCGCGCAGACCCAGAGCCCTTTCAGTGGTGGCAGCGGGGCCGGCAATACGCGATCCGACTGGACCTTGATCGAATTGGCGGGTGCCGCCAACCCTGCCTACAACCTGTTCTGGGCGGGCTGGGATCGTCGTGAACTCGCCGCACCTTGTGCTGCGCCGATTGACCCGACCCTGACCACCGGCCTGTGCGCATCGATCCATCATCCCGGCGTCGACGAAAAGCGCATCACCTTCTCCGAAACCAACATGATCACCGGCAATATCGCGTCGGGTGTTGGTGTCCATTGGAGGGTCGCCTGGGACGCGACGCCGCCGCAACTGCCCAATTTCCCGGCCGGTGGCGCCTTGCCGCCCAGCGTGACCGAGGGCGGCTCGTCGGGTTCGCCGCTGTACAACGCCAACCAGCGCGTGATCGGCGTATTGAGCGGTGGCGCGTCCTTTTGCGGTGCTACGGGAGCGAGTCTGACGGACGAGTACGGCAAGCTCTCGCACGCATGGGAAGGCACCGGCACCACGACGACGGCGATGAAGACCCATCTCGATCCCATCGGCGGCGGTACCGCTGAAGTCATCGACGGTATCGGCCAGTGCACACAGCCCGCGGCACCGGCGAGCGTCACCGCTACCGCGACGGCACCGAACACCATCGCCGTCAGTTGGGCGCCGGTGTCGGGCATTTCGACCTATCGGGTTTATCGATCCAACGCCACCTGCCCAGGGACAACATTTGCACAGATTGCCGAAGTCAGCGCGACCAGCTACAACGACACCACCGTATCGGGTGGTTCCAGTTACAGCTACAAGGTGACTTCGGTGGACACCGCGCAGCCCTGCGAATCCGCGCAGAGTACGTGCGGTGGAGCGACGGCAACCGGCGTGTGCAACCTGCCGCCGACATTTGCCGGTTTGGCCACCGCTTCCAGTGCGGGAACGGCCAGTTGCGGCGTCAACCTGGGGTGGACGGCGGCGTCGCCAAACTGCGGCGCGGGCGGCCAGATTCGCTACAACATCTTCCGCTCCAGCACGCCAGGCTTCACGCCGTCGGCGGCCAATGCGATCCAGACATGCGTGAGTGCAACCAGCGCTGCCGACAACGCCGTGGGTACTGGCCAGCAGTTCTACATCGTGCGTGCCGAGGACTCCAACGGCAGCGGACCGGGCGTCTGTGCTGCGGGCTTGCAGGACAGCAATACCATCGAGAAGGCGGCAACGCCGGCCGGTCCCGATACTGTCGCGTTCAGTGACAACGCCGAGACGGGTCCATCACTGTGGACCGTAGCGGGCAGCGGCGCCGGATCCGACTTCGCGCTAACGACGACCCAGTCACTGTCGCCGACCCAGTCGTGGTTCGTCACCGCACCGTCGACGACAAGTAGCCACACGCTCTCGATGGCATCGCCGGTCGCGATTCCGAACGCAGCAGGTACCACGCTGGAGTTCTTCCACCGCTACAGCACGGAAGCCAACTATGACGGCGGCATTCTCGAGTACTCGCTGGATGGCACGACCTGGTCGGACATCCTGGCTGCGCAGGGTGCCATTCCTGCGAATACAAACCGCTTCATCAGTGGCGGTTACAACGGCACGATGGCCGCGAGCGGCGCGTTCGGTGCACGTGCCGCCTGGCATGGCTCATTCAACACCACCTGGCTGCGCACTGCCGTCAATCTTGCCGACTTCAACGGACTGAGCGTGCGCTTCCGGTTCCGCTCGGGCACCGACAGCTCGGTGACGGTTGCTGCGCCGGTTGGCTGGTGGATTGACGACATTCGTGTGTTCTACGGCAGCAGTTGCTCTTCCACCTTGCCCGACCCGATCTTCGGCAACGGCTTTGACAGCCCGCTGCCGTAAGCGCCTGTCGTTGCAGCATTGATGGGTTGACTTGCACAACGGCCGCTCCACGCGGAGCGGCCTTCTGCGATGACAGGCAAGCCTCCGGCGACTCTTCGTGTGGCCTTCAACCGCGTGAAACGAGCCGGCCGTTTGCTGGGAGCCATGTACACGCACTCGCATGAGGCAACAATGGGTTGCAACCGACCAAATTGCATACTGATCGTTGCCGACTCCGGTTCTCCCAAGTAATCCGATTTACTGTTTTTCGGCCACGAGTCGACAAGTCAGGACAGTACGTTTCAAGGCGAAGCTGCTGCGGCTGGCAGGTCCGAAGTGCGCTACGCGGAAAATGGAAGCGCGCGAGCGACGCATGGCAAACGCCTGCTCGATGCTCGCGTCCGGCAAACGCCGTGCCTGCTGTTACGAACGCTCCGGCATCTACGGCAAAAGCCTGCAGACGGCCGAGCCGGCGGGGTAGGGGCGGGAAGTGAAGGTTCATCCTTGCCCGGCAAAGTGCACGCTGAGTCCGGCGTGTTTACTCTTTACGCAGCGATTCCACCGGGTCGAGATTCGACGCTTGGCGGGCGGGCAGGTAGCTGGCGAGAAGGCCCACGCCGATCATGGCGAGCGACATGAGCGCGAAGGTCATGGCATCGACGGCTTGCACCCCGAACAGCAGACTTGCGAGGGATCGCGTGAACATCAAAGCAGCCACGATGCCGACGACCACGCCGATGCCGACCACTCGTGCGCCGTGCGCGACGACCATCCGACGGACCTGCGCGGCCTGCGCGCCCAGCGCCATGCGTACGCCAATTTCGCGTGTGCGTTCGCCGACGATGTACGACAGCACGCCATACAGTCCGATCGCGCCGAGCAATAGCGACAACGCGGCTGTGATGCCGAGAGTCAACAACGTAAAAGACAGTTGCGCCATCGAGTCCTTGGCGAGACCGGCCAGCGTGAAGACCCGATACATCGGTGCTTCCGGCGCCACTTCGCGAACCAGCGCGCGAACTTCGGGGGCGATGGTTTCGGCGCGGGCAGTCTTGATCACGTACGCCGGCGACGATACCGTGCGGCCCCCGTCAGCGGTTGTATCGGCCAGTGGAAAGTAGACAACCGCTTCCGGCTTGTCGCGGAAGCCGTCCTGCATCACATCGTTCACCACACCGACCACCGTTTCCCAAGCGGTTTGACCCTCACGCTGGACGCGTTTCCCGAGCGCGTTCTGACCGGGCCAGAGCCGCTCTGCCGCGGTTCGGCTGACAATGACGTTGCCGCGCGAGCTGCCATGGTCGTCGGCCGAGAAATCGCGGCCTTCCAGCATGGCGATCTGCATCGCCTTGAAGTAGTCGCCGGCCGTGTAGTTCTGCTTGAGCAGCACGCCATCACCGCCGTCGCTGCTTGACGTTTCCGAGCGGATTCGCATGTTGGCCGTGCCTTCATTCAATGGCACGTTTTCAATCAGCCCAACCGACTGCATGCCGGGCAGGGTGGCTAATCGATCAAGGAACTCAAGATGAAAGCGCGCGTAGGAATTGGCATCCTGCAACTGTGGTCGATCCGGCGCGAACTGGAAGGTGAAAACGTCGGCCGTGTTGTAGCCGGGATCGGTGTGCCACAAGGCGTAGGCGCTGCGAACGAGCAGACCCGATCCGATCAACAACACCAACGCCAACGCGGTCTGTGCGACAACCAGGCCATCGCGCAACCAGTGGCGTTGGCGGGTCATGCCGCGACCACCTTCGCGCAAGCGGGCAAGGTTGGGCGTGGAGCCACGCAACGCGGGGATGATTCCGCACAACAACGCCGAAGCGATCGCGACGGCGAGCGTGAACACCAGCGTGGTCGTGTCCAGCCCGACTTGGTCAAGCCGTGGAATGCCATCGGGCACGGCACGCAGGAATCCCGGCAAGGCAATTGCAGCAAGCACGATCGCGACGATTCCCGCCGAAAACGCCACCACGAAAAGCTCTGCGGCGTGCGTACGAACCAGCTCGCCGCGCGTGGCACCCAACGCACGCCGCATGGCCATTTCGCGATGTCGCCCATCGACGCGCACCAGCAGCAAGTTGGTCACGTTCGCGCAGGCGATCAGCAAGACGATGGTCGCCGCCGCAAATAGCGTCCACAACGAACGCGCGGCGCTGCCGAGCATTTCATCGGCCAGCCCTCGGACCACGGCGCGATGTTGTCCGATGAGGCGCGCGTAGCTTGGTGGCCCGCCGAAGCGCTCGGGCAGTCGGCTGGCCAGCGTGGTTAATTCCTTCTCGACGCTACCGGTGGTGGCTCCAGGCACCATGCGCGCGACCATGCTGCCGTCGAAATCGCCGCCGGGATTGGTGATGTCCTTGAGGTCTACCGTGGCCGGGAGCCACAGCATCGTGTCGTCGGTCGGAAAATGGAATTGCGGTCCCATCACGCCGACGACCGTTCGGTCCCTCCCTGACGCGTGGATGACACGCCCGATTACCGAAGGATCGCGACCGAACCAAGACGTCCACAACGCGTAGCTCAGCACGGCGACTCCGGTCTCGTCTTCCTTTACCGGCAGGCGACCGAGGAGCGGTTTCACCCCAAGTGTCGAGTACAGCGAATTGGTCGGAAAGCCCATGCGAATGCGTTCGACACGATCGTTCGTCCGTAGCGTCGACGTCCCACCCCAGTAGATGGCCACGTCCTCAAGCAACTTCGACTGCTCGCCGTATTGCAGGTAGAACTCGGGCGCGACCTGGAATTCCGGCGGCATCTCCGAACCTGGCGCCGTCGCGGCGATGTAGACCAGCCGATCCGTGTTCGCAAACGGCAGCGGCTTCAACAACACGGTGTTGACCACGCAGAACAACGCAGCCATCGCGCCAATCGCGAGGCCGAGCATGCCGACAATGGTGAACGTGAAGCCGGGTGCGTTTTTCAGCCGCCGCGACGCATGAGCCAACTCGCCGATCCAGATGCCAAGTCCCATGTGCTGCTCCAGTGATCGCCGGTGGGTTCAATCAACGCAAGTCGCGTTGCCCTGTTGCAGCAATCGCCATGCCAGCATTTGAGCATCGCAGAATCAAGCACTTGCACGAAAGGTGACCCGACCGCTGTTCGCCTGCGGGCACCATCTGTCCGGCAACGAACACTGGGAGAGCGGAAGCCCCACTCCTCTACGAGTTGTGGGGAGCGTAGCCGGATAAATCAAGAATTCGAGCGCACGACGAACACGCCGTAGGACTCTGATCATCTGTCAGCCCATTGAAGCTGGGAAATCGTATCCGATGCGCTTACAGTTCGGCGGCGTTCGCTGATCCCTTGCGCGGACTGTCCCTGCCCAACCTTCGATTGCCCCGCATGACCACTTCGCTGATCGTTGTCGATGATTTCCTCACCACGGCTGATGCCGTACGGGCGGGTGCGCTCAAGCTCACCTATCCCGATTTGCAGGGCGCGTTCCCCGGTCGCAATTCGCTGGAACGAATCG
Organism: Lysobacterales bacterium; assembly: GCA_038255665.1. Classification (GTDB taxonomy): domain Bacteria; phylum Pseudomonadota; class Gammaproteobacteria; order Xanthomonadales; family Rhodanobacteraceae; genus Dokdonella. The sequence continues at coordinate 16,424 of JBBSLA010000025.1, read as the reverse complement.
AGATGGGTGGTTTGGCAGCGCATGTTTCGCAGTTGACTGGCGAACGCTTGCAGCCGATGTCGCCGCCCGGTTCGCATGCGAAATGCCGGATAACGCTGGCGTCGGATACCGGCCGGGGCAAGGTGCATGTCGATCCGGGTTACTGGTCGGGGATTCTCTACCTGAGCCGTCCGGAAGACTGCCGTGGCGGCACCGATTTCTTCCGCCATCGCCGCACCAATACCGATCGCCGCCCGATGACGCCTGACGAAGTCGCGGCGATGGGATATGCCTCATACGAGGAATCGCACCAGGACATCATTGAACGTGATGGCCTTGATGACAGCGCGTGGGAGTGCACGATGACGGTACCGATGCGCTTTAATCGCCTTGTGCTGCTGCGCCCGTGGTTGTGGCACACCGCCGGGCCCGGTTTTGGCGACACACTTCAGAACGGCCGTCTGGTTTATTTGATGTTTTTCGCCGCCACTTGACGCGTCATCGGTGGAATCTGCTCCGCAGGTTGACCATCTCCGCTGTTGTGAAACGCCCCACTCTACGAAAGCAATCGATGGCACCTGTGGTCGTAGCTTGAAACTCGTAGGGTGGAACCTCCGCAGGAGATTCCACCGATGACGCGACCTCCATCGAGATTCCAGCATCGGCACCCCGACAAGTCGATCACGCCACCCGATAGTTGTCCTGCATCGGATAGCTGCGTGCATAGAGCGCGAACGCAATGGCAGCGAGGAACGCGAAGCCGGCGAAGAAGAACATCAGGAATGCCGGTTCGCTCAAGCCGGTCTGGGCGATCACCGAACGGAAGCCATCGTTGCGAACACCGGCGTTGGTCAGCAGCACCCACAGGCTGCCGAACGTGCTGGTGAGATACCAGAACGCCATGATGACGCCTTTCATCGCATGCGGCGCCTGGCTGTAGGCGAACTCCAGTGCGGTTGCCGACACCAGCACCTCGCCGAACGTCAGCAACAAATAGGGCAGGCTTTGCCAAGCGAGCGACACTTCCGCACCGCTGTCGATCCATAGTTGCAGGATCCCGGCGGCGATCCACGACACACCGGAAATCGCGATGCCCCAGCCCATCCGCTTCAGCGCGGTTACCTGGAAACCCATCCGCCGCAGCGCTGGGTAAAGAACCAGATTGTTGAGCGGAATCAGGATCATCACCAGCAGCGGATTGAGTGCCTGCATCTGCGCCGGTTCCTGGATCAGCCAGCTTGGCCACCACCATTGACCGTGCGGCATCAGCATCTCGTTGCCCTGGATAATCCAGGTAGACGCCTTCTGGTCGAACAGCGACCAGAACGGCGTCACCAGCGCGAATACGATCAGGATGCGCAGCACCTGGCGCACGCCATCGACGGCGAGATCGGGATGGCGTCCACGCGCTCGGTCCAGTTGCAGCGATGCGCCCCAACCACCGAATGCGATCAACACGCCCAACGCAAGGCAGGCGGTGATGACGAAGCCGAATGAAGACGGCCACCACGGCAGCGAAACGCCGCCGGCTGAAAGCGCCCACATTGCCAGCATCGCAATGGCGGTCGAAATGCCCACCCAAGCAATGACTGAACCTGCATTGCTTTCGTTAGCGCGGCGCTCGCGGATTGCCGTTCTCGCCACGTTGAGAAATGAGTCCGGATTTGGGCCGGACGGTGGCACGTTCACGTACTGGTGACGCCCCAGCCAGAACACGATGGTCGCGATGAGCATCAACACGCCGGGCACACCGAATGCGACGGCAGGACCGTAGTGGCGTAGCAGCAGGGGCGCGAACAGCGACGCGAAGAACGATCCGAAATTGATGATCCAGTAGAAACCATCGAAGACCAGTTTTGCCTTGTCCTTGTTGGTCTGATCGAACTGGTCGCCGCAGAACGACACCACCAGCGGTTTTATACCGCCCGATCCCAACGCGATCAGGAACAAGCCAGTGAAAAATCCACCGCGACTACTCTCGAACATCGCCAGGCAGGCGTGGCCGGCGCAGTAGATCAACGAGAACCACAGAACCGTGTTGTACTTGCCGAAGAAGCGGTCCGACAACCAGCCGCCCAGCAGCGGGAAGAAGTACACGCCGATCACGAAGGTGTGGAATATGTCCTTCGCGACGCCGTCGCGACTGGCACCTTCAGGCACGTATTGCAGCAGCACCGAACTGATCAGGAACGGCACCAGGATGTTGCGCATGCCGTAGAAGCTGAAGCGCTCGCAGGCTTCGTTGCCGATGATGTATGGAATCTGGCGCGGCATGCGCCCGGTGTCGGCGCTGGCAGTCGTTGGTGCAGTCATCGCATTGCGGTCCGGTAGTGTCCCCGTTCTACTATGCATGGCAAAGCCGGCGACGGAAACCATGGACCTGGATCCGCTTCGCAATCAGCAGCGTGCGGCGCGTGAAAAAAGGGGCCTTGACCGCATCACATCGACGAGAGCAGCGGAGCGTGACTACGCGGCGAGCGTTGAATCCGCGATCGTATCGATCACCACGTAGCCGTGGCGTTGCCAGTCGAGCAGTTGCGCCATGTCGACCGGTCGTCGCCCCTTCAGCACGTCGGCGCCGCCTTCGCTCAACGTCACCTGCTCGATGCGCCCGCGACCGCCATTCTTCGCAACGTAAAGTGCTGCGTCGATCCAACGAATGGCATCGACCAGCGGACTTCCCCCATCGTTGGCCAACGGATGCTCGACGAAACCGCCGGAAACGCTCACGGGCAACGATTGACCCTGCCACGCAACGGGTGAACGTTCGATCCGCGACAGCATGCGTCCAACCATCTCGACCCGGGTTTCGGATGTGCCCGAGTTGAGGACAACCAGGAATTCCTCGCCACCCCAGCGATAGATTTCGTCATGGTCTGCGATCACCTCGCGAATTCGCTCAACCACGCGCTTGAGCACCTCGTCGCCCGCTTCGTGACCGTATTGATCGTTGGTCGCCTTGAAGTTGTCGAGATCCAGCAACAGCAACCCCACGGGGGAAGCCGTGCCCGACTCAGCCCGACGCTGGAATTGATAGCGGCTGTAGGCAGCGGTCAGCGCATCGAAGCGCACCGCAGTGGACAGCGAATCGCGCTCGCGGCGTGCGCGGCGAATGGCAAGGAACAAGATCGCGCTCAAGCTGGCCCCGAGCAAAGCGATTGCCGCTGCCAGTGCCTTCGCAAGTCGTTCCGCGCGAAGGCTTTCTTGTTGGGCGCGGTTCTCTGCAGACAACATGGTGATCCTGCGCTCCAGCGTTTCCGCAGTATGGCGCGCCTCGACTTCCGCGATGGCCCGGCCGCGCTCGTTGCGAAACAACTGCGACCACAGCTCGCTGCGTTCATCCATTCGCGCCACCGCGCGTTCGAACAATCCCTTGCTACGCAAGGTTGCGATCTGATCATCCAGGCTGGCGAGCAGATCGACCATTTGACCCTTGTCCTTGAAGTAGTCGATTCCCTGCTGCATCAGCGACAGGCCCTCGTCAACCTTGCCAAGCTGCATCAATGCCTCGCCGCGCATGGTTGCGCTCTTGGCGATGAAATACGCACTCTTTTTGCGCCCAGCCAAGTCGGCGAGACGATCAGCCACTTCGATGGCTTGCTCGGGCCGCGACGTGGCCAACAGTAGCTCGCAACGTAGTATTCCGACGCGCAGGGTGATGAAGTCTGAGGCTTGCGTGCCGGAAAGTGTCTCCGCTTCGACCAAAGCGACCTCCGACTCTGCCATGCGACCGAGTTCCATCAGGGCCATGCTGCGTGCGCTCAACAGAGATATCCGGTTTCCCAGTGGGATGTCGTTCTCGCCTCCGAGTGCGAAGCCACGATCGACCACTTCCAGCGCCCGATCCGGCAGGTCCATCGCGTTGTAAAGCTCGGCAATCGTGGCCAAACGAAACAGTTGTGCACGCTGGCTACCACTGGGCAGGCGCTCTGCCCAGTCCAGTGCGATCAACTGATGGCGCAGTGCCGTTTCGAAGTTACCGGCATCGAAGTACAAGTTGCCGTAGGTACGTTCCAGCGCCTCCATCACCTCGACCGAAGCGTCCGGCGTTATGCCCACGCGCACCTCGTTGAGCTGGCCAATGAATATGTCAATCTCATCATCGGCGTGGGTCATGAAGATGCGCGCGATGTCCATCAGCTTGGCGGTATCGGCATCGCCGTTGGCTCGCGCCAGATCGGCGAGCGACTGCACCGATGCCAACCGCTGATCAAATGGCGTGCTGTTTTCAAGCACGGCCAGCCGCGTGCGGATCAGTTCGCGTTGCACCGGGTAGGGCGCGTCATCGCCGATGTGCGCCTGGATGGCTTGGAGCCGAGCAACTGCATCGGTCGAGGAATCGCCCGTCTCGCGCAACTGCTGAAGCTGCATGATCGTGTCGTCGCTACCGGGCGACTGGGCCGAGACACCCAAACTGCACAGCAACATGGCGGTAACAAGGCACGACATCGAGAGAGCCAGCAGACGACGTGGATTCGTCTTGCTCGAAACGCCAGCTCGATAGCACGGTAACTGCACGCGGGGTTTGGACCTTGCCGAAGTAGGTTCGCCAATTATTACTGATTACCCCCCCGTGGCGACGTTCACTGCTGTCCGGGGAAGTTGGCAAGGACTCGCTCAGCCGACCAAAAATGGTTCTTCGCAGGAATGACGAAGATTTGGGGTTTCGGCGCTTCGGTCTATTTGATTCGCCCGCACCGGAAGATCGCTGAATGCGAGGTGCGCCACGGGCTGCGAGGCGCGACGCCAAAAGATTCCGGACAGCTGTGTGGCGACGTTCGGGTGACGTTACCCGTTTCGTGCGCGAAGCGCAGGTTTTTCATGTTGCGTCATGGTGCAATTCTCTTGCAGGCACGGCAATAATGCGGCCAACAGGGAGGTGACGGCATGGCTCACAAACGAAACCTGAAGCGCTGGGACGATTGGTTGTCGCGGCTCGACCCGACCCGGTTCGAGGCCCTTGTCGCCGAGTATTTCCACGACCAGGGCTACCGCGTCGACCATGTTGGCGCCGAAGCGAGCCGGCAGCGCTACGACGGCGGCATCGACCTGAAGTTGTACAAGGACGATGCCTACGTTGTCGTCCAGTGCAAGAACTGGAACGCCTACAAGGTTCCGCACAATGCCGTGCACGAGTTGCTCGGCGTGATGCTCACCCAGCGCGCGAACGGGGCAATCCTGGTCACCAGCAGCGAAATCACCGAGTACGCGAAGGCCTCGGCTGCCGAGGACGCGCGCATTCGACTGATCGATGGAGCCGAGTTACGGGTGCTGCTTGCAGACTCGCCGGCCGCTGCTCGCTTGCAGAAATTGCACGGTCGCAGCAATGCTGGAATCTTCGCCCGTTGGCGCGTTGCTGCGGGATTTGCCATCGTCGCGATCGCGCTGGTATTCGCGGTATCGCTCGTGAATGGCGCGCTTTCCAGCTTCAAGGATTCACCAGGGCCGCAATCGACAAACCTGGCAACGGTGGAGAGCGCACCATTGGAAAGCGCAACCGGCGCATCTGTGAATGGCGAAACGGTGACGCGTTCAACCGACGCATCGTCGAACGTCTCAAGCTCCGGTCAGGATCGATCTTCGGCGCCGGCATCACCTGCTCGCAAGTTGGCCACGCGGGCGATCATCCAGCAGGCCGCCAGCAGGAAGATTGATGGTCTTGTAGCGAGTGCTCTGAACGCCGCCGACCCGTACCGGCCAATCGATCACGAACCCGCCCGCCTCGCTGCGCGCCAAATCGCGGGCGTGCGCTCCGTGGTGTGGATGGATCAGACGCACCTGATTGTCCGCGTCGATAGCGCGGAACATCGGAGCATGCAGATGATCGATGACGTGTGCGATGCGCTGGATCCACTCGGCGATACGCTCAGCGTGGTCGTCGCGTTACAGAACGCCAACGCGCGCAACGGCGACGAAATGGAAACGCTACTTCGCAACTGCCAGTTGGCGGAAGGACGACGCGCTTTCGGACAGCGTAAGCGCCAGATAGACTCGGTGTCACCCGAAGTGCGTGCCCAGTTCAAGGCCATGCAGGAACGCAATCAGCCGAAGCGCTGAACGCGGCGGTTAATCCGACCCGGATACTGAGAGAATCTAGAAGCACTCAGCTGCAGGCCACCCTTCGTCGGTCGTTCCGCGATCTGCCTGGATCGATCAGGCTCCGACCCGCGCGAGGTAGACCGACTGCGTGAAGGGGCGACCCAGCAACGGGTTTTCGAAGGTGACAGGTTCGGCCCAGGCTTCAGCGAAGACGCTGGCAAGACGTTCGGCAAAAGCCGTGTCCGGTGCATCGTTGGACCACAGGCCGAAAATGCCGCCGGGCTTAAGGTGCCGGGCCAATCCGCGCAAACCTTCGGGCTGGTAGAAGCTGCTGCTGCGATCGTCGAGCAAGGCTTCAGGCGAATGGTCGATGTCGAGCAGGATGGCGTCGAATTTCCGTGCGGGACGGTCGGGATCGAAGCCTTGTTCAGAAGCGGCGAGTTCGAAGAAATCACCTTCGATGAATCGGCAGCGCGGATCGGCGACCAGTTCAGGGCCTAGCGGCAACAACCCCTTGTTGTGCCAGTCGATCACTGGCACCAGCATTTCAACGACGCCGAGTGACGCGACGTTGTCGTGTTCCAACACGGCGCGAGCGGTGTATCCCAGGCCCAATCCGCCGACGATCACGTCGAGTGATTTTCCCTCGCAGGCGGCAATGCCGAGTCGCGCCAGCGCCTCTTCCGATGCGGTGAACAGGCTCGACATCAGGAATTCGTCGTCGAGCTTGATCTCGTAGACCACGCGCTTCAGCACCAACTCCATGCGCCGCCGCAGGCTGACCGCGCCGATGGGCGTCGGGCAGTAGTCGAGTTCTTCGAACAGTGGGTCCATGCGCGTGACGTTCCGGTTGGGGAGAGCATTTGGCGGTGCCGATAGTGGACTCGGCGTGAGCCGTCGAGGATAGGCGAAATTCTGGCGGCGGACGAAGCAACGGTGAAGCGTTGTCGTCGCGGTAACCTGTCCGATATTCCCAGACGTCCGACAGATGGAGCAAGCCCATCAATATCCTCATTTGCACTGCGAAGGAACAAGACGCATGGCGCGATGCCTTGGCAGCCTGCCTGCCCGAGGCGCGCGTGCATGTTGGGCTGGACGCGCCGCCGTGCCAGTACGCGGTGGTCTGGAATCCGCCGCCAGAACTTTTTCTGCGCCAGCGTGGATTGAAGGCGCTGTTCTCGCTCGGCGCGGGCGTCAATGGACTGTTGGCGATGCCATCGCTGCCAGCGGATGTGCCATTGATCCGCATGGAAGATGTCGGCATGGCCGCGCAGATGGAGGAGTACGCGCTCTACGTCGCGTTGCGGCAGTTCCGTGCGATGCCGGAATACGAGCAAGCGCAAGCTGATCAACGTTGGTCGCGTCAGGCGATGCGCACGCGGAACGAATTTCGGATCGGTGTGCTTGGACTGGGTGTGCTTGGTGGTGCCGTCGCACGCTCGTTGGCAGCATTCGGATTTTCCGTGTCGGGGTGGAGTCGATCAGCGAAGACGATTGCGGGAATGACCTGTGAGTCAGGCGACGACGGCCTGGACAAGCTGCTCGCACGAAGCGAACTGCTGTTGCTGATGTTGCCGGTGACCCGCGAGACAACCGGGCTGATGGATCGCGAGCACATCGCCAAGCTTCCCGCTGGCGCATCAATCGCCAATCTGTCGCGCGGTGAACTGATCGACGACACGGCCCTGCTCGATGCGCTCGACGATGGTCACATCACGCAGGCATTTCTCGATGTATTCAACACCGAGCCGCTACCGACCGAGCATCGCTACTGGACCCATCCGCGTGTCCGCATCACCCCGCACGTCGCCGCGCTGACGCCACACGCCATTGCCTGCCATCAGGTCGCCGACAAGATTCGCAAGCTTGAAGCCGGACAGGCGCTGACCGGCGTGGTGGATCGCCAGCGCGGATATTGATGCGGTTTGATGGCGGGCAACGACTTCGCGAATCGGTCACCTCTGGAGTGCACGCTTGTTGCGATGGATGGGACGATGCAGGCGTTGAAATCACTCAAGTTTCGCACTGCGTAGTAGTCTCGCCAGCGTCGACATCATCGGAAGGTAATTAAAAATGACCAGTTCAAACTTCTATCCAATTGGTACGCCCGGCGTTGCCTGGGGCGATGCGGAGCGCGCCGAGTGGCTGGCTCGACAATCGGCCAAGCGTGGTTACGCCGAGGATGTATTGAGCAGGATCGACCACTTTCGTTCGCGCTTTGACGTGGTCGAGTACGGACGGCTCGACCACGACGCCGACAGGTACCCGCTGTTCGCGATCAAGAGTCGTGACTGGCGAGAAGACTTGCCTGTCGTGCTGGTCACCGGTGGCGTGCATGGTTACGAAACCAGTGGCGTACATGGCGCATTAAAGTTCGTCGATCAGCACGCGATGGATTACGCGGGGCGCGTCAATCTTGTCGTCGCGCCATGCGTGAGCCCATGGGCGTACGAGATGATCCATCGCTGGAATCGCGCGGCAATGGACCCGAATCGTTCGTTCCGCAAAGACAAACCGACGCAGGAATCAGCGGCGCTGATGCTGATGGTCGAGCCATTCCGCGATCGCGTGCTCGTGCATATCGACCTCCACGAAACCACCGATACCGATGAATCAGAGTTTCGCCCTGCGTTGGCTGCGCGCGATGGTGAAGCGTACGAGCCTGGCGAGATTCCGGATGGTTTCTATCTGGTCGACGACACGGCCGATCCACAACCCGAATTCCAGCAGGCGATGATCGCAGCGGTCGAGAAGGTAACCCACATTGCGCCGGCCGATGCGAATGACGAAATCATTGGTTCGGCGGTGGTATCACCGGGCGTGATCCGCTATCCGTTCAAGCAACTGGGTCTTTGTGCCGGCGTCACCAACGCACCGTTCACGACGACTACCGAGGTCTATCCCGACAGCCCACGTGCGACCGACCAGCAGTGCAACGACGCGCAGGTTGCGGCGGTACGTGCGGGCATCGACTTTGCGCTGGCATCCGGCGCAAAAGTCTGACCCCACTCGCGGCCTAGCCACGTCGATCATGGCCATAGGAGCGACTTCGATGCGCATCATCGTGCTGACCATGCTGGCAATGATCGCGTTCGCTGCAAACTCGGTGCTCTGCCGACTTGCCTTGAAGGAAACCAGCATCGACCCGGCGAACTTCACGGCGATTCGCCTTCTAGCGGGCGCTGTCGCTCTCGCGCTCATCGCAAGACTTCGGGCAGGCGCGAACGCAATCGAGGGCAACTGGCTGTCCGCCTTTGCGCTGTTCGCGTATGCAGCAGCGTTTTCATTCGCCTATGTCGGCCTTTCCACCGCCGCTGGCGCGCTGCTGCTGTTCGGTGCGGTGCAGGTGACGATGATCGGGTATGGCTTGTGGACCGGAGAGCGCCTGCGAGCGTGGCAATGGGGCGGCGTTTCGCTCGCGGTCGCGGGTCTGGTCGGGTTCTTGTTACCCGGTCTTTCTGCACCGCCGATATCTGCCGCTGTTTTCATGCTGATCGCCGGAATCGCGTGGGGCGCGTACTCGCTGCGCGGACGCGGCGCAGGTGACCCCACTGGCGTGACCGCTGGTAATTTTCTGCGTACGGTTCCGATGGCGATCACGCTGGTCATCGTGATCGCCATGACCCGGCAGAACCTTGCGTGGGACGCGCCGGGAATCGGCTATGCCATCGCGTCGGGAGCGATCACGTCGGGCGTCGGCTACGCCGTTTGGTACGCGACCTTGCCGGCGCTCAAATCCTCGACCGCCGCGATCGTGCAATTGAGCGTTCCACTGATCGCGGCCGTAGGCGGTGTGATCGTGCTAGCAGAGCCAGTCAGCGCACGTCTCGCGGTCGCCAGCCTCGCCGTGCTCGGCGGCATCGCCTTGGTGATTGCGCGACCGCGTGTCAGCGGAATGCGCCAGCAATAAGCTGCGCCGATGATGGCGCGGCTGCTTGCGTGACCCGTAAGCCTAGCGGGTCCCGGCGACAGGTCCCGACCCGTCAAACCCATTCTTGAACAGCGTCTCGGAATAGCGAATGTCGAGGAAGGGCCTGGCACTGCCGAGCAGGTCGGCAAGTCCGCGATTGGCGAGCGATACGGCTTCGATCTCGCGGGTACGAATGCTGCCATCGCCTTGCACTTCATCGATGGTGCTGAGCGTAGACACAAATTCAGAGGGAGCCAGCACCGCGTCTCCAGCGCTGAAATTGACGCGGTCTGTACCCGGATTCAGGTTCGAGAATTGCAGGCGGAACTGGGTGATGCCGTCGCGACGAATCGCAGCGATTGCAGCGGGAGTAAGGTCGATACGCAAGGCGTAATACTTCGCATTGGCGGAACCGACAAAGCAGCCGGCATCGCTGGCCGTCGCCGGCGCGGTCGCATCACTCGGTTCGATTTGCGGTGCGCCGAATTGGCCAGCGACGTCAAGACGAGGCGCGCCAAGGTTGCCGCTGGTGAACGGGTTGCTGCCAGTGCGTGCGTCCTGCAACAGGTAGATGCTGGCCGACTCGATGGTTTCGTTGGCCGGGATCGTGCTGGTATCGAAGGTAACGATGCCGCGAGTCAGTCGGGTGCCGTCATCGCCCATGCGTACCGTATCGGTGCCGAAGCTGACGCCGTCGGTCCAGCCATCCCGGTTGCCACCGAGCGACTGCAGGGTGGTCGATACGGGGCCGCGAAACTTCGGGAAGAAATAGGCATCGGTCTGCACGGCGACCTTGTAAAGGTAACCGGCAGGATTGAGATGGATCGGGTCGGCTGAAATCCCGAAACTAAGACGGAAATTTGAACGCAGAGCAGGGCGCAACGGGTTTCCGCCAGGGAAGGGTGCATACAGCGGTGCCATCTGCCCCGGGCGCGGCAGCGTTCCCGGAGCCGCCACGCCATCGCCGTAAAAGTAGTGCATCTCGCCATCGCCGTTATCGAAATGCAGGCGCGGATTGGGATTGGTCCAGGCGATGCGCTGCGTCTCGACGTCAATATTCATCGCGTTGATTTCGGCATCAGTGATCAAAGCGCCGTCCGGATCGCGGCTAAGGTCGCGACGCTTTGGGCAGGCATAGAGGCCGCAGAACAGCGTGGTGACATTGAAGTTCGGGTACTCGTAGCTCGATACGAGCACATCGACGTTCGGCCGCACGGCCGTGAAGGCGTTGGCAATCGTGGTGCTGTTGGCAAGGATCGTCGCGAACAGCGCTTCCTTCGACCCTGGCACATCGAGGTTCATGTCCTTGTAGAAACCGCCACCGGATTTGCCGGCAAGGATGTCGTTGCCGCCAAGGCTGAGCAGGATCGAATCGATGGTCGGGTTGGCGTTGAGTTCTGCGGCCACGTTGGCGATCCACGGATAGGATGCCGTGTTGACCCACTCGCGTGCTTCACTACCGGAAATGGCGTACTCGGGGCCTGTGTAGTTGGCACCGGGATTGGAACCCAGCGAGCGGCTCACGGCGAGCTTGTCGGCCTGACCGAATTTGTCGAAGGTGATGTTGTGGGTGTTGTCGTCCCACATGTACTGCGCCCAGCTATCGCCGGCCAGCAGCACGCGCGGCGTTGGTGCGGTCAACGGGCAGTTGCCGCCCATCAGAACCGGTTGCGTGGGGCGCGTCAGCACGCCCTCGTAGTTCCATGGGAACGGGCCTCTCAGCGCCGCCGCGTCGGCCTGCGCGGAATGTGTTGCCGAGCCGTCGGCGAATGATGCGCCCGCGGCCGCCAACGCAACGAAAATCGCCGCCAATCGACAAGGTAGATTTGCAGCCATTGATACGTGCTCCCCCGTTTAAATGCACCCCGATCATAGCCGGACTGCGGGTTCGAAATCCGCACATGTTCACGATCATGCGAACATTGACCGATGACCGTGATCGACACCATTCCCTTGCCAGCGTTGCCGGAAATGTCCGACGACCAACGGATTGCGGCATCGCGCGGATTCGCTGACCTGCTCGCACGCCGGCGCACCGTTCGCGACTACACCGACAAGCCGGTTCCACGTGAACTCATCGAGCAGTGCTTGCGTGCCGCCGGTACGGCACCGAGCGGAGCCAACCAGCAACCATGGCGTTTCGTTGCCGTGCAGGACGCGGCAATCAAGTCGCGCATACGTGAAGCTGCCGAGGCCGAAGAGCGCGAGTTTTACTCGCGTCGTGCGCCGGAAGAATGGCTCGATGCATTGTCCGCACTGGGTACCGATGCGGAAAAGCCGTTCCTTGAAACTGCGCCCTGGTTGATCGCAGTGTTCTACGAGCGCTTCGGTTACGACGATGACGGCAACAAGCGCAAACGCTACTACCCGCACGAATCGGTCGGCATCGCGACTGGAATGCTGATCTCCGCGCTGCACCACGCCGGACTTTCCAGCCTGACCCACACCCCGAGCCCGATGGGATTCCTCAACGAAATTCTTGGCCGTCCGAAGAACGAAATGCCCTACCTGTTGCTGGTCGTCGGCCATGCGGCGCCGGATTGTCGGGTCCCCAACGTGCATCGATTACCGCTGGACGACATTGCGAGTTTTATCTAGAGGCGATTCCACCTCAGCCACTCGTCATTCCTGCGAAGGCAGGAATCCAATTTGATTCTGCTGTTTTTCGATTGACCTGACGAAAGTCAAAATGGATTCCTGCCTTCGCAGGAATGACGAGTAGGGGAGGGTTCGCAAATCCCTCAATTTTCGTTTCACCGCCACGTAACGCCGGGCCGCTATGCTCGCGCAGCATCCCATCCAACATGTGGAGAATTCCATGAGCGACCAGACTCCGAAAAAAACCACGAACTTTGATCCGGAAGTGATGAAGCTATTCGATCAGTACGTACACGGTGTCATCGACCGTCGCGGCTTTCTTTCTGCTGCCGGCCGATTCGCCATTGGCAGTGCTGGCGCCGTTGGACTGCTCGCAGCGCTAAGCCCGAATTTCGCAGCCGCGCAGAAGGTCAAGCCCGACGATGCGCGGATCAGTACAAAGTCGCTCGCGTTTGATTCACCCAAGGGCTACGGCAAGGCCAGTGGCTACCTCGCGCGTCCAGCCAAGGCGGATGGACCGTTGCCAGTTGTGCTGGTGATCCATGAGAACCGTGGCCTGAACCCACACATTGAAGACATCGCGCGTCGCCTTGCGCTGGACAACTTCATCGCCTTTGCGCCCGATGCGCTGTTCCCACTCGGCGGCTATCCCGGCAATGAGGACGATGCGCGCGCCTTGTTCGGCAAGCTCGATCGGGCCAAGACGCGCGACGACATGCTCGCTGCGGCTGATGTCGCGAAGAACATCGAAGGCGGCAACGGCAAGTTGGGAGCCGTAGGATTTTGCTACGGCGGTGCCATCGTCAATTTCCTAGCGACCAAAGTTCCAGGCCTCGCGGCCGGCGTTCCGTTTTACGGCTCGGCACCGGACAGCGATGACGTGAAGAACATCAAGGCTGAAATATTGGTCGTGCTTGCCGGCAGCGATGATCGCGTCAACGCCGGCTGGCCGGAATACGAAAAGGCTTTGAAGGCGGCTGACGTGAAATACGCGCTGTTCCAGCCCGAAGGCACCCAGCATGGCTTCAACAACGACACCACGCCGCGCTTCGACAAGGACGCCGCGGCAGACGCGTGGAGCAAGACCGTGGCCTTGTTCAACCGGAAACTTCGCGGCTGATCGCGTGCCGTCTGGGCAGGCCTTGTCGTGAGGAAGGTCAAGGCACGTCGCGGGTTTCTTGGCATACTGGCGCGATGAAAACCCTGCTGCTTGCCTTTGGTTTCCTCGTCGTCGTTCCGCTCGCGCAAGCGGCGGATGCCGACATATCAGCAGCGCGAACCATCGTCCTGGTTCGCCACGGCAACTATGTCGCCGATGACTCGGTAGACGAGAAGATCGGCCCGCACCTCTCGTCGCTGGGCGTCGCGCAGGCCTATCTGGTGGGGGCACGTCTACTAGATTCGGCGGCAGGTTTCGATCATCTCTATGTCAGCCCGATGCAGCGGGCACGCGATACCGCAGCGGCGATTGCGCCGGAATTTCCGCGACATCGCTTCGAAGTGATCGACGATCTCGCCGAATGCACGCCGCCGACGCGAAGTGCCGACATCATGGCGCGCGAGAAACCCGCCGATCTCGCTGCCTGCAAGGAAAAGCTGGATCGCGACTTCGCGCGCTTCTTCAAGCCGGCATCGGGCAAGGAACAAGCCGATCTGATCGTCGGCCACGGCAACGTCATCCGCTACCTGACCACGCGGGCACTCGGCGTCGACAGCAAGGCGTGGCTGGAAATGTCGGTCGGGCACGCCAGCATCACCACGATCCGTGTCGAAGCGGATGGCACGTTCAAGGTGATCGCGGTCGGCGATGTCGGCCATATTCCAACAAACCTGCGCACGGGCGCGACCGGCGACGCCGAGCGCAGTCTTGCGATTCCTGTTTTACCGTAGCGAGCCTGCATCCATGAATGCCGAATCCATCACCAGCGAAACCTGGACCGACCGCCGCCGCTACTGGTGGCTTGCCAGCCTGATTGCGCCTGCCCTGGTGTTGATCGCCTACGCCTTGGTGCAAGCGACGGGTTCGGGTTGGTTCTGGTGGACCGGTCCGATCGTGGTCTACGTGTTGGTTCCAATCCTCGACACCGCGTTCGGTGCTGACGACCGCAACGTGCCCGACGCCGCCATCGAGCGACACGAGAGCGATCGCTACTACCGCTGGACGTTGCTGGGGACGTTGCCCCTGCAATGGATCAGCCTGGTGCTGGGCGCGTGGGTGGCGACGCATTATTCGTTGACGACGTTCGAATGGATCGGCCTGATGATCACCGTCGGCACCGCAAGCAGCGCGGGCATCAACGCGGCGCACGAGTGGGGCCACAAGCGCGACGCGCTGGCGCATTGGTTTGCAAAACTCAGTCTCGGTCCGGCGGCGTACGGGCACTTCTATGTTGAACACAATCGCGGCCACCACAAGAATGTTGCCACGTTTGACGACCCGGCTAGCGCGCGTCTCGGCGAATCGTTTTACGCATTTCTGCCACGCACCCTGATCGGCGGTGTGCGTTCCGCATGGAACATCGAGCGCGAGCGTCTCACGCGCGAAGGCAAGTCGGTGTGGAGTATTTACAACGACAACCTGCAAGCCTGGGCGATCACCGTCGTCGCATTTGCCGCTCTCACTGCGTGGCTGGGATGGCCGGCTCTATGGCTACTGGTTCCGCAGGCCTTGTACGCCATCATGCTGCTGGAAGCCGTCAACTACATCGAACACTATGGATTGCGGCGCAACGTGGTGAATGGCCGGGTGGAACGCTGCGAGCCAGAGCATTCCTGGAACAGCAACCAGATCGCCAGCAACTTGATGCTGTACCAGTTGCAGCGCCACTCCGATCACCACGCCAACCCGCGCCGCGCCTACCAAAGCCTGCGCCACTTCGACGATAGCCCGCAATTGCCAACCGGTTACGGCGGCCTGATTCCCGTCGCGATGATTCCGCCGTTATGGTTTCGGGTGATGAATCGGCGTGTGATTGCCCACTACCGTGGTGATGCCGAGCTTGCCAATCGGCAACCGGGATTCAACGATCTTGGCGTTCCGGCGCCTTGAGGATGTATTTCGCCTGTCCTGCCAATTGGATCGATGGTCGGAGTCAGAAGCTGCGGGAACCTGGAAGGGGCTGGCTAGTTTGCCCACCTTGATTCACAGTCCACGTTGTCGCGGGAGCAGTGGTTGGTTTAACGAAAAACTGGCTTGGTCCGGTGCCGGCGGAGTTGCGTAACCAATAGCTGTAGTCAAGTAGCCCATCGCCATCAAAGTCCGCAGCGCTCGCGAACGTATCGGTATCAGGAATATTGATTGCGCCGAATACGAGTGGTGTCGACGTGGCAGCAGTTCCCGTTGTCCGTGTCTGCCAAACGATATCGTTTCCAACAAGTCGAACCGCTGTGACGTCGGCACGTGCATCGCCCGCCCGATTTGCCGCCAGCAAGACCTCATCTAATAACGTACCGAAACTGAAACTTGCTGCGGCCAGACCATCCGTGCCCCGATAAACAGTGTAGTTGGTGTTGTTTAAGCCACGCTGGACCAGGTCGGCCATGCCATCGCCATCAAAGTCCTCACCTCCCCCGCCGAGCAACGCAGCGAGTGAGTTGTCGCCCGCAGCGAAAACGACGCGCACGCCATCGCTCGAACGAAAGTATTCTAGGTAGCTCAAACCGTACGGGGGTAGTATTCGCTGGCGCTGTACGACAAAGTCGTCGAGTCCGTCGCCATCGTAGTCACCAAGCATCACGGGGCTTCGAGTCTCGCCCGCCAAAGGTGGTCCGAAACTTGCCTGCAATGGCGGTGCGCCCGGCCTACTACTGCGGCGGATTTGGAACACTCCGGTCGTGGGCGTGAAGACGACCGGATCATCGATGCCGTCGCCGTCGATATCTGCGGAGTTATAAAGGT
>JBBSLA010000024.1:0-28606 GCA_038255665.1 Lysobacterales bacterium | reverse complement strand
GATGTAGCCGCGCGCCTCGACGTGGCCGCCGCATACGTCGGACTGTGCACGGTTCACGCCTATTTTCCATTTGTCCCTGTTTTACCATCCATCGGAGCTGAAAATGATGGTGGTATGGCACGCTTTGATTTTATTGGTGCCCGGGGCGGGACTTGAACCCGCATGACCTTGCGGTCGAGAGATTTTAAGTCTCTTGCGTATACCGATTTCGCCACCCGGGCAGATGCGATGGAGTGCGTGTTGCGGAAGGATACCCGGTTGTCCCATGGGCGTTGGCAAGCCCGGTCGACGCGTCCTACTCGGGCAAGTCGGAAGTCGGGCTGCCGTCGGGATGCAACCAACCCGAATCGCCGTCGGCGTAGTGCTCGTTCTTCCAGATTGGTACATCGGCCTTGATCTGGTCGATGATCCAGCGACAGGCGTCGAACGCCGCGTCGCGATGGCTGGCGCTGACGCCGACCCAGACTGCGACATCGCCGATGACGAGACTGCCGACGCGGTGCACGGCGACAGCGCGGTGCAAGCCAAACCGGACAACCGCTGCCCGCACGACGCGCTCGCCTTGCGACTCGGCAAGGCGCTCGTAGGCCTGGTAGTCGAGTGCGTGGACGCTGCGTCCATCGTTGTGGTCGCGGACACGGCCTTCGAATGCGACCACGGCGCCGGCAGCGGGATGATCGATGGCGCGTCGATCCGCTTCGATGTCGATCGCAAACTCGCTGAGCCGGAACAGGATCATCCTCCCGACACCGGCGGAATGAATACGACCTCGTCGCCGTCACTGACCGCGCTGTCCCAGCTCACGAATGCGCCGTTGACAGCAACGCGCAAGCTTTCGATGCCAAATGCGAACCCGTGCCGCAGGCGTGCTTCCTCGTAGATCGAGTTCGCGGTGCTTGCTGGCGAGTCGACGCATTCTTCGCTGCAACCGGCGCGATCGGCAAGGCTGGCGAAATAGAGAATCCTGACACTCACATCGCCTCCTCGCCGTCATGGATATCGCGCTTGCCACCGCTCTTGTCGGTGAGGCGAAGATTGCTGATCACGATCGCGTGGCTGAGCGCCTTGCACATGTCGTAAACGGTCAGCGCGGCGATGCTGGCACCGGTCAGCGCTTCCATCTCAACCCCGGTCTTGTGACTGACGCCGACTTCGCAGCGGATCAGCAGATCGGTCGCGTTGACGAAATCGATCTCGAAGCGGCAACGCTCCACCGGCAACGGATGACAGAACGGAATGAGTTCGTGAGTGCGCTTGACCGCCAGCGTGCCGGCAATGATCGCGGTGTCGATGATCGGACCTTTCGGACCCCGCAGGCCGTCGGCGCGCATGCGCTCAGCAACATCGACTGGAAACCTTACCGTGGCCTCGGCAACGGCTCGACGTTGGCTGATCGCCTTGTCGCCGACATCGACCATGGTCGGTCGTTGCGCGCCATCAAGATGACTGAAGTCGTCGTGCGCCATGTCAGCCACCAATCTCGTACATTTCCACGCGCTCGCGTTCGGCGACGGGAATGATGCCGCGCAGTTCGCTGTAGCGATCACCGCGCGAACGCCAGATGGCGGCGAGCATTTCGCGCAGCTCATGGTCTTCGATACCGTTGCGCATCGCGCCGCGCAAGTCATGACCGTGCTGGCCGAACAGGCAGGTGTATAGACGTCCATCGGCGGAAAGGCGTGCTCGCGAGCAGTCACCGCAAAATGGCTGGCTGACCGAGCTGATGAAGCCAATTTCGCCGGCGCCGTCCGCGTAGCGATAGCGCTCCGCAACTTCGCCGCGATAATTGGCCGACATCGGTTCGATCGCCCATTGCGCAGCAATGCGCATGCGCAACTCGCTGCTGGTCACGACGCTTGCTGTGTTCCAGCCATTGCAAGTACCGACATCCATGTATTCGATGAAGCGAAGCACGTGGCCGGTACCCCGAAAATGGCGGGCGATGTCGAGTACATGATCCTCGTTGACGCCGCGCATCACAACGCAATTGATCTTCATCGATGTGTAGCCAACCGCTTCGGCAGCCGCAATGGCGGTCAGCGCATCGACAACTTCGCCGCGACCGCCCGACAGGGTTCGATACGCGTCCGGATCGAGCGTATCCAGGCTCAGTGTGATGCGATCCAGTCCCGCGTCACGCAGTGCCTCAACCTGCGCCGGCATCAGGTTGCCGTTGGTCGTCATCGCGATATCGTCGATGCCGGGAATCGCGGCCAGCATGCGTACCAGTTTCGGCAATTCGCGACGCAGCAATGGCTCGCCGCCGGTCAGCCGCAGCTTGCGCACGCCAAGCGCGGATACTGCGCGGGCGATGCGTTCGATCTCCTCGAAGCGCAGGCGCTCGGCCTTGCCAAGGAACTGGTGATCGCGCGGGTAATCGTCTTCCGGCATGCAGTACGGACAGCGAAAGTTGCAGCGATCCAGCACGGAAATGCGCAGATCGTGCATCGGTCGTTGCAAGCGATCCAGCGGCGCATCGCGTAGCTCGATGGGAATGGCGCGGGTCATCCGTCCACGCCTACTTGCACATCGGCGACCGGTTCGCACAGCGCGATTTCGTCATCCGCTTGGGCGACGCGATATCCCGCAGCCGCGAGTTGCATGCCAGCATCGGCGGATGCGTAGTGATAGAGCAGCAGGCGATCGCGCAGGGCTTGCGGATATTCGCGCTCCAGATCGTCCAGACCGGTATGCGATGGATTGCCGACCAAACCGCAATCGTGGGCAACGATTTCTTCATTCGCCGCGAACTGGGCGAGCATTTCCGGAATGGGCCGGGTATCGCCGGTCCAGACGAAACTGCCGCGCAGCGCGATACCGAAAGAAGTCATCGGCGCGTGATGTCGGGTCGGAAAAACGTCAAACCACAAGCCTTCATGCCAAAAGCCGCCCGACACCGGAATCAAATGAAACGCATCCCAGAAATTGGCGCCGCCCTCGGCCAGTACGTTTGGGTAATCGGCGATGCGTGCCTGCAGGATGGGCAGCAGCGCGGCGTGTGCGTAGAGCTTCACACGGCCACGCCATTCGGCGTCAAAGTAGACGCGATAGAACAGTCGCTCGAGCCCACCGACATGATCCATGTGGGCATGGGTCAGGTAGATCGCCGGCGGTGGTGACCCATAAACGTCGAACCAGCGCTTGAGCGATTCGTGGCCACAATCGATCAACAGCACGGCGTTGCCATCGCGTTCGAGGACGGCGCTGGCATTTCCCAGCTCGACCGCGTCGGCACTGCCGACACCAAGCAGGCGCAGCGCAAGCTTCATCGCTCGGCTCCGAGCGCGGCGTGATACGCCGACAACAGGGGATGCCAGAAGCGTTCGTCGAAATCACCAAAGCGTTGCGCGCCAACCTTGAGCAGCGACCGTCGCAACCGGTGCAGGTTCGATTGCTGCCAACCCAACGCCGGCTGGCGCAGCCGGCCGCGATCGAAATCGAGCAACCAGATCGCATCCTGCGAGTCGATCAGGATGTTGTGCGCGTTGAGGTCGGCATGGCAGACGCCGAGCACATGAAAGCGCGCGATCGTTTCGCCAATCGATCCGGCGAGTTCTGGATCGATTGCACCAATTTCCAATTGCTGCGCCAGCGTGCGGGCGTCGTCGATGCGTGCAGTCAACAGGTCTGCGCGATAGCGCAAGCCGTGGCGCTGGTAGCGTGCCGCGATGGGTGCCGGCACCGGCAAACCGGCATCGTGCAGCACAGAGAGCAATCGGAACTCTGCAAAACCACGACTGCGGCGTGCCCCGGTCCACAAGTATTGATCGGCATTGAAACGGCCGATCAACCCACCGCGGCGGTAGTGTCGCAATGCCGCGGCACCTGATGGCGTGTCGACGAAGACGATGCCGCCACGGCCACCGCCGTGCGCGTGCGCGGCATCCTGCGAACGCCAGAAACCCTCATCCAGCCAGCGCGCGTCGATATCGCCGATGGCGGAGTCGTGCAGGATTTCACCGTCGTCGGTGCGGATGGCGCGTTCTTGGATCATCGATTGCCCGGTGGCCGCCTGCCGCGTCACGTGACGGGTGGCGTGGAAACCGTCAAAGTCTAGCGCATGACCTTGGACATTCCGGCAACGCCACCCGCTTCCCTGTGCCTGTTGCGCACATCCGCACTGGGTGATGCCAGCCATGTGGTGCCGCTGGTGCGCACCGTGCAGGCTAAATGGCCGCAGACCAGATTGACGTGGATCATCGGCAAGCTGGAGCGTCGCCTGGTGGGCGATATCGCTGGCGTCGAATTCATCACTTTCGACAAGGCAGCAGGGCCCGCAGGATTCAAGGCGGTGCGGTCGGAGTTGGCTGGCCGACGCTTTGATGCCTTGTTGCATATGCAGGTGGCGTTGCGTGCGAACCTGCTCAGCCTGCTCGTCGATGCACCGATCCGGGTTGGTTACGACACCGCGCGCTCCAAGGAATTGCACGGCTTGACGATCAACAAGCGCATCCCCGCCCGCACCGGCCAGCATGTGCTCGACGCGCTTGGCAGCTTCATCGAACCGCTGGGGCTGAAACAGACCGAGGTGCGCTGGAACATCCCGATCCCCGAGGACGCCCGCGCTTTCGCCGAACAGCGCCTGCCCAGCGATCAACTGACCTTGCTGGTCAGCCCATGCTCCAGCCACGCGTTGCGCAACTGGCGACCGGACCGCTATGCGGCAGCTATGGATCATGCGACGCAGGCGCTCGGTTGGCGCGTCGTTTTGTGCGGTGGGCCGAGCGTGTATGAGCGTGATTTCGGCGATGCAGTGCTCACTGCCTGCAAGCATCCGCCACTGGACCTGATCGGCAAGGACACCCTGAAACAATTGCTCGCCCTGTTGCAGCGCGCGACGCTGGTGTTGAGCCCCGATTCCGGCCCGATGCACCTGTCAAATGCCGTCGGCACGCCGGTGCTCGGCCTGCATGCCGCAACCAATCCGAATCGTTCCGGACCGTACTCGGATCGGCAATGGTGCGTGGATCGCTATGACGCGGCTGCGCGGAAGTTTCGCGGCAAACCCGCCGCGCAATTGAAATGGGGCAGCCGAATCCAGCACGACGGCGTGATGGATCTGGTCGAAGTCGATGCGGTCATCGAGCGCCTTGACGCGTTCCATCGATATCACCTTGGGAACGGCACGGATACCATGCCGAACAACGGTGGCGCTGAAGCGCATAACCCCTCGATGGATCCCGACTGGTGACCCAACCAACCGCGCGAGATGGTTCATTACGTCGTGGCAAGGTCGGCTTGATCTGCGCACTATTGTTGCTGGCATGCGTCCTGGCGGCGATGGTTTCGCTGGTCAGGGAACCCAATCGCAGCGTCCGCGGCGACCCGCGCGCCACGTTGCTGGTCAGCGAAGCATTGATTCACCATGGCTCGGTGAAGCTCGACAGCTATCCCCCCGAATCATTGGCGCGCTACGGGTCGGCCATCCAAGCCAAGAACAACCATCAGTACTACTATTTTCCCGTTGGCACTTCGCTGCTGAGCGTTCCGGCCGTGGCCGTGGCCAACGCGTTTGGCTATCGAATGCTGGATGACGAAACGCCGGTGCAGATGATCCTGGCACTGCTGGCATGCCTGCTGCAACTCTGGCTGTTGTTCTGCATCGCCAGGCTGTTCCTGTCCGATTGGACCGCGCTGGCGCTGGCCTCGTTGTGCCTTTTCGGCAGCAGCCTGATCAGTACTGGCGCAACCGCGTTGTGGTCGCATGATTTTGCTGCAGTGTTTGCGAGTGTTTCGATCTGGCTGGCGCTGAAGCCACTGCGACGCGATGTTCGCGTTTCCAACTTCTGGCTCGCGACCGCGCTATTCCTCGCCTACCTGTGTCGCCCGACGCTTGCTCTGCTGGCGCCATTCGTGCTGCTCATGCTTTTCGTATCGGGTCAGCGCATTGCGGCACTCAAGTCATTGCTATGGCTGGCGGCGTGGCTGGCGGCATTTGCGTCCTGGAGCATGCTCGAGTTCGGCCAATGGCTGCCGGACTACTACTCGCCTTCGCGCCTGGGCGGCAGCGACTTCCCCACTGCTGCCTTGAACAATCTGTTCGGCCCGTCGCGCGGCCTGTTCGTGTATTCCCCGTTCATCGGCGTCGCGCTGGTATTTGCGCTGACGCGCTGGCAGCGCAATGGGCGCGACTGGGCAATCCTGCTGGTCGCCTTGGCCTGGCCAATCTGCCACTGGTTGCTGGTTTCAGGATTCCCGCATTGGTGGGCAGGATGGTCGTTTGGTCCGCGTTTGATGACCGATGTCTTGCCTGGGCTTGCGCTGCTCGTGTTCCAGACGGTTTCGCTGATAACGTCAGTGCTCGGGCGCTGTCTGCTGGCCGGGTCATTGATGGTCACGGGAATTTTCTCGATCTGGGTACATAGCTACCAGGGGCTGTTCAATCCCTGGACTGTGGAATGGAGTGCCGCGCCGAACATCGACGACTATCCGGAATACCTGGTCAACTGGCGCTGGCCGCAGTTTCTTCACGACGAGCATCGCCATGCAGCGCGACTGGCATTGTTCGACCGCACTCTGGTGCTGCCCGCCGACAGCACCAACGCGCAATTCAGCGGCTGGAGCGAACCCGACAATGGCATCCGCTGGATGCAGGCCAGCCCCGCCGCCGTCACATTTCCGCTGGATTCGGTCGCGGCGCTTGAGCCGCACGTCCTGCTCGGAATCGTGGCGTCGGGACGCAAGCAGGTGGAAGTCCGTTTTAACGGCACGATCATTTTTTCCGGTAGTGTTCGCGGCCTTCAAGCAACGCTTGAGCTCGCGCCTGGTCCCGGCGAGTTCGATACGGGAACCAACCGCGTCGAGCTGCGCCTGAAGGATTCATCGGCGGACGTGGTGCAGCAGCGACTCGGCCTGCGCTACGTGGCCATCGTGCTCAAGCCATGAGAGACAATGCGACGCAGGCAGGCCAGCGAAAGCGCCTGCGTTCTGCGAAGCCGCCGATTGCCTGGGATACTTCGATGGATTACGAAACGTGACTATGATTGAAACCTGGGTTCCCCTGCTGTTGCTAGGCTGCGCGTTGGCGTTGTGGATGAATGCATTGCGCGCACGTGAGCGCGCGGTTGGCATCGTGCGCAGGCTGTGCGAGCGCGCCGACGTGCAACTTCTCGACCAGAGCGTGTCATTGCGAAGTTTCAAATTCACCCGAATCGATGGTCGCCTGGCCTTGCTGCGTCGTTACGGTTTCGAGGTGAGCGTGGATGGACAGGATCGCCATCGTGGCCATGTCGATATCAAAGGTCATGCGGCCGAACACTGGAGCCTGCCGTGGACCGCGAAGGACGATCCACGGCGGACAATCGATGGCGGTATCGGCGAGCTGCCACGGCCAGGCATCCGCTTGATCGATGTCCAGCCGCGCGACCAAAACTGATCGGTTCACGCCACGATATAGCCGCCGGTTGAAATTCCGCCGCGCCCCGATTTTGACGATCTAACAACCCTATCAGTCATATGGCCGTTGGCGCGGACTGCCGAATGTGGCAAGGTCGCGCACTGGCGCAACGCCTGCGTCCGGCAGGCATCGCCTGCCTCCTCTCTGGAATCAATCCAATGCTGATCAATTCTTTGCACCGCATGGCTCGCGCCGGCGTATTCATCCTGTTCGCTTTCGCGATTTCGGTTGCCCAGGCCGCACCGGGCTATTGGCAGGAATCGAGTCAGCATTCGGTCGCCGTGATCGGCGATTCGCCGACCGCATTTCGCGCCGTCGAACTCGACTGGAACGCGCTGCGCAGCGCGATGGCTGCGACGCCGGATGGCATCGGTTTCGAGCTCGCTTTGCCCGCGCCCGATGGCAGCACCAACACCTTCATGCTTTCCGATTCCGGCGTGATGCCACCCGCACTGGCCGCGCGCTATCCCGAGATTCGCAGCTACATCGGTACTGACGCGAACGGCACCGAAGCGCGCGTCGACATCTCACCGCTGGGCTTGCAGGCAACCGTGTACGCGCGCAGCGGCACTTGGCTGGTTCGCCCGGAGCGACTGGGCATGGAAGACCACTACCTCAGCTTCCGTCGTGGCGACCTTTCGCCGGGCAGCGCGTTTCGTTGCGAGACGCATGGCGATCTGACTGACAACCCGTCTGAGCTGTTTGCACAGGGTCCACAGCCACTGACCACCACCGGCGTCGCGAAGCGTAACTACCGCGCTGCCGTGGCGGCGAATCACCAGTACGTGCAGGCTGTCGCGGCTGCGATGGCGCCGCCGGCAACGCCGACCGTGGCGCTGGGGTTGGCTGCGGTCGTTGCAGCCGTCAATCGCGTCAACCAACCTTACAGCCAGGACTTTTCGATCCAGCTCACCTTGATCGCAACGAATGATCAGTTGATTTTCCCAGATGCGAACGGCGACACGTTTGGCTCAACCGGCTTCAACAGTGGAAGCTCACTAAACCAGATTACCGCCGCGATCACCGGTATTGTTGGCGCTGTCAGCTACGACATTGGACACTTGTTCACAACCGGCTCCGGTGGTGTCGCAGGCTTGGGCGTGGTCTGCTCGGACGCCAGCAAGGGACGTGGCACGACCGGGCTGACGAATGGCTCCACACTTCAGACCGATGTGTTCTACATCGACTACGTTGCCCACGAGATTGGCCATCAATTTGGCGGAAACCATACCTTCAACGGCAGCGCCAGTAGCTGCGGTGGCGGAAACCGCTCGGTCAACTCTGCCTACGAGCCGGGTAGCGGTTCGACGATTCAGGCCTATGCCGGCATCTGCGGGTCGACAAACAATCTGCAGCCCAACTCTGACCCTTATTTCCATGCGCGCAGCCTGTTGGAGATGGGCGCCTATTCGACGACCGGCAACGGCGGAAGCTGCTCGACCAACACGCCCAAGGTCGACGCGCCGCCCGTCGTGCTCGCACAGAACAGCTACACAATCCCGGCAAATACTCCGTATGTGCTGACGGGGGCTGCGGCCAGCATCGCCCTGGGGTCCAACCTCACTTATGGCTGGGAGCAATACGACCTTGGCGCCACCAACAACAACCTGGCGACGGACTTGGGAACCGGCCCGATCCAGCGCTCTTGGCTGCCGACGACAACTCCGCGTCGCTACCTGCCACGCCTGTCAAACCTGCTTGCCGGAACGACAGCATTCGGAGAAATCCTGCCGACCACGACTCGCACGATGACCTATCGCCTGACCGTTCGCGACAATGTCGCTGGCGGCGGGTCGAGCAACAGCGCTGATCAGATCCTGTCTGTGGTCAACACGGCTGGCCCGTTTGTCGTCACCGCGCCGACCGTCGGAACGAACTGGGCGAGTGGTGGTGCGCCAGTAATGATCAGCTGGAACGTTGCCTCGACCAACGTTGCGCCGGTTTCGTGCGCGAATGTGAATATCGATCTGGTCAACGCCGATGCCACCCAGGACAACCTGATCGTCCTGTCGTCGCTGGCCAGCGGCGTGGCCAACAGCGGCACCGCGATGGTGGCGGTTCCCAACCTGATGGTGACTGCGCGCGTTCGCGTAGCCTGCGCCACCAACATCTTCTTCAACCTCAGTCCGCCGGTCAGCATAGGCGCCGATCCGATATTCAAGAACGGCTTCGACAGCGTCCCGCCGGCACCATGAAGTCATCCACCGATCGGTCGCCGCAGGCAATCGATCGATGGGGTTGCACGCACAGTCCGTGAACTACGGACGCAGGCAAAGCGGCGCGATCCTTTACAATCGCGCCACTTTGTCTGCCTTCCGGAGTTTTCATGGCCGCCGCGATCCGTTATCAGCGCATCCTTCTGAAACTTTCCGGCGAGGCCCTGATGGGCGACGCCGACTACGGCATCGACCCGAACGTGCTGCAACGGGTCGCGACCGAGATCATCGAGATCCAGAAGGTTGGTGTCGAAGTGGGTGTGGTTATTGGCGGCGGCAACATCTTCCGCGGTGAAGGCTTGGCCAGTCGCGGCATGGACCGCGTTACCGGCGACCACATGGGCATGCTGGCGACGGTGATGAACGCGCTGGCGATGCAGGACGCGCTGGAAAACAATGGCGCCAAGGTGCGCGTCATGAGCGCGATCAAGATCAACCAGGTCTGCGAGGACTTCATCCGTCGCCGCGCCATCCGACATCTTGAAAAAGGCCGCGTGGTCATCTTCGCCGCCGGTACCGGCAATCCGTTCTTCACCACCGATTCCGCAGCCGCATTGCGCGCGATCGAAGTCGGCGCGCAGTTGCTGCTGAAGGCGACCAAGGTCGATGGCATCTTCAGTGCCGATCCCAAGCACGATCCGACGGCGACGCGCTACGACACGCTGACCTTCAATGAAGTGTTGCAGCGCGAATTGAAGGTGATGGACACCAGCGCGTTTTCGCTGTGCCGCGACCACGGTGTTCCGCTGCGCATCTACAACATGACCGTGCCCGGCAACCTGATGCGGATCGTCCACGGCGAAAACATCGGCACACTGGTTGCCAACTGAGCCGGCACTATGGGAGGGCTGGCAGGAGGCCCGCTGATATACTTTGCGGCTACACGACCGCAGGAATGTCCGCATGATTGACGAGATCAAGACCGAAACGGAAAAGCGCATGGCCAAGAGCGTCGAGTCGCTACGCCACGACCTCACCCGCCTTCGCACCGGCCGCGCCAGCACCAGCATTCTGGAAAATATCAAGGTGTCGTATTACGGGGCTGATATGCCGTTATCGCAGGTCGCCAGCATCTCGGTTGCCGATGCGCGCACGCTGACCATCGTGCCCTGGGAAAAGCCGATGGTCGCGGCGGTCGAGAAAGCCATACTTGCGTCCGATCTCGGCCTGACGCCGACCACCGCCGGCACCACCATCCGCATCAACCTGCCGGTGTTGACCGAAGAGCGTCGCAAGGAACTTGCCAAGCATGTGTCAGGCGAAGGCGAGAACGCCAAGGTGGCGATCCGCAACGTGCGTCGCGACGCGATCACGCAGATCAAGGAGCTGGAAAAGGACAAGTCAATCAGCGAAGACGACCAGCGTCGTGGCGATGACGATATCCAGAAGCTGACCGACCGTTTCGTCAAGGAAGTCGATGTCGTCGTCAAGCACAAGGAAGACGAGTTGATGACGATGTGATGGTCGCGGGGACGGCAATGTCGTCCCCGATCCGAACCCATGACCGCCACCGGCAGCGAACGCGTCCCGCGCCATGTCGCCATCGTGATGGATGGCAACGGTCGCTGGGCCCAGCAACGCAAACGCCCGCGCAGCTTCGGCCACCGCGAAGGCCAGAAAGCAGTGCGTGGAGCGGTCGAATTCTGCCTGCGCCAGAAGATTGAAGCGCTGACTCTGTTTGCATTCTCCAGCGAAAACTGGAAGCGACCGGAGTCTGAAGTCGGCGCGTTGATGAGCCTGTTCCTGAACGCCATCGACAGCGAAGTCAGTGACCTCCACAAGCATGGGGTCAAGGTCAGTTTCATCGGCGACCTGTCGGCGTTCGCAGCCGAGTTGCGCGAACGCATGATCAAGGCGATGCAGAAAACCGAAGGCAATAGTGCGCTGGCATTGAACGTGGCGGTCAATTACGGCGGTCGCTGGGATATCGCTCAGGCGGCACGCCAAATCGCCCAAGCCGCAGTCAACGGCGAAATCGATCCGGCTTCGATCACCGAGGAAACTTTGGCGCCACGATTCTGCCTGGCCGACCAGCCTCCGGTGGACCTGTTCATCCGCACCGGCGGTGAGCAGCGGATCAGCAATTTCCTGCTCTGGCAGAGCGCCTACAGCGAGCTCTATTTCATCGATACACTGTGGCCCGATGTCGACGACACCGTGCTGGCCAAAGCAGTCGCGGAGTTTGCACGTCGAGAGCGGCGCTTCGGGCTGACCTCGGCCCAGGTCGGTGCCGCATGACCGCGCGGTTTTTCGCCATGCCTCAACTGGACATCACGTCCGCGCTGTGGAATGGATCGCTGCATTCCCGCCGCCCATCGCAGGACGAAGTCGCATGACGTCATTGACCAAACGAATACTCACTGCGCTGGTGCTGCTGCCAATCGCGATCGGCATCGTGCTGCTGGCGCCGTTGCCCTGGTTCGCGGTGATCGTCGCGCTCGTCTTCGCCGTGGCGGGATGGGAATGGACCCGGCTGTGCGGCGTCGATCCGCTGTGGCTGCGCTGCCTGCTGGTTTTGGGCTTTCTCGCCTCGTGCGCGCTCCTGTGGGCGCTGCGCGCCACGCCACTTTGGTGGCTGACGATCGCGCTGGGCGTTGCCTGGTGGGCGGTCGCTTTATTCTGGTTTCGCCACGTCGCATTCGGCGCCGCGCCGCTGGCGCGCAATGTCGCCATCAAGCTGCTCGCCGGCGTATTCGTGCTGATTCCGGCGTGGGTCGCGGCCGTGCAGTTGCAGGGCAGCCCTGATCACGGGCCGTACTGGGTGCTGTTCACGCTGGTGCTGATATGGGCGGCCGACTCGTTCGCCTATTTCGCCGGTTCGCGCTGGGGTCGCAGCAAACTCGCACCCAGCATCAGTCCCGGAAAAACGTGGGCAGGAGTTTATGGCGCATTGATCGGTTCGGGCTTGGTTGCCGTGCTTGGCGGCTGGCTGCTCGGCGAAACCGGTTGGGGCTGGGGTTTGCTGGTACTGGTTGCCGTCGTCACGATCGCGGTGTCGATCGTCGGTGACCTGTTCGAAAGCCTGGTCAAGCGCCAGGCCAACGCGAAGGATTCCGGCACATTGTTCCCGGGCCATGGCGGCCTGTTTGATCGGCTCGACAGCGTATTCGCCGCATTCCCGGTATTCGTGGCCGGCAAGGCGCTGATCGACGTCGCGCTGGGCGCATGAGCGAATCTCCCATGCGGCGGGTCGCCGTGCTCGGCGCCACCGGTTCCATAGGCGGCAACGCGCTGGATGTCATCGCACGCCACCCGCAGCGTTACCGTGCGAGCGTGTTGAGCGCGAATCGCAACGTCGCGGCGATGGTCGATCTGTGCCGCCAATTCAAACCCGAGCTGGCCGTGATGGCCGATGTGGCCAGCGCCAACGCCTTGCGCAAACAGCTCGACAGCGACGGCATCCGGACCGGCGTCGAATCGGGACCGAAAGGCTTGATCGAAGCCGCGTCGAACGACCTCAGCGACACGGTCATCGCCGCCATCGTCGGTGGCGCCGGACTGGAATCGACGCTGGCGGCGGCACGCGCCGGCAAGCGCCTGCTGCTGGCCAACAAGGAAGCGATCGTGATGGCCGGCCCCCTGCTGCTGGCGGCGCTGGCCGAAGGCGGCGGTGAATTGTTGCCGATCGATTCCGAGCACAACGCAATCTTCCAGTGCCTGCCGCTGGCGCTGCAGGAGCGCGCGGTGCGCCCCGGCAACTCGACGATCAGTGAAGGCGGCGTCACCCGCTTGCTGCTGACCGCTTCCGGCGGGCCATTCCGTGGCTGCACGCCGGATCATCTCGAATCGATCACCCCCGACCAAGCCTGCGCGCATCCGAACTGGGAAATGGGCCGCAAGATTTCCGTCGACTCGGCGACCTTGATGAACAAGGGCCTGGAAGTCATCGAGGCGCATCACTTGTTCGGCATTCCAGCCAATGCGATCGACGTGGTCGTGCACCGGCAAAGCATCATCCACTCGCTGGTGCAGTATCGAGACGGTTCGATGCTGGCCCAGCTCGGCAACCCGGACATGCGTACCGCGTTGGCATTTGGATTGGCGTGGCCGGAGCGCATCGACGCCGGGGTAGCGCCGCTGGACCTGCTCGCCGTCGGCCGGCTCGATTTCGAACCGGTGGACCGCGTTACCTTCCGTTGCCTTGATCTCGCCTACGCGGCGTTGTGCGCTGGCGGCACGGCGACTGCGGTGTTGAACGCCGCCAACGAGGAGGCTGTCGCTGCCTTCCTGGATCGGGGGATGAATTTCCTCGATGTTGCCGAAGTCATCGAAGAAACACTCGACGCCGTTCCGGGCGTGCCAGTCGCCAGTCTGGAGGGTCTGCTTGACGCCGATTTAACGGCTCGCCGCCACGCTGCCCGTATCATTGCGGGGAAGCTTCGCTAGACAACGTCCATGCAAGAATTCTTTCACTCGGCCTGGTGGCTGCTGGTCACCCTGGGCCTGCTTGTCACCTTCCACGAATACGGCCATTTCGTCGTAGCGAGAGCGTGTGGGGTCAAGGTTTTGCGCTTCTCGGTCGGTTTCGGCAAACCGCTGTGGAGCCGCTACGATCGCCACGGCACCGAATTCGCGATCGCCGCGATTCCGCTTGGCGGTTACGTGAAGATGCTCGACGAGCGCGAGGGCGACGTCAAGCCATCGGAACTGGGTATGGCCTTCAACCGCAAGCCGGTATCGCAGCGCATCGCGATCGCCGCAGCCGGGCCTGCCTTCAACCTGTTGTTCGCGCTGGTCGCGTTCTACCTGATGTTCCTGTTTGGCCGTCCGGACTACCAGCCGGTGATTGCCGCCCCAACCGGCATTGCGGCGCAATCGCAGTTCCGCGAAGGTGACCGCCTGATCGCGGTCGACGGCGAGGCTGTGGACACCTGGAGTGGTGCAATCACCGCGATCGCGCAGTCGGCCCTGGCCCATGAGGATGTCACGGTCGGCGTCGAGAGCCGCGATGGCGGACGCAGCGAACGGCTATTGCGATTGTCGACATTGCCGCCGGGTAGCGATGGCGATCGCGTGCTCGATGCGGTCGGCCTGCGCCTGCGCGCGCCTGAAATCGATCCAATCGCCGCGACCATTTCGGCAGACAGCCCTGCTGCTGCCGCTGGCATGCAGGCGGGTGACCGCGTCATCGCGATCAATGGCCGCAGCATCGAAGACTATGCGCAGATCGGTCCGTTGCTCCAGCAAATGGGCGACATCGATCCGGCCCTGACGATCAGCGTGCGCCGCGATGGTTCCGTGCTCGACCTCCCGGTGACCGTGGCCAAGCGCGATCCCGGCGACGGCGAAATACGCTGGATCCTGGGTATCGGTGCTGGGGCTGCCAGCGCCCGTACCCATGACGCCACCCTGCGTTATGGGCCGATCGATGCGATCCCGGCTGCGGTCAAGGAAACCTGGGGCGCGGTGCGCAGTACCGGCATCGCGATCTGGAAGCTGCTCACCGGCGCCATATCGGCAAAGAACGTGTCAGGTATCATTACCATCGCGCAGGTGGCCAACACCTCGGCGCAGATGGGTGTTGCGTGGTTCCTTTCGTTCCTCGCCCTGATCTCGCTGAACCTGGCCATCCTCAACCTGCTGCCGATCCCGGTGCTGGATGGGGGACACCTGCTGTACTACCTTGTCGAACTGATCAAGGGCAGTCCGGTCAGCGAGCGTGCCCAGATGGCCGGACAGACCGTCGGCCTGGTCATGCTGGTTGGCTTGATGGGACTGGCCATTTACAACGATATCCTGCGCCTCGCGTTTTGAGCGCAGTTAAGCCCGCTCAACCGTGCTGGCGACTTTTTCGCCCGCCACGGTCCGCCCCCGATGGAAGTGACAATGAAGCGTATTGCTGCCCTGCTCCTGCTTGCCTGTGGAATTGCCCAGAATGCCGTGGCGTTCGACAGTTTCCAGGTTTCCGACATCCGCATCGACGGACTGTCGCGTATCGCTGCGGGTACCGTGTTCACCTACCTGCCGGTCGAGA
Source organism: Lysobacterales bacterium (assembly GCA_038255665.1). Lineage (GTDB taxonomy): Bacteria > Pseudomonadota > Gammaproteobacteria > Xanthomonadales > Rhodanobacteraceae > Dokdonella. The sequence goes on along the minus strand of JBBSLA010000024.1, from coordinate 13,020 downwards.
AGGGCGACACGCTCACCGCCAGCAGTGCCGAGCAGGCGATCCGGGCCCTTTACAAGACCGGCTTCTTCAATGATGTGAGCCTGGCCCGGCAGGGCGACATCCTGGTGGTGACGGTGAGCGAGCGGCCGCAGATTTCCAAGGTGTCGATTCGCGGCAACAAGGACATCAAGGAAGAAGACCTGCGCAAGGGTCTCAAGGGCATCGGCCTGGCCGAGGGCGAGACGCTGGACCGGTTGAAGCTGGCTGAAGTGCAGAACGAACTGACCCGCCAGTACTACAACCGCGGCAAGTACAACGTGTCGATCAACACATCCACGGTGAACCTCGACCGCAATCGCGTGCAGGTGTCGATAAACGTCGCCGAAGGCAAGCCGGCCAAGATCAAGCACCTCAACATCGTCGGCAACCAGACCTATACCGACAAGAAACTGCGCGACGATTTCCAGTCGACAACCAGCAACATCCTGTCCTGGTATTCCAAGGACGACCAGTACTCGCGCGAGAAGCTGTCAGGTGACCTGGAGACGCTGTCGTCGTACTACCTTGATCGTGGCTATGTCGATTTCAATGTCGAATCCACCCAGGTCGCAATCAGCCCGGACAAGCGCAAGATGTTCGTCAGCGCCAACATCAAGGAAGGCGAGATCTACACGGTTTCCGACATCAAGCTGACTGGCAACCTGGTGCTGGACGAAGCCGACCTGCAAAAGCTGATCACCATCAAGACCGGAGAAGTGTTCTCGCGGCGCAAGGTGGAGCAATCATCCGATGCGATCAGTGCGGTGCTGGCCAACATCGGCTACGCCTTCGCCGAGGCCAACCCGCTGCCGGACATCGACCAGGACAAGCGCGAAGTCGGCCTGAATTTCTTCGTCAACCCGGGCAAGCGGGTCTACGTCCGCAACATCGTCTTCAAGGGCAATCGCAATACCGAGGATGAAGTCGTCCGGCGCGAAATGCGCCAACTTGAAGGTGCCTGGTATTCGCAAGCAGCGATCGATCGATCGAAGATTCGCTTGCAGCGTCTCGGGTACTTCAAGACGGTTGTCATCGACACGCCGAAGGTGCCGGGAACCGAAGACCAGATCGACTTGACCGTGACCCTTGAAGAGCAGTCTTCGGGTTCGCTCAACTTTGGTATCGGCTACTCGCAGTTCCAGGGAATTATCGGCAGCGTGTCGGTGCAGCAAAACAACTTCTTCGGCACCGGCGACCGGGTCGGCCTGACCCTGTCGCAGAGCTCGTTCATCAAGCGCTACGAGCTTTCCTATTTCGAGCCGTACCTGACCGACAGCGGCATCGGCCTGGGCTATAACGCCAGCCATACCGAATTCGACCAGGGCCAGGGAAACATCGCGTCCTATCTGACCAGCCGCGATTCGTTCAGTACCTATCTGGGTATTCCGATCACCGAGTCGGACACGATCAACACCCAGATCGGCATCGACAAGAACGACATCACGGTCTTCCAGGGGTCGACGCCACAACAGTTCATCGATTACATCGACAACCTCGGCAGCCGCACCATGCACACCTGGAAAACAGAGTTGTCGTGGACCCACGATACGCGCAACCGCTACTGGAACCCGACCCGTGGTTCGCTGCAGAGCGTGACGGCCGAGATTGCGCTGCCTGGCTCCACGATCGAGTACTACAAGCTGTACTACAAGTTTGGCCAGTATTTTCCGCTCACCGACAAGTTGACCTTCTTCGGCACCTTCAACATCGGCTATGGCGATACCTACAGGGACCCGGAAAGCGTGCTGTCGCCGGACCACCCACGCTACCTCGCCGATATCGGCGGTTTGCCGTTCTTCGAGAACTTCTTCGCTGGCGGCGTGGCCGATGTACGCGGCTTCCGCGACAACACGCTGGGCCCTTTCTCGCGCTTCGATAGCTTTGGCTGCCTTGGTTCGAATGACCGCGGCTGTCGCCAGCCGCTGGGTGGCGCCTTCAAGACAGTTGGCTCCGCGGAAATCATTTTCCCGACGCCTTTCTCCAAGGAAAACAGCAACTCGAGCAAGCTGGCCTGGTTCCTCGATGTCGGCAACGTGTTCAAGGATTTCGACTCGTTCTCGGCGAGCGACCTGCGGGTGTCGACCGGATTGTCGTTCCGCTGGCAGGCGCCAGTCGGCCCGATCGTGATCAGCATCGCCAAGCCGTTGCGCAAGAAGGATGGCGACGATACCGAATCGATCCAGTTCACCTTCGGGAACTCGTTCTAGGCAAGATCGATAGGCAACAAGCCGGCAGGCGGCGAACCTTAGGAGGCAGACGTGGCGTGGAGCAGTTTCAACGAGTGGCCTGTCCGCGCCCTCATGCTTGCACTGCCCCTGCTTGCCTGCGAAAGCGTTGCGCAGTCGCCAGCGCCCGCGACGCGAATCGGCTACGTCGACATGAAGCGGTTGCTCGACAGCGCACCGCAGATGGCGGAAGGTCGGCGCCGACTGGAAGTGGAGTTCGCGGCGCGTGACGCGTCGTTGCAGGCCGACGAAAAGCGCCTGGTCGAGCGCCGCGCCGCTTATGAACGTGACGCTGCAACACTGTCGGTCACCCAGGCGGAAACCCTGAAGCGCGAAATCGATGCGCTGGATCGCGCCATCAAACGCAACCGCGACAACCTGCGCGCGCAACTCAAGACGCGCAGCGACCAGGTGCTCGACGGAAGCTGGCGAGACATCAACAACGTTGTCGTCGAATTCGGTCGTGAGCAGAACTACGACCTGATCGTGCAGAGCCCGGTGATCTATTCCAATCCGCGGGTGGACATCACCGACGCGATCCTGGAACGGCTGCGCAAGGAACACGGCAAGTCGTCGGCGCGCCAATGACGGCCCGCGTGACCCTTGCAGACCTCGCCAGCCGCTACGGACTGGAGCTGCGCGGCGATGGCGACACGGTCGTCGACGGCGTGGCAACGCTTGCCGCTGCAACGAAGGGACAACTCGGCTTCCTCGCCAACACCCGTTACGCAGCACAACTGACCGCGACCCGCGCATCAGCGGTGATCCTGACTGACGCGAACGCCGAAGCCTGCCCGGTCGCATGCCTGGTCACGATCGATCCGTATAGCGCTTTCGCCAAGGTCGCCACCCTGTTCGCGCCACGCGACGACGTTGTACCGGGCATACATCCCAGCGCCATCGTCGATGCGACCGCCACCATCGCCGATAGCGCCAGCGTCGGGCCATTCTGCGTGATCGAAGCCGGCGCTCGTGTCGACGACGGTGCGCGAATCGGCCCACACTGCCAGGTCGGTGCCGGCAGCATCGTCGGCGCGCAGGCGCGACTGGTCGCCCGGGTTACGTTGCTGGCTGGCGTGAAGCTCGGTCAGCGCGTTTTGATCCATCCGGGCGCCGTGATTGGCGCCGACGGGTTCGGCCTGGCCAAGGACGGTGAGCAGTGGATCAAGGTGCCTCAACTGGGCGGCGTGCGAATCGGTGACGATTGCGAGATCGGTGCCAACACAACGATCGACCGTGGCGCACTGGATGACACCGTGCTCGAAAACGACGTGCGCCTCGACAACCAGATCCAGATCGCCCACAACGTTTACATCGGCGCACACACCGCGATGGCAGGCTGCGTGGCGGTTGCAGGCAGCACCCGGATCGGTCGCCACTGCCTGATCGGCGGCGGTGCTGGCATACTGGGCCATCTTCAGATCGCAGACCGGGTCACGGTGACGGCGCGTGCGCTGGTCACCCATTCGATTCGTGAACCGGGCGAATTTTCGTCCGGCACTCCCCTACAACCCAGTCGCGAATGGCGCCGCAATGCGGTCCGTTTCGGACAGCTCGACAAACTCGCGCGCCGGCTCGGTCGGCTCGAAAAGGAACGCAACCAATGAACCAGTCCACGGTCGCCCTGCAGCCGTTGCCAATTGATGTGTCCGGCATTATCAGGTTGCTGCCGCATCGCTACCCGTTCCTGCTGGTGGATCGGGTCATCGCCTACGAACCTTGCAAGTCGCTGGTTGCGATCAAGAACGTCACCATCAACGAGCACTTTTTCCAGGGCCACTTCCCAGGCCATCCGGTGATGCCCGGCGTACTGATCATTGAGGCGCTCGCACAGGCATCCGGCCTGCTGGTGCAATTGTCGATCGCCCACAATCCGGAACAGAAGGCGCTGTTCTATCTGGTCAAGGTGGACAAGGCGCGCTTCCTGCAGATCGTGAAACCGGGCGACCAGTTGGAGTTGCACGTTGAACAGAAACGGATGATCCGCAACATGGGCCAGTATCAGGTCCACGCCAAGGTCGACGGCCACGTCGTCGCCGAGGCGGAACTGCTCTGCGCCGAACGAGCGGCCTGATGATCCATCCGACCGCGATCATCGATCCGGCGGCGCGGCTGGGCAACGATGTCAGCGTCGGTGCCTACAGTATCGTCGCTGCCAACGTCGAAATCGGCGACAACACGTGGATCGGTCCCCACGTCGTCATCGACGGGCCAACCCGGATCGGACGCGACAACCGCATCTACCAGTTCGCCTCGATAGGCGCCGATCCGCAGGACAAGAAATACCACGGCGAGACGGCAATACTCGAAATCGGTGATCGCAACCTGATTCGCGAATTCGTAACCTTCAATCGCGGCACCGAAGACGGTATCGGCGTTACCCGCATCGGCAGCGACAACTGGATCATGGCCTACGTGCACATCGCCCACGATTGCCTGGTCGGCGACAACGTGACCTTCGCCAATTCCGCATCGCTGGCAGGACACGTCAAGGTCGATGACTGGGTGGTACTCGGTGGTTTCACCCTGGTCCATCAGTTCTGCCAGATCGGCATCCATGCATTCACGGCGATGGGCGCGATCATCAATCGTGACGTTCCGCCTTTCATCACCGTTGCCGGCAGCTTCGCTGCGCCCAAGGGCATCAACAGCGAAGGGCTGCGTCGGCGTGGCTATGACGGCGAGCGGATCATGTCGATCAAGCGCGCCTATCGCACCCTTTATCTTTCCGGCTTGCCACTTGCAGAAGCGCTCGAGAAGCTCGAAGCCGCTGCCGAAGACGCACCCGATGTGCGCGTGATGCTCGACTTCATCGGCCGCAGCCAGCGCTCACTGGTGCGTTGATGGGACGCGTCCTGCGCGATGCTGGCGCAGCGGCCGTCGACCGGTCCGGATTGGACATCGTCATCGTCGCGGGAGAAGCGTCCGGTGACCTGCTCGGTGCCGACTTGATTCTCGGGTTGCAGCATCGCTATCCCACGGCACGATTTTCCGGGGTTGGTGGTCCGGCGATGCAGGCGGCAGGACTTGATGCCTGGTATCCCGCCGACGCCTTGGCCGTGATGGGACTGGCTGAAGTCGTTCGCCATCTGCCGAGACTTCTGAAGGTTCGCCGCGATGTGATGGCGCGAACACTCAAGCTCCGGCCGGCGGTCTTCATCGGCATCGATGCGCCCGATTTCAACCTGGAACTGGAACGCAAGCTCAAGCTGGCTGGTGTCGCGACGGTGCACTACGTCAGCCCGTCGGTCTGGGCCTGGCGCGAAAGCCGCGCCGCGAAAATCGGACGCAGCGCCGATCAGGTTCTCTGTCTTTTCCCGATGGAACCGGAGATATACGCGCGGCATGGCATCGATGCGCGATTCGTTGGCCATCCGCTGGCGGTCCGTTTCTCCATGGAACTCGATCAAGCTGCCGCGCGTGAAAAATTTGGGCTTTCCCTGGACGCGCCGGTATTGGCGATCCTGCCAGGCAGCCGACTCGGCGAAATTTCACGGCTCGGTGCCGATTTCATTGCGGCGGCGCGCTCGTTGCGAAACACGATTCCGGACTTACAGGTGTTGGCACCGATGGCCAACGCGACGTGTCGCACAGCGTTCGACGCGTTGCTGGACGATACCGACCGAAGCAGCATTCGCGTCATCGATGGCGATGCGCATACGGCAATGATCGCTGCCGATGCCGTATTGCTCGCATCAGGCACGGCGGCGCTCGAAGCACTGCTCGCCAAACGACCGATGGTTGTCGCCTATCGCTTGTCCAATCTCACCTATTGGATCGTCAAGTTGCTTGGATTGATGAAAGTCGATCACTATTCGCTGCCAAACTTTCTAGCCGAACAGCCGATCGTTCCCGAACTGATGCAGGACGATTGCCAACCCGATGCACTCGCCGCTGCGTTACTACCCGCGCTGCGCGAGCGCTGTATCGATCCGGTTCTGCTTGCCGAGTACCGGCGCATTCATCAGTCCCTGTTCGGCGACGCGAACCTCGATGCGGCGACGGCGGTCGCCGAACTGATCGAAAACCAGCACCCATGACGGTCCACTGCATGGATTGGATTGCCGGTGTCGATGAAGCAGGCCGCGGACCGTTGGCCGGGCCCGTCGTCGTTGCCGCCGTGATCCTCGATCCATCGAGACCGATCAGCGGTCTTGCCGACTCCAAGGTACTGACGGCGGCAAGGCGCACCGAACTGGCGTTGCAGATCCGCGAACGCAGCATGGCCTGGTCGATCATCGCTGTCGAAGTTGACGAGATCGACAGCGTCAATATCCTGCAAGCAAGTCTGCTCGGCATGAGTCGCGCCTTGCGTGCCTTGGCGTTGGCACCGTCGCTGGCGTTGATCGACGGCAATCGCCTGCCGTGTGACTTGCCTTGTCCGGGACGCGCAATCATCGATGGCGATGCCAGCGAGCAGCCCATCAGCGCCGCATCGATCCTTGCCAAGACCGAGCGCGACCGCCTGCTGGTGGAACTGGATCGCGACTATCCCGCCTATGGCTTTGCCAGGCACAAGGGCTATCCGACCGCTGCCCATTTCGAAGCCTTGAACCGGCATGGCCCCTGCCCGCAGCACCGCCGGAGCTACGCACCGGTTCGCGATGCATTGGCACGTTTCGCCCTCAGAATAGCGCCTCAATAGTTGCGGCAGGAGTCACGGCCCAGGTTGCGTTCGTAAGTCGATACCTTGTCATCGAACTGGTTGCCATCACGCGCGCCGTTTCGCATGCGCTGGCAGGCTTCGCGTCGATCCATTCCCTGCGAAGAAACCATCACGCGTCGCGACCTGCCATTACTGTCAGTGCCGTCGACCAACGAGGCGGGGCAACGCGAGTGGCGGTAGAACACCATGCCCGTATTGGTGCGACATTCGAACGATGTCGGCTCGGCGGCGCGCTGTCGCCGCGCACCGACCGCTTGCTGGCGCACCGTTCGTGCTGGCTTTTCGATCTCCGCAGCAACGATGGCGACTGGCGAATCGTGGCTGACGATATCGAGCATCTTCTGCTTGCCGCCGGGTGAGCACGCATGATCCTGGAACGCGACCACGCCATCCGTGCCGACACATCGATACACAGTTGCCGCCGCGATTGTTGTCACGCGTGACGCGTAGCATACGAGCGCGAGGAAAAATGGGGTGCAGAACCATTTGGCGATAGTCATGTCGGTGTCCTTGTTGGATTCGAGCAGATCATGTCATCGCGTAATCGCAATCGGCAGTGCATCACGCCGTGTCGCGATGTAGGAAAAAAGAGCCAACCGCGCTGGGCAGTCGTTGCAAGCAGCGACTGTCGTGATGCTGCCATCGGCTAGAATCCGCTCCCGTTATCCCTCCGCCACGATGCACGCCGACCCCGCTGCAGAACCGCTGCGCAATCACCCGGCATTTTTCCGGTTCTGGTATTCGCGGCTCACAGGCAGCTTCGCATTCCAGATGCTGTCGGTGGCGGTTGCTTGGCAGGTTTACGAACTGACCAACGACCCGCTCCACCTCGGCCTGATCGGGCTGGTCCAGTTCATTCCTTCCCTGCTTCTTGCACTGCCGGCAGGGCACCTTGCCGACCAGTTTGAGCGTCGGAGCATCGCACTGGTTTGCCAATGCATAGAAGGTGTTGCGATCGCCGTGCTCGCGATCGGCACTTTGCTCGGCGTGATGACCGAGGCATGGATACTCGGCATTGTCTTCGTGATTGGCGTCGCCAAGGCCTTCGAGTGGCCGGCCATGCAGTCGATGGTCCCTGCGCTGGTACCTCAAGCGCTATTGCCCCGTGCGATGGCGGTCAATGCATCGGCCGGCCAGGCCGCGACGATTGCGGGACCAGCGCTGGGTGGATTCCTCTACATAGCCGGTCCCGGCGCCGTCCACGCGCTTGCTGCAGCGCTGTATCTGATCGCCGCGTTCCTGATGTGGCGATTGCGCTACGAACGCGCACCGCCGCGACGCGAACCGGCAACGTTCCACTCATTGTTCGCCGGCATCGGTTTCATTCGCAGCCGACCGGTGGTGCTCGGCGCCCTGTCACTGGACCTCTTCGCCGTGCTGTTCGGTGGCGCGACCGCGCTGCTGCCGATCTTCGCGAAGGACATCCTGCATACGGGGCCGTGGGGATTAGGCCTGCTGCGCGCCGCGCCAGCGGCGGGTGCCTTGCTGATGGCGCTGTGGCTGGCGCGACATACCTTGCAGCGCCGCGTTGGCCACATCATGTTTGCGTCCGTCGCGGGATTCGGAATCGCGACGCTGGTTTTCGCGCTGTCGCGCTCGTTCTATCTGTCCCTGGCCGCACTGTTTGCGCTCGGGGCGTTCGACATGGTCAGCATGGTGATCCGCGAGGCGCTGGTGCAACTGGAAACGCCCGATGCCATGCGTGGTCGGGTCAGCGCGGTCAATTCAATTTTCATCAACACTTCCAATCAGTTGGGCGAATTCGAATCCGGCATCACCGCCTCGTGGTGGGGCGTGGTTCCGGCCGCCATCGTCGGCGGCATCGGCACCCTTGTGGTCACGCTGCTGTGGATGCTGTGGTTTCCCGCATTGCGCAGGCGCGCACGTCTGCAGAACGACCACGAACCTCACTGAGTCGCTGGTGCGCTCCCCGCCTGCAGGTTGTACCAGTCGATACGTCGGGTCAGGTACATCACCAGTCCCAGCACCACCACCGAGCCGATGCTGCCGGTCAACAGCGCGTAATCCTCGCTGACGATCAGCGCGTAGAGCAGGCCATAGACCACCGCAAGGGCAGCGCCGAGTGATCCGCCCGCGCGACGTGATCGGGTGATCGCGATCGCATAGCCACCGACCATCGCCGCCACCACCGCAGCCGCGCAGGCGTAGGCGATCGCAAAACCGATCTGCTCGGACAACGCCAGCAACACCACGTAGAACAGGCACAACGCAAACCCGACCAGCAGGTACTGGACCGGATGCACGCGCCAGCGTCGCAAAACTTCAAACAGGAAGAAGGCGACGAAGGTCAGGCCGATGAACAACAAGCCGTATTTGCCGGCGCGGCTGTTCTGCTGATAGGTCGCTGCCGGTTGCAGCAGGCTGACCCCGAAGCCGCTGGCCGCCAGTTGCAACGACTCGTCATTGCCTTCCCGCCAGTGCTGGGGAATGCGTCGGTTGAAATCGAGCACCTTCCACTGTGCCGAAAAACCCTGCTCGCCCACCTTGCGCGAAATCGGCAGGAAGGCGCCATCGAAACCCGGATCGGGCCAGGTCGCGGCAAGATTCGCCGTGGTCTGCCGCGCCGTGGGCAGCAGGCTCAGGCTGCGCGTACCGGCGACCGTGACCTGCAGCGCGAAGGGCAAGGTCATGCTGTCGTCCGGTGTCGCCAACGCCAGTGGAGTTGATACCGCTGCGATGCCGGCGACGCCGCCGCTGTCCGGGCCGAATCGATAAACCTTGTCGCCAATCCGCAAGTCGGTTATCTCGCGGATCCCGCGCACGTCGCTGACCGGCAGACGCAGCTCTGCGTGCTCCCACAGCGGAACACAATCGGAACAAGCAATCGCCAGCAGGTCGGCGCCGACAAACTGGCCCTCCAGTCGTAAGCTGGCCGTGAAAACCGGCGTGTCGTAGATGCCGTAACGGCGAAGTTCCGGAAACAGCGGCCCGCCGATCATCAAGCGATCGGGAAGGATCGCCTCGTAGACCAGGATCGTCTCGACCTTGTTGTCGCGCAACACGCGCTGGCGCACCGGAACCACCAGCACCGGCCCGCCGAGAACCTGCTCGCCGCCCCAGCGCGAGGCGATAGCCGCAGTTGCCAAGTCCGCACGTTGCGACCGCTCGTAAACCAGGCTGTTGACGTGCGCCAGCGGTATCAGCATCAGTAAGGCGAGGAAGCCGATCGCGAGCACCTTGAATGTGGCGGAATTGAATGTGTTGGTGACAGACATGTTGGTCTCCCTGATTGGAGCGGCCATTGCACCCGGACCAACTGTCGCTGCTCCGCCGCCGATGCGGCATGCCGATGAGCGGTTCGGGCCATCAGCGGGCAGATCCGCTTTCGTGAATCCCGGTCAACGGCAGGTTCAATCGGGTTCACACCGCATCGCGGAACATCAGTTGACCTTGCGCAAACGCGTGAAATCCAATCAAGCCTTCGCACTCCCAATCCGAGCCGCTGCGTCCCCGATCGTTGCAAATGGTTTGCTGCGTGCTCGCGTCCGTGTTTGCGGTCGTATCCGCTTTGGCGCTGGCGGCAAGCAGCTACCAAGACGGTCGCAGCGTGTACACGGCGCTGCGCTCGCAGCCACATTCCAGGCTCGAAGTCGGCGGCAGTCGCATCAATGTGGTTTTCGCCGATGATGCGCCGGGCCTGGATCGCGAACGTGCATTGCGCTGGATACGTCGCAGTGCTGAAGCCGTCGCAATGTATTTCGGGCGCTTTCCGGTCGATGAGGTTGGCATCCTGGTTGTCGCGAGCGCAGGCAATCGCGTGGTCACTGGTACCACTTACGGCTATGGCCTCTCTGCGATCCGGATGCAGGTAGGACGTGACGTGACCGATGCGGCGTATAGCGAGGATTGGGTCCTCGTCCATGAGATGACCCACCTCGCACTGCCGGAAGTCCCCAGCCGCAGCGCCTGGCTGCTCGAAGGCAACGCTACATACGTGGAACCGATCGCACGCGCACAGGCAGGGCAGCTCGACGGCGACTCGGTTTGGCGCTGGTCGTTGCGCGGCATGCCGAGAGGTTTGCCGGTGCATGGCGATCTCGGCCTGGACAACACGCCGACTTGGGGCCGTAAATACTGGGGCGGTGCGATCTTCTGGCTGCTGGTGGATGTGCGCCTGCGCCAGGCGACAGACAATCGAATCGGCGCGCAGGACGCGCTGCGTGCCATCAACCGGCGCAGCGGCGGCAATACCAGCGACTGGAGCGTCGACAAGGTGATGGCGGTCGGCGACGCCGCGACCGGAACGACGGTCATGTCCAATCTTTATGCCAGCATGAAGAATGATCCGGTGCCAATCGATCTCGACGACCTGTTTCGAACGCTCGGAATCAGCGAACGCGACGGGAATATCCAGTTCGACGACAACGCTCCTCTTGCTGCGATCAGGCGCAGCATCGCCGCGGCACCGATGATTGCGCACGACAAAGACTGAATCGAAGGACGATTGCCGATGAAGATCCACGAAGTTGAAGTCGCCATCATTGGCAGCGGAACGGCGGGCATGGCCGCCTACCGAGAAGTACGCAAGCGCTGCGAGCGAATCGCGCTGATCGAAGGTGGCCCGTTCGGAACCACCTGCGCACGCGTCGGCTGCATGCCATCGAAGTTGTTGATCGCTCCCGCCGAGGCCAGGCACCGCCTGAAGGCGCTGCCCGAGTTCGGCATAGAAAGTGACGCCGGTCGTGTCGATGGTCGCGCGGTGATGAGCCGCGTACGCGAGGAGCGCGATCGCTACGTCGGCTTCGTGCGCGAGGCGGTCGACAAGTTCGATCCAGCGCATGTGGTTCGTGCCAGTGCGAAGTTCGAAGATCCACACACGATGGCACTTTCACCCGCATTCGATGGCAGTTCGCCGCCGTACGAGCGCATCCGCGCCGAACGCATCGTGATCGCCACCGGGTCGCGCCCAAGCACACCTGACGCCTTCAGGGCCGCCGGCGACCGGCTCATCACCAGTGACGATGTATTCGACTGGAAAGATCTGCCCGCATCCATCGCCGTCTTTGGCGCTGGCGTCATTGGCCTGGAGCTGGGCCAGGCCCTGCATCGGCTCGGCGTTCGTGTGCGGCTGTTCAGCCAGGACGGCAGAATCGGCGGGATCAGCGATCCCGTGATCCGCGACTACGCAACGAAAACCTTTGGCGACGAGTTGCCAATCAGCCTCGATGCGAAGGATGTGCGCATCGACCGCGACGGCGATCACGTCGTCGTGCATTTCACTGACGCGAACGGATCAAGCAACGAACGCTTCGACCATCTGCTCGTTGCCACCGGTCGCACGCCGAATCTTGATCGACTTGCGCTGGAAAACAGCGGCCTCGCCCTCGATGCGCGCGGCCATCCGGACTACGACCCACTTACCATGCGCGCCGGCGACAGCCACATTTTCATTGCCGGCGATGCCAATTCGGACCGCCCGATGCTGCATGAAGCTGCCGATGAAGGCTACCTCGCTGGCCAGAATGCAGCGGCCTACCCTGACGTATTCAGGCATGTGCGCCGTGAACCTCTCGGTATTGTGTTCTGCGATCCGCAGATCGCATTCGCCGGCAAGCGACACAGGGAACTCGTTGATGAAGGCGTCGACTTCGCGACCGGCGAGGTGTCGTTCGAAGACCAGGGCCGCGCCCGGGTGATGCTGGTCAATCACGGCCTGCTGCACGTTTACGGCGAGCGAAAAACCGGCGCGCTGCTCGGCGCTGAGATGATCGGTCCGCAAAACGAACACCTCGCCCACCTGCTGGCTTGGGCGATGCAGCAACGGATGGCCGTTGCCGAGGTGCTGGACATGCCGTTCTATCACCCGGTCATCGAGGAAGGCCTGCGCACCGCGTTACGCCACCTGCTTGAACAATTGGGTATGGGGCCGCCGCCGCCGGATCGATGCATCGATTGCGGTCCCGGCGCGTGAACCCGAAAGGCGCGAAACGCGACGGCACGCACTGCAAGTGCCCAAACGTCGCACAACAAAAACCCCCCGAGTTTGACTCGGGGGGTTTTGCTTTGAGGCCCTTGGCGATGACCTACTCTTGCATGGATGAGACCACACTACCATCGGCGCAGGTGCGTTTCACTTCCGAGTTCGGGATG
>JBBSLA010000023.1:0-29136 GCA_038255665.1 Lysobacterales bacterium | reverse complement strand
ACGACCGATCGCACCATCGATGCGCTCCTTGCGCGTCGTCGCATCCAACCCCGGCACATGCATGGCGTCGGCGGTTTTCTCATCAAGCAGCAATGCACCGTAGGCCTTGCTGGTGGTCTGTTCGACGCAACCGTACGGATATTCCAGCAAGCCTTTCAGCGCAGCGCTGAATGGCAACGGCGGCAAGCGAGTGACGCTCATCTGCGCGCTGACCGAATCGGCGATCAATCCATCGAGCAAGCTGCCGTCGACGCTGATCGGCCCACTTGCGGAGAGTGACCTAGAACTTGAACGCAACACGCTCGGCCAGGCTGCGCGCAAGGGAACCTCGAACTTGCGCTCGATGCGTAAGTCATCGCCCGAACTCGCAGTAATCGTGATCGTGCCGACGCCATAGCCTTCCAGAGCGGTCAGCGGGAAGTTGAGCGTGGTCTTGGCGTTGTCGGCAAGGCTGACCTTGCGTTCGCCGTTCTGCACGCCAAACAACTTGTCGCCGCTAACCTTCACCGCGAACTCGCGATCGGTACCGGAGAAATTCTGCAGGTCCAGCGTGATGGTGGACTTGTCTCCCGGCGCCAGCACGCGCGGTGTCGAGATTTCCGCAACGAGCGGCGCCCGAATAATCGTTTCGACATCGCTGCTGCCGTACTGTTTTTCCGAGTACACCACGGCGGTGACGCGAACGGTGCCGTTGAAGTCCGGCACCATCAGCACGACGTTCGCCTCGCCCTTGTTGTCCAGTTGCACCGCGCCGGAGAACAGGTCAACGGTCAGCACCTTCGCGGTCGGCCGTCGCGCTTGTGGCAACGCATCCAGTGCGGCATCGCCCCCCCAGCGCAAGCGGGCGAGGGCGCCCTCGAAACTTTCGATGACGCGGCCATACAAGTCGTAAGCATCCACGCCCAGCCCGCGCTGGCCAAAGAACCAGCTGATCGGGTCGGGTCGTTCGAAACGGGTGATATTGAGGATACCGAGATCGACCGCCGACACGGTCACGTACGCTTTCTTGCCAGCGAGTGCAGGCGCCTTCACGGTGGCGTCGAGATTGTTTTCCGGCTTCATCATCGTTGGCGCGGTGATGGAAACCTCCACCTTGCGATCCGTGCGATTGATTGGAATGAACGCCTCGCCGACAGCGCGTGCCGGCGTGACTTTCTCCACCGCCGAGCCGCCGCGGAATACCAGAGCGGTGAGATACACGTCATGGCGTTCCCAGTCTTCGGTAACCGGGATTTCGATGGTCGTGTTCTTGCGAACATCGATGTCTTGTGTGTAGAGCAGGTGATCGGATTCGACCAGGATCACGCCCGGTCCCGGCTGCGGCGCGGTGATCGTCACCTTCAGCGTGTCGCCGGCGCGATAGCTCGGTTTGTCGAGCGCGAGCTTCACCTTGTCCGGGCGCGCTTCGCTGCCACGGTTGTCGTCGTTCCAGCTCCAGCCCGCGTAGAACGGAAAGCGCGTGGTCAGGCCTGTTTCCGGGTCGAACACGTCGAGCCGGTAATTACCCCATTCGACCGGCGCGGAATAGGTGCCGGCCTTGTCGGCCGCGAGCGTGACGGTGCCGGACGCGGAATCTTCATAGCGCTCGATGTAGTTGAAATGCCAGCCGTTCTCGCTGTCGTGTACCCAGTTGTAGTCGCGGCGTTCGCGCACCAGGGTCACTTTCAAGGCCTGGCTGGCAACCAGTTCGCCTTTGGCATTGGCGCGGATGATTTCGAAGCCTGCCGACGCGTTCGAGTTGGCGCCTTCCTTGGGATCGAACAACGGGCGGATGCCGACCAGTGCGTTCGCTGGCCACACCGTGCGCTTGAGCGTGCGGGTGACAGTGCGGCCACCGGTCTCGTAGACACTGCCGGAAATGATGGCGGCAATCGGCGTCGTCGGCTTTTCCTCGACCACGGCGATTGCCTGTTCGAAGTGACCCTGGTCGTCGAGTACCTCGTCGATGACGTCCTTGGCTTCCTTGGGCAGCGACAAGGTCGGGTCGCCGAAGAAGAAATCCTTCTTTGCATCGAGAGGATGCTGGTCGACGGCGACGGTCAGTCGCGCCGTGAAGCGATTGCCCGAAGCGGATGCGCCGTACAGATAATCGCCTTGCACTGAAAGCCGCAATGGCTCATCAGGCTTCAAGGTTTCCTGCGCTGTGGAAAGGTCCAGCTTCAGTCGCTCAGGCAGGAATTCCTCGATGCGAAACGTCATGCCCTGGGTGGCTTCCTTGGCAGCCGGATCGAGCCGGAACTCGACCTGCCAACGCCCGGTCGGCGCGTCCTCGGGAATCGTTCGCGAGAAGTCGAAATAGTTGAGCTCCTGCGGATCGAGCTTGGCCTGCGCATAGACGCGGCCATCGGGCTGCTTCAACGTCACGAACAACGGCTGTGGTTTGATCGCATTGCCATCGTGATCGCGAAGCAAGGCCGATAGGCGAACGGTTTCGCCCGGTCGATAAAGATCGCGACCCGACCATGCAAACACATCGAACCACTGTTGCTTGCGGCCGCTCACGGAAAAGTCGGAAAGGTCCAGCGCCGGCTGGTTGAACGGCAGCAGGGAAACATCCTTGCCGGTGCGCGCGGTCAGCACGTAGGCGGCATCCAGCTTCCAGCCGATCAGCGCATTGCCCGATTCATCGGTCGTCGCATTGACCACGCTGTTGCCCTTGCGATCAACGATATCGAGTTGAACGCCTTCCAGCGGCTCGCCACTTTTCAGTGATGCCGCATGCACAAACAACTGGTCGTTGTAGGCGCGCGTGTGGATGCCGATATCGCTGACGAAGAAGAACGCTGTTTCGTGTTGATCGTCGAAACTGCCGGCGCGCTTCATCACCGCGAAGTAAAGGCCGGGCTTTTCCAGTTCCGTGATGTTCTGGATCGGCAGGTAGCTCAGCGTGCGCTCGTTCTCCTTGCCTTCGAGCACGAAACGGTTGGCGTAAACCGATTCGGCAATCTTCGCGACCGGTTTTCCCTCGCGGCCATACCAGCCGTAGGTCGGATCGAGTTCCCAGTTCGAGCGCTGCGCATTGCGCTGGTACGCGGCGAAGAAATTCGCGACCTCGTTGTCGGCGACGCGCAGGAACTCGACATCGACCTCTTTTACGTTGACCGCCACCACCGGCAAGCCGCGCGTCTCGCGCGCCGGCAGAACATTGCCTTGCGATGCGAAACCGACCGCTGGTTCCATCGGCCCGGTGTAGACCGCCTTCTCCACGTTCGCTGGAAGCGTCTTGCCATCGGCAGCGGCGAGCGACTTGTCGATGCGCAAGTTGTAGTGCGTGTTGGCCTGCACGTACGGGAAGCGCAGCTGCAGGCCATCGTCGTCGAGCGCCCAACTGCCGCTGACTGGCTCGCCTTTCGGCCCGGTCACCGAAAACAGGCTGTCGAAGGTTTGCGAGCCGGCGATGCGGCTGCTGAATTCCAGGATCAGCGCGAGCTGGCCTTCATAGACTTCCGATCGGCTTTCGACCAGTTGAAAGCCTTCCGGCTTCGCGGCCTTTTCCGCCTCGACCACCACCGGCATCTTCTGAACTTCGGGTACGCCCGAAGGTTGTCGATTGCAGGCTGACATTCCAAGGACGGCGATGCCCAACAACGCGCTGGCGAGAGGGATAGCGAATGCGCGGGACCGCGTAGTCGGCAGGCCGCAAGTTGACCGAGAAAACGAAAACCTACCCATCGCACACCCCCCTCCAGAATGACCGCGCCAGTATAGCGGCGGTCATCTGGCAATCCGGGAGCAAGTTGCGAATTTACCAGAGGCGATTGCACTACCGTCCGGATGCGTTCCGTGCGGAATGTTTTGCTCGCGTCTCCGTTCCGTTGTTCGCTTCCCATCAGGCGTCGAAGGCCGCCAGGTGGTTGGTGAGTCATTGAGCGGATGATGGTTCGCGCAGCGTCAGGCGTCGAATATGACGCTGCAACAGGTCACGCCCCCTTCGGCTTTTTCGGTTTCCGACATGTCGACGAGGCGTACATCGATGCCTGCGTTACGCAGCATCCCAGCCGTGCGCGGAAACGATGCCGAGTACAGCACGTGCTCGCCGACCCATACGGCGTTGGCGGCAAAAGGTTCGTCCGGGTCCACCGAGAGGATGCGATAGTCTGGGAGGCGCTCGGAGTCCACCCAGGCCGGATTGATCAGCAACAGATCGTGCGCGACCTGAGTAACAGCGCTCTTCAAATGCAGGCAGCCGACCATCGGCACCGTTTCGACGCGGTATCCGAATGGCGCAACAAGACGTCGCAGTTGTTCGATCCCATCAATATTGCTGCGCGCAGACGCGCCAACGTAGAGCACGCGACCCAGACGCAACACGTCACCGCCATCCAGCGTTGCTGGTGCCTGGATCGTCACACGCTCGCGAAATGGCGCCAACGCGGCCGACATCGCTTCGACTTCACCTTGCCGCGAGGCGGCGCCCGGTCGCGTCAGCACGGCAACATTGTCGAGCACCACGGCCGTGTCTTCGACAAACACCGAATCGGCAAAATCGCTCAACTCCTCAAGCGCCAGCACTTCGCAACCGGCATCGCGCAGTGCCTGTTCGTAGGCCGCGTGCTGCATGCGCGCCAGATCGATATCGATTGCGCGCCGCTCAAGATGGGTCAGCTCACAAAGTTCCAGTGCAGGGTTGATGGCGCGGGTGATGGCGATTCTAGGCACATTGCATCCTGTTGATGAAAGCCGCGAGGGCGAAATCCCAACGCCAAACGCACGTTTGAGCGACAAGTGCATTCAGCCATACGTGGCACCTTCACCAGTCTGGCGGCCGATCAAGCTCTCGTCAGTGGTCCCAACAACGAGCGACGAAGGATTGACGTCAGGGCACCAACGACATCTCGTAAGCCAGTTGCAGCAAGCGTCCGTTTACCGATTGCACGTTGAACTGATCGATGCCGCCGTTGATGCTGTTCGCCATCGCGACGACCACGTACGGGTCCTGCCCGGCGTTCTGCAACATCCAGGCGTGGGTCAGCACGTGGAAGCCGTTCGTACCCGAAGCCAGGCTGCCACCCTTGTACCAGACGCGCTGCCACTTGTTGCGCACTTCCGGCTGGGCAACGCCAGCACCGGCTGCGGCATCGACGGTCATGATCGCTTCCGAGCCTTGCGGCAACCGCAACATCTGGCCGAACGCGCGGCACACATCCATTGAATTGGCCCGCCACGAGCCATCGGTATAAAGCGTGGTGTTCGCAAACGGCCCGCCGGTATTCGGGCCGAGTGGTTCGATCTGGTTTTGCAGGAACTGGTATCTGAATGCCAGCGTCCCGTTGACGTAGGTCAGCGCCGTAGACAGGTTGAAACTGGTGAACAAATGAAACTGCTCGCTGATGCCGAGCAATGGGCGCAGCAGGTCGGGCTGGGCCACGCCATAGTCGACGATGATCTGGTCCAGCAGCGGCCGCCCGAGCAACTGGTGCATCAGGTCGGTCGCGGTGTTGTCGCTGATGCCAATCATCAACCGTGCCAGGTCGCGCACCGGGAACGGCGTATTCAATGGCTCGCTGTTGATGATGCCGCCCGGTGCGATTTCCGACGCTACCATCGGCACCAGGTCGGCCGAAGTCACCGCGCCAAGCGCAATAGCGCGCCCCAGACCGCCAAGAATCCACAACTTGAAGATCGATGCCGTCGCGCGAGGCGATGCGGAATTGCGACCAATGATTTCGCTGCACACGCCTGCGCTATTGATGCGCCCAACCAGCAGGCCAGGACTGGTCGATAGCGTCGCGAACTTGTCGGCGGCCTGGACCAGGCTCAAGGTCTGATCCACCGGGTACTGCACCGAACCACCGTAGTTGCTCACGCCAAACAGCACGATGCCCTGGCCGCCCGTGTACTTCGCACCGACGTTCATGAATCCGTACGGTGGCGGCGCGCTCGGTGTGGCTATTACCAACGTGGCTCGCACCGGCGTCACCATCACCACGTCGCGGATGACGGCATTCGGGAACGAGACCCGCAGCGAATCGATGAAGCTTTTCCACTGCGTCGCGGTCGTCGATACCAGGGCAGACGGATCGAAATGGGCATTGATCTCGGCGAGCGACGTTGTTTCGCCGGCGGCCAGCTCTCCCATCAGCCACTGCACCTGGTTCGTCGTCGGTCCCGGCGGCAACTGGTAGATGCCGCCAACCAGCGGAAACAACGGTTTGATCTCGGGCGGGTCGAACCCGTCCGAATACAACTGCTGTGCCGACAACAGACCCATCCAGCACAATCCGAACAACAACAAGGCAAGGCGTTTCATCGCGACTCCCCAAAGCCAGTGGCTAGATTGCGCCGCAAAAGCGGCCGCTTCAACTACCCATAACGTGGAACGGCGCTGACGGGTATCACCATCGCATTGCGTCAGTCATTCGCGGACGCGTAGTCCGCCTCTCACCTGGTCATTACATGCGAAATCCTTCGCGCGTAATGACGAACCCCGGGGTTTCGGCGCGCGCGAAAGCTTGAGTCGATCATGTCGCGAAGGACTTCGCGCGTCTTGACGACGAGAAAAGAATGACGCGATGCTAGTGAGTTCATCGTCGTCATCTTCGCAGTTGCGGAAGGACCACGATGCACGGCTTGAGTGGCAGCTAGCCGGCGCTCGCCAGCTTCAGCCCGACGATGCCGCCAACCACCAGCAGCAGGCTTAGCAGCTTGAGTGGCGTCGCCGGCTCATTGAAAAGGATCACGCCGGCAATCGCAGTACCGACTGCACCGATGCCAACCCAGACTGCGTAGGCCGTGCCGATCGGCAGCGTGCGCAAGGCGATGCTCAGCAGGTAGAAGCTGGCGATCATCGCGGCGAGGGTGATGAGTGACGGGACCAGCTTGGTGAAGCCTTCCGTTTGCTTCAGTCCAACCGCCCAAACCACTTCCAGCAACCCCGCGACAAACAACACGAACCAGTTCATTGACAGCTCCCAGCCATGCAGGGTCGTCCCCGCGATTCGGATTTGCAGGCGGGTCGTCCCGGCTGCATGTTCGATCGTGGACGGATAGGTTGAGGCTGGGCGTCAAAGAACGAGCGGCATCACCACACCCACCAGCACCGCGAGCAACAACACGAACGTGGGGATCACCGTCAGCACGAATCCCAGGCCGCGCTTGGTTGGATCGCCGACGTACGAGCGCTCGTACAGGAAGCGGCCAACGAGATACACCGCACCGATAGCGGCGATGATCGCGTTCGGCCAGTACAGGCTCGCCAGCAGCAGGGCAGGCAGGAACGCCACCAGTTGCTCCAGCGTATTCATCTGCACCCGAAACGCCCGATCGAATCCCTCATGCCCCGAGGTGGCCGGAGCCTTCACCCCATACTTCCCCCGCGCCCGACCAACCAGGATGCCGAAGTAGAAGAATTGCAGGATCGCCAGTACGGCGATGATGTGGACGTAGTTCATGGGGAAGTACCAAGTTGGGTTCGAAGCACCAAAGTTTGAGTCGCCTTATTGCTAGTCCTCGGAAACGTACAGGTTTTCTAGCTCCTTGGCGCGCATCGCAGTTTGCGTGAGCACGCATTCGTTCCGCGCGATCGCGGCAGCGGTGCCTCCCTCTGGGTCCGAATAGAACTCGCAATTTGCGTCGCGGTACTGAACCCAAAGCCGTTGCGCAGCGACGAGTTGCGACTTGCGCGCAGCAGCAAGTTGTTTGGTGAGCTTCTTGTATGCGCCATTGAGACGCCCATCCTGAGTCACCAGCTCTTCGTCGATACAGTTGAGCATCTCGACCGTAACGCCACCAGATTTGTCCATGCAGGATGAGTATTTCCCGGTGTACAAATCGTCGGAGCTATGAGCGATGGAAGGGGCGCTACAACCTAGGGCAACTGCAAGAACAAAAGCTGATCTAACCTGCATGTAATCTCCCCTATTCGCAGCTAACGAAATGGTCGCCAGCAATTCTGCAGGGCTGCATCGACAAATCCCCGCTGTCATTCCCAAACGCGAGATTGGCCAGGACACGAAAAAAAGCTGCGTTCGCCATCGCGCCTGCATCCGAACAGCATACTACCGTCGCAGTCGGAGCGCGCCAGCAACGGTGTCCAAGTCGAGGCCTCGCGCCCGCAGTAGCACCGCAAGGTGATAGATCAAATCAGCCGCTTCCCCAGCCAGTGCTTCGTTGTCCTGGGTGACGGCGGCAAGTGCAGTTTCCACGCCTTCTTCGCCCACCTTCTGCGCAATACGACGTAGTTCGCCGTCGAACAGTTGGGTCGTGTAGCTGCCGGCGGGGCGGTCGCGGTGGCGTTGGGCGATGGTGGCGTCGAGTTGGCCGAGGATTGACAGCGTTGGTGCGGCGGCGTCGCCGAAGCAGGTGTCGGTGCCGGTGTGGCAGGTTGGGCCAACGGGATCGGCGAGGATGAGAATGGTGTCGCGGTCGCAATCGACGTGGACGGATTTCATGTGCAGCGTGTTGCCGGACGATTCGCCTTTCGTCCATAGCCGCTGCTTGCTGCGGCTGTAAAAAGTCACCGATCCGCTGGCTCGGGTTTTCTGCAAGGCTTCCGGGTTCATGTAGCCGAGCATCAGCACGCGACCATCGCGCCAATGCTGGACGATGGCAGGCAGCAGGCCGTCGGATTTTTGCCAGTCGAGTTCGTTGTCTTTCGGAGCGCCGGTGCTAGCGCGTGGCGCGGATTCGGTCATGGTCGTGGAGTCTTTGTTGCAACGATCAATGCGTGGGTCGGACCGCGATGCCGGCTTCAGCCAGATCGCGCTTTAAGTCGGGAATGGCAATCTCGCCGCTGTGGAACACGCTGGCCGCAAGTGCTGCATCGACATCGGCGTCGACAAACGCATCACGAAAGTGTTGGACGCTACCCGCGCCGCCGGATGCGACCAGCGGCACGTGGCATATGGCGCGGACCGCCCGCAGTTGTTCGATGTCGTAGCCATTGCGCACGCCATCGCTGCCCATGCAATTGAGCACGATTTCGCCAGCGCCGAGTGACTGCGCTTCGTCGACCCAGTCCAGTGTGCGCTTGGATAGGGCGCGCGTCTTTTCCGGATCGCCGCTGTACTGGCGCACGCGCCATTCGCCGTCGGCGTCGCGCAGGCTGTCGATGCCGACGACCACGCACTGCACCCCGAGCGCATCGGCCAGTTCTGCGATCAGCTCGGGTCGTTCCAGGGCAGGCGTGTTAATCGAGATCTTGTCGGCTCCAGCGTGCAACACACCACGCGCATCGCTGACGCTGCGAATCCCCCCGGCCACGCAGAATGGAATGTCGAGCACGCGGGCGACCCGTTCGATCCAGCCGAGGTCAACGCCGCGACCTTCGGGGCTGGCGGTGATGTCGTAGAACACCAGTTCATCGGCTCCTTCGTCGCGGTAGCGCAGCGCCAGGTCGACGATTTCCCCCATCACCACGTGGTCGCGAAAGCGCACACCTTTCACGACTTGCCCATCGCGCACGTCGAGGCAGGGCACGATGCGCCGCGTCAGCATGCCAGCGCCTGCGCCAGCGTGAAGCGACCTTCGAGCAAGGCGCGGCCGAGAATCACTGCCTTGGCACCGGCGTCGCGTGCGGCGACGATGTCGTCGATTGAGCGCACGCCGCCTGATGCCTGCACCGCCATCGTCGGCACCAGTGCGTGCAGTTGTCGATACAGATCGAGGTTGAATCCAGCCAGCATGCCGTCGCGATCGATGTCGGTGCAGAGCAGGTGGCGCGCACCGGCGTTCGCGTAAAGCGTGGCAAGCTCTTCCAGCGTGGCGGATTCCGTTTCGGTCCAGCCGGCGACTGGCAAGGTCCAGCGGCCATCGCGCTCGCGGCTGTCGAGGGCGATGGTGAGTTGTTCGGCGCCGTAGTGCGGCAGCCAGCGCACCACCTGGTCGGGATCGCGAACGGCGACGCTACCCAGCACGACGCGGTCAACACCGGCGTCGAAAAGTCGTTCCAGGTCGTCCTGGACACGAACGCCGCCGCCGGCCTGGATCTTGAATCCAAGCCGCGCAATCACGTCGATCGTACGCAGGTTGGCGAGGCTGCCGTTGCGCGCGCCATCCAGATCGACCACGTGCAGCCAGGCCGCGCCCTCGTCGCGATAGCGCGTGGCGAGTTCGACGGCGTCGAAGTCGTAGTCGGTCTGGCGGTCGTAGTCGCCCTGTTGCAGGCGTACGACGCGACCGTTGCGAAGGTCGATGGCCGGGATGACGTTGAAGGATTGCGTGCTCACAAGGCGAGGAAGTTCTTAAGGAGTTGCGCGCCGACCGCCGCAGAGCGCTCGGGATGAAACTGCATGCCGCAGAAATTGCGATGGCGAACGACTGCGCTGAAAGCGATGCCATGCGTGCTGCTGGCCAGCGTTGCCGGTGAAATCGGTGCGGCGTAACTGTGGACGAAATAGGCATGCGCATCGGCGGGTAGTTCCGCGATGAGGGGGTCATCCTTGCAGAAATGCAGTTGATTCCAGCCCATGTGCGGGACGCGTAAACCGGCATCGCCGCGCATCTTGGTGACCTTGCCGGGAATCACGCCGAGGCACTCGGTACCGCTCTCTTCGGAATGATCGAACAACAATTGCATGCCCAGGCAAACGCCGAGGACGGGTTGTTGCAATCCGCGCAAGACATCGACCAAACCCGCTTCGCGCAATCGCGCCATGCCGGGAGCCGCTGCGCCGACGCCGGGCAGGATCACCTTGTCGGCAAAGAGAATTGTTTCAGCATCGCTGCTCAACGGCGCGTCCACGCCGAGTCGCTGCAAGGCGTAACGAACCGAGCCGATATTGGTGCCACCGGCATCGACCAGGACCACATTCACTGGAGCGCGCGCACTAGAGCGCCCCCTTGGTGCTCGGCAGATCGCTGCCTTCGCGCCGCAAGGCCTGTCGCAAGGTGCGCGCAGTCGCCTTGAAGCAGGCTTCTACCATGTGATGGGCGTTGTCGCCGCGCACGCTCAGGTGCAGGTTGGCGCCGAGCGCATCGCACAGCGAGCGGAAGAAATGCGGCACCAGTTCGGTTGGGAGGTCGCCCACGCGCTCACGCGGGAAGGTGCCTTCGAAGACCAGGCACGGTCGTCCGGATAGATCGAGCAGGGCAGTCGCCTGGGTTTCGTCCATCGGCAACGAGAATCCGTAGCGACCGATGCCGCGTTTGTCGCCGAGTGCCTGCTTCAGCGCCGCGCCAAGCGCGAGTGCGCAATCCTCTACCGTGTGATGTTCGTCGATGTGGGTGTCGCCTTCGCAGCGAAGTTCCAGCGCGATGCCGGCGTGCTTGCCGATCTGTTCCAGCATGTGGTCGAAGAACGGCAGGCCGGTCTCGATACGCGCGTCGGCGCTTTGGTCAAGATCGACGCGGACCGTGATCTTCGTTTCCTTCGTGTTGCGGGTCACTTCGGCGCGGCGTGGTGCATCAAGCAACTCATGCGCGACTTCACTCCAGGCGACGCCTTCTGGCCCAACGCGAAAACCGCGCACGCCCATGTTGGCGGCGAACTGCAGGTCGGTGAGGCGGTCGCCAACCATGGCTGATGCGCTACGGCTCCAGTCGTCGGCGGCGAGGTAGTGACGCATCATGCCGACGCCCGGTTTGCGGGTGTCGGCGTTGTCGGCCGGAACGGTGTGGTCGATCAGGATCTCTGTGAAGCGAATGCCTTGCGATTCGAGGATGCGCAGTAGCAGTTCTTGTGGTCCATCAAACTCGTGCTGCGGAAAGCTGGCCGTGCCAAGCCCGTCCTGGTTGCTGACCATCACCAGCTCGTAGCCTGCGTCGACACAGCGTT
This sequence comes from Lysobacterales bacterium, assembly GCA_038255665.1. GTDB lineage: Bacteria > Pseudomonadota > Gammaproteobacteria > Xanthomonadales > Rhodanobacteraceae > Dokdonella. The sequence goes on along the minus strand of JBBSLA010000023.1, from coordinate 17,423 downwards.
GCAGTGCCGCGATCACGCCCGGCAGCAACGAGAATTTCTCGTAGGTGTCGATTTGTTGATCGATCGGTTCCTCGATCAGGCAGCCGTCTCGGTCGATGAAAAGAATCTTGCGCATCAGGCGTTCTCCGCAGTGCGGACAGCTTCAAGTAGGCGATCATTTTCGCTCGCGGTGCCGATGGAAAAACGCAGGCATTGCGCAAGTTGTGGATAGTGGGAAACGTCGCGGACGATGATTCCCGCGGTGAGCAGGTACCGGTACAGAGCAGCCGAATCGGCGCAGCGAACGGTCAGGAAGTTTGCGCGTGATGGCAGGACTTCAGTAATCACTTCGCAGCTTTGCAGAGATGTTGCGACGCGCTTTCGTTCGGCAATCGTCGTGGCAATGTGCTGGTTCGCTTGCGCAATACCTTCGTCCGACAGAGCCGACAACCCGGCATCGACACAAGGCGTTGGCAGCGGGTAGGGCGGCATGATCCGGCGCAGCAAGGTGATGACTTCTGCATTGGCGATCAGGCAACCGAGCCGCAATCCGGCCATCGCCCAGCCTTTCGACAGCGTGCGCAGTACGGCGAGGTTGTCGTGCCGATCCAGCATCGTTGTTGCACTAGTCGCATCGGCGAACTCGACGTAGGCCTCGTCGACGATCACCAGCGCACGACTCGCCAGTTCGCGAGCAACGCGCTCGATCCTATCCAGTGGCAAAACGTCCCCGGTCGGATTGTTCGGCGTGCACAGGAAAACCAGCTTTACGTTCGTGTTGATCGATGACAGCAGCGCATCGACATCGAGGTGAAAGTTGTCATCGAGTGGAATGGTGACAACCTCTGCGTCCTGCACCCGGGCACACACCGCGTACATGCCGAAGGTCGGCGGACTGATTGCGATGGCGTCGCGGCCTGGCGTACAAAAGGCGCGGACCAGCAGGTCGATTGCTTCGTCGCTTCCGCGCCCGACCAGCAGCTGATCAGGCGTCACCTGGTAAATGCCGGCGAGGCGCGCGACCAGTTGCGGCGGTTGCGGGTCTGGATAGCGATTCCAGTCGTGATCTTCGGCGGCGAATGGCGGCCACGGTGATTCATTGGCATTGAGCAGCACGCCGCCTCGCGTCGCCTCCATGCGCGCGGACGAGTACGGCTGCATTGCGCGTATGTTCGGGCGGGCCAGATCGAGCACGCTCACGCACTTGCCTCCGCGCTGACAGTTTCGCTGAGCGCTTCTAGACGGATCGACACGGCTCGCGCATGCGCATCGAGCCCTTCCGCATTGGCCAGCGTAATCGCGCAGGGGCCGATGCCGCGCAGTCCATCGGATGACAATTCCTGCACGGTGATCTGCTTCTGGAAACTCGCGACCGATACGCCGCTCCATGCCCGCGCGTGACCGTATGTCGGCAACACGTGGTTGGTGCCGCTGCAATAGTCGCCGACGGACTCCGGCGACCAGGCGCCGAGGAAGACCGATCCGGCGCTCTGCACTGATGCCAGCAGCACACGCGGATCGGCGACATTCAAGATGAGATGCTCCGGTGCATAGCGGTTGCTGATCGCGACGGCCTCGCTCAGATCCGCGACTGCGATCAGGCGGCTGGATTGCAGTGCCAGTCTCGCGGTGGCGGCTCGACCGAGCACGTTGCATTGACGATCGAGTTCAATGGCGACCGCATCGATCAATTCAGCGCTGTCGCTGAGCAGAATTACCTGCGAGTCGGGTCCATGTTCGGCCTGCGACAACAGATCGGCGGCAACGAAGCGCGGGTCAGCCGATTCGTCCGCAATCACGAGTAATTCCGACGGGCCGGCCGGCATGTCGATGGCTGCGCCGTCCGGGTCGGCCGCAACCTGCAATTTCGCTTCGGTGACCCAGGCGTTGCCGGGTCCAAAGATTTTGTCGCAGCGCGTGACCGTCGCCGTTCCATACGCCATCGCCGCAATTGCCTGAGCGCCACCGATCACATGCACGCGCTCGATCCCACAGATGCGCGCGGCAAACAACACCGCTGGATCAGCCTTGCCATCGACACGCGGTGGCGTGCATAGCAACACGTCCGGACAACCTGCGATGCGCGAAGGCACGCCCAACATCAATGCGGTCGATGGCAGCGGCGCGCTGCCAGCCGGCACATAAAGTCCGACGCGCGTGATTGGTCGCAGGATGCGTTCGCAGACAACACCCGGAGCGGTCTCGACGGTAACGGGCGATACCGATGCCGCGCGATGGAAGCGCTTGATGCGTTCGTGCGCGTCGCGGATGGCTTGCTTCAGTTCAGGAGCGAGTGAAGCTTCAGCGGCGTCGAACTCGTCGGCAGCAACCGTCATTGCAGATGGCGGGCAGGCATCGTGGCGCTGCGACATGGCCAGCACACCAGCATCGCCATCGCGACGCACCGTGGCGATGATCTCGGCAACGCCATCGATCAATTTCGGTTCGCGCGACTGGGCCGGCCGTGCCAATGCGGTTGATTGTTCGCCTGCGCCCAGCGCATTCCAGTCGATGCGTTTCATGACAGCATCTTCTCGACCGGCAACACCAGCAGCGAACTGGCGCCAGCACGTTTCAGTTCTTCCAGGTGCCGCCAAGTCACCGTGCCGGTGCACAAAGCCTGCAATGCGACGTGGTCATCATCGCCCTCGAGCGGCATGAGGGTTGGACGTTGTGCGTTGGGTAACAGCGCAGCGATGGATTCGATGGCATGGCGCGGCGCATGCAGCAACACCAGTTTGGATTCGCGGACCTGGATGACGCTGTCCAACCGCGACAGCAACACCGCGAGCAAGTCACCGCGCTCGTCGATCAAAGCTTCGGAAGGTCCGGCCAGCACCGATTCGCTGTGCAGGATGACTTCGGTTTCCTTGAGTTGATTCGCCGCCAGCGTGGCACCGCTGGAAACGAGGTCGCAGATGATGTCCGCGGTGCCTAGCCGTGGTGCGATCTCGACCGAACCCGCAAGCTCGACGATGTCCGCTTGCACGCCTTTACGCGCAAGCCAGTCGCCGAGCAGGGCGGGATAGCTGGTCGCAATGCGCTGTCCGGCAAGTTGTTCCGGGCCGCGCCACTCCTCATCCTGCGAAATCGCTACCGATAGACGACACGATCCAAAACCGAGCGCTCGAAGTTCAGTGAAGCCGGCGTCGCCTTTTGCAGCGAGTTGCTGTTCGAGCAATACATTGCGCCCGACGATGCCGAGATCGCAGACGCCGCTGGCGATCAGGCCGGGAATGTCGTCGTCGCGCACCAGAAGCAGGTCGACTGGTTCGACCTCGCCGAAGCAAAACAGGCGATCGCGGCTTTCGCGGAACTTGAAACCACAGCGGGTCAGCAGGTCGCGCGAAGGGTCGGCCAGTCGCCCCGACTTCTGCATTGCAATACGCAATCGATCACGCGGCTTCATTTGCTTGCCTTCTTGCGGGGAACGTTCGCAGTCACACCGCGCTTGGCGCTTCGATTGGCCTTCCGATTCGTCGCCGCGCGACGTTGGCTGGCGATCACGCCCATGTAGCCGCCGTTGCCGGTATTGAGGCAGCGCGCCACGCGACCGATCGTGGTGATGCTCACCGCCGTGCGATCGTGGATTTCCCGATACGGCAGTTCTTCGAGCAGGTATGGCACCACGCGCCAGCGATCGGTCAGAGCTTCCAGCTCCGCTGGCGTACACAGGTCACGCAGCAAAGCACGCATCTGCGGCAGGGTGTCCAGGCTCAGCAGGGCCTTGCACAAAGTGTCCTCAGGGGACACAGGCATTGGTTCTGGTTGCAGCGATCGACGTTTCATAATGTACTAACGCACTATTACAATGATGCGCACTTTACGTGCGCTTCGCTTTGAGCGCAAGCGTTGCGCGCTCGTATTGCTCCCTCTCTCGGCTGGAGCGCATCGTTCTCCCTTCTCCCGCCGGGAGACAAACAGGCAGGAAAGCCGGTTTGAACGGCGGATCCGCGCGCAAGGGTGAATGCCATGGATGGCACGAGTCCACATGCCCGGAGGGCGGATGAGGGTTCGTGCCTTGCGTCGCCATTCGGAATGGGATGGCTGTCGCCAGACGGGTCAAGCGTTTCTCGCGCCTGCCGGCGCGCGAGTCACTTTTCTCGCGCAGAGAAAAGTAACCCAAAGATGCGACCCGATGGCCTGTCGGTCGTGCGGTGAAGCCGCACGACGTCGCAAGCACTGGCCGGGTTCGGCTGAAGGCACATCCTGTGCCGCATCCGAAGCCACGCGATCCCTCGCGTGGCCCGCAAGCGGCTTTTCCGTCCAGTACTTGCCGACAGGAACGGGCGGGTGGATCAACAGCAACAGCAACATCAACAGCACCCGCCGCAAAGCGGCGGACAATGCAGCAACGCTGCGTGCCTTTGACCTTCATCCCGCCACGGGCGCATCTTTGGGCCATGTTTCTGTGCGAGCAGAAAGGTGGCTCGCTCGCCGGCAGGCGAGAGAAACGCTTGACCAGGCTGTCGACTGCCTCACCATGGCCGTCTAGACGGCCAAACAAAGCGAAGATGAAATCTTCGCCACAATGCCCAATGGCACAAGTGCCAGACCCTCAACCGGCGCTGCGCTCCACCCTCTCCCGGGGGAGAGGGACAAACAGCCCGACCCTTCAGAAGGGCGAAGGAAGCAACCCATCGCGACAGCGAAAAACTAGGGGGTTGCGCGGAGGGCTGCGCGAATCAGCTCGTGGAAGTGATGCACACCCTGCTCGCGCAGCGGGTTGAGTCGCCCGGCGACGTATGAGCCGGACTCCAGCCCGCGCTGCACCTGCTCGCAGATGTCGATGTCTTCGGCCTGCACGTCGTCGCTGAAGGCAAGGTCGCGAGCTTGCGCTTCGGCGCGGCTGTCGGCGCGATAGTAGTAGTCGAAGTCGACGCGGCATTGGTCGGGCGCGATCGCCACGACGCGGTTGGTCTGCAGGCGACCGGGTAGCAGGTTCAACATGGTGTTTGGCCAGATGTACCAGTACAGGGCTTCACCCGATCCATAGAGCGCGCCCTCGTTCTCGAGCGGGCTGTATTGCAGCGACGACCAGGCGGCGAGTTCGGTGCGGTAGCTTCGATAATCGAGCAGGCGGTTCAAGGCCGGGTGCACGTGCGGAAGATGGTAGCCCTCCAGATAATTGTCGATGTAGGTTTTCCAGTTGCAGCGCAACGAATAGCTGACGCTGCGCAGGTAGCGGTACCCGGCAAGCCTGCCCGTCCCCATGCGTAGCTCGATCCCGTCGAGCACTTCGGTCAATGCGGTAGCGCGCTGGTCCAGGCACACGAAGATCAGTCCGCTCCACTCGGCAACGCATGCTTGCGGCAAGTGGATCGAATCAGGATCGAATCCGTGCGCCGAGTGCATTTCCGTGGCGCTTGTCAATCGGCCATCGTCGGAATAGGTCCAGCCGTGGTAGCGGCAGCGCAAGCGCAACTGATTGCCGACCGGGCAGGGCAGCAGCGGACCCGCGCGATGTCGGCAGACGTTGTGGAGCGCGCGTAATGTGCCGTCCTGGCCGCGCAACAACCAGAGCGGCACGCCGGCCACGTTGACCTCGATGTGACTGCCACGCGCGGAGAGCAATGCCGCATCACCGACCAGTTGCCAACCCTTCGCGAATATGGCGTTGCGTTCGCGTTGCGCCCATTCCGGATTCCAATAGGCTTGCGCAGGCAAGGCCGTCGCCATGGTCAGTGGCTGCGGCTGCAACTCGGAAGTCGGGAATGGATTCATCGAAGCATTGAGTCGTGTGGAAAGGGAATCGCCGAGGGCGGGACATCGCCAAAAATGTGGCTTAGACTACGACCGCTGTGCCTGTCAAGGCCACGAGGGTGTGGTCAGTGAAAGCCGAAGCGCCGTCGTTGCAACTTCTGGTCGCGCCGACATGCTTTTCTTGCAGACCCAGAGCCGCCGAACTGGGAACCCGGCGGATTTTTCCAACGCCGATCAGCAAGGGGTAGCGCCATGTCAGAACGTGAACAGGGTACGGTGAAATGGTTCAACGACGCCAAGGGCTTCGGATTTATCACCCGCGAGAACGGTCCGGACGTTTTCGTCCATTTCCGCGCCGTTGAAGGCAAGGGCTTCAAGTCGCTCGCCGAAGGCCAGCGCGTCAGCTTCACGGTCACCGATGGACCGAAAGGCCCGCAGGCAGAGGCCGTTCGAGCGGAAGCCTGAGCCAGCCGATTGTCGTCAGCCCCATCCACGGATGGACACAGACGGGGCTACTCGTGCCTGACATGTTGCAGCGTTGGGCCGTTCGCTCACTGTCGTGCTGTCGACGTCGACAGGCTGTTGTATCGTTGCGGCACCTGATCCCGGAATTCGCGACATGACTACTGGCAACGCGTCGAACATTGCTGCCCTCGAAACTGAAACCTTGCAACGCTTGGGCGACTTGCTCAATGAGCACGCGATACCCAGCGGCGGCGTGCCGCTTGAGGCGGCTGATGGTTTGATTGCCGCCGCGATCGTGTCGCCGGGCCGACCGATCGACGCCGATGAGTGCATGCCGTTGATCCTTGGCAGCGAGCCTTGGACGGATCGAGCGGCATTCGATGAAGCGATTGGCTTGGTGCAGGCGTTATGGAACGACGTCGGTCGCCGGGTGGCCAGCGATCCGGAATTCGCCAGCGGCGATGTCTCTCCCGTGATCGGCGTGCCGCCCGACTTCGAGACGATGAGCGAGCAACAGATTTCCGATAGCGGTTACCAGATGGGCAGCAGCTGGGCGTTCGGATTCGTGCTCGGTGCCGATCTGCGACGCGAGGATTGGGAGGCCCGACTCAATCGTGATGAAGACCTGCAATCGGATTTCTACGACATCTTCGCGTTGATGCCCGATGAAGTGTTCGGGGACGACGAATTCGACGATGAAGACAACGACGACGACATCGGCGATGCCGATGACGAAGCGGCCGGCACCCTCGATGATGCTGTCGACCTCGACGACGACGGTGAGGACGACGGTGATGACGAAGAGCTTAGCCACGCTGATCGTGTCGAGGTGATCGAGGCGTTGCCGGACATCCTGTTCACGATGAACCAGGCGCGGCTGAAGGAATTGTCTTAAACGTCCTGGTTGTCGCAGGGGACGACTTCGCGCATCCGTTGGCCGGGACAAGACGTATGAATGGGCTATTGGTGCAACTGCGCACCCGTCGCTAGCGCGTTATCAGCGCGTTCTTCCCACTCAAGTCAGCCAACCAGGCGAGGATCTCCGTCCAATGAGAACGATTGCAGTCGCTCTGTGTGCAGCGATGCTCGCGATCAGCGCCTTGCCGCTGGCTGCGCAGGATCGTTACGAGGGCTATGCATACGCGGCGAACGGCGAATCGTTGCTCTATCGCGAGTCGCATTGGCTGGACGGGGCAACTCGTACCGTGCTGTATCGCTGCCCGGACGGCAAACCGTTCGCGCGCAAAAATGTGACGACGGGCGAGCAGCCTGCTGCACCGGATTTCGTGACTTATGACGCTCGAAACGGCTACCGTGAAGGTGTGCGCAGCGAGGGATCGAAGCACACGGTTTTCCATCACGCAAACAAGGTGTCGGAGGAGCGGAGCGCGGCGATCGACAAGCCCGATAACGCGATCATCGATGCCGGCTTCGATGCCTACATCGTCGAGAACTGGGACGGCATGGCTCTCGGTGCAAGCCGAAAGGTGCAGTTCCTGATTCCCAGCCGGCTCGGCTACACCGATTTTGCGATCACCCGACTGCCCGATGGCAAGGTTTCCGGCGTGCAGGCGCGACGCTACCAGTTGAAGCTGGGTGCCTGGTATGGCTTCGCCTTGCCGCAGATCGATGTGGCTTATGCCATCGCGGGTAAGCGCCTGCTGCAATACAAGGGCCTGGGAAATATCCGCGACAACGGCGGCGACAGCCTGAGCGTTCGCGTCGAATTCCCGCCATCCAAGCAAGGCGAAGGCGCGGAAAATTCGATCGACGATCCGAACGGCGTCGCCCTGGATGGGCGTTGCGCGCTGTGAATGCCGTAATGTCACAGTCGGCGAATCCCGTCGTACGGCGCTTTGGTTTGGACCGGGTCAGCAACGCGCAGCGCAGTCGTGCGACGATCACGTTTTCGACGGAGCAGGCCAATGACCACCATTTATCTGTATCTCAACGCGGCGATCTACCTGCTGTTTTCGATCTGGTGCACGGTCGCATCGTCGAGCACGGCGCAATCGCTGGGCTTCATCAGCCTCAATTCGTCTGGCAAGGCCGAGTACCTCACCGTGTATGGCGGCCTGCAACTGGGCCTGGCGATCATTTTCGGATGGACCGCGTGGAGCGGCGAGCTGCGCTTTGGCTTGATCGTCGCACTGGCGCTGTACGTGCCCATCGTGCTGTGGCGCATCGCTGGCGTCAGCATGAACTGGCCGGTCGCCAACAGCACCTTGTACGTGGCCGGACTGGAATTGGCGATGTTGGTGGCCGCGGTGCTGCTTTGGTTGAACGGATTCCGTTCACGCTGACACAGAAAGGTTGCCGTCATCACGCGGGCCGGTTAAGTTTGCCTTTCACAGCAACCGCAACCTCAACCGCATCCCGGGGACACTGCATGGCGCTCGCCAGCGAAGCTACGACGTTGAAGTCCGCCGAACTCGACGACCTTTTGATGGCCGTCGGTCGCGGTGACCAGCGCGCATTCGACAATTTGTACCGGGTCGCAGCGCCGAAGCTGTTCGGCGTTTGCCTGCGCGTGTTGCCTCAACGAGCCGAAGCGGAAGAAGTGCTGCAGGAGGTCTTCATCACGATCTGGCGCAAGGCCGACCAGTTCGATGCGGCCCGTGCCAGCGCCTACACCTGGCTGGCGATGATGGCGCGCAATCGTGCCATCGACCGGCTCCGTTCGGCGAAGGTGGAGCGCACCGGCAACAACGTGATCGATCCCGATGAGCCGGTCGATGCCGCACCGGCGCATGTCGAAGCCGAAGCCTCGCAGGATCGCGAACGCCTCGATGCATGCATGCAGGAATTGGAAGACAACCGCCGGACGATGATTCGCAACGCGTTCTTCGATGGCTCCACGTATGAAGAACTCGCGACGCGCACCGGAACTCCATTGGGCACGGTGAAGAGCTGGATCCGTCGCGGTCTGGCCCAATTGAAGGCGTGCCTGCAGCAATGAACACACTCGATTCCAATGTAATGCCGCCCGACGACGCCGATCTCGCCGGAGAATACGTTCTCGGCGTTCTTGATTCGGAACAACGCCGCGATGTGCAGTCGCGACTGTCGAGCGACAAGGCGCTCGCCAGCGACGTGCACGTCTGGGAAACCCGGCTGACGCCATTGTTCGACGAGGTTTCACCGGTCAACGTTCCGAACTACCTCTGGGCTCGAATTTGCGACGCGCTGGGTATCCAGCCGGCACGCTCGGATACGCAACGCCCAGCGGCTGTGCGAGAGGACCGCTCGTTCTGGAGTAGCTTGGGCTTCTGGCGCGGCGTTAGCGGCCTGGCCATGGCTTCGGTCGCGGCGCTCTCCATCGCCTTGCTGACCCAGAAACCCACCATCGTTGAAGTGCCGGTGGAAGTGCCGGTCGAGGTGCCCGCGGCGACGCCACCGCCGCAGCCAGGCTTGGTATCCACGCTGGCGCAGGACAGTGGCAGCGCCGGTTTCGTCGCCGCAGTCGATCGCGATACCGGCATGATGACGGTAACCCCATTGATGGCACCGCCGGATGACGGACGCGTGCAAGAGCTTTGGGTGATTCCTAACGGGCAGAAGCCGATCTCGCTTGGCGTACTCGACGCCAGCAAGCCGCAAGCGCTCAAACTGCCGTCCAACCTGCTCGCCGCGGTCAGTACGGATGCGATCTTCGCGGTGACACTGGAGCCGCCGGGTGGCGCGCCAGGTGGCAACCCGACTGGGCCGATCATCGCCAAGGGCAGCATCGCCCTGCTGTGAATGATGATGGCCGCCCCGGCGCAATCGCCGGGGTGGTTTGGATGGCGGCCCTGGCTGGTTGGGTGCCAGCAGCGCCTATCAGTGCATCCGCGCGGCGGCGTGTCGCGTAATTGCCATCATTCCCGAGCAAGGATTCACGTGCCTTCCATGCCATCTGAAACGACCGCCGACGCGTCGGCGCTCAAGCCCGGTGTGATCGCAACGATTCGACGCTGGTTCGACACATCCGAGCCGGGTGAGCTGGGTCCCGATGCTGACAGGATCGACTGGTTGCGAACACTGCCATTCATTGGCATCCACCTCGCCTGCTTCAGCGTGATCTGGGTCGGTGTTTCGGCATTCGCGGTCTGGACTGCGGTGGCGCTTTATGCGCTGCGCATGTTCGCAGTGACTGGTTTCTACCATCGCTATTTTGCTCATCGCGCGTTCAAGACGTCGCGACCAGTGCAGTTCGTGTTCGCCTGTATCGGAGCAATGTGCGTCCAACGCGGTCCGCTGTGGTGGGCGGCGCATCACCGCAATCACCATCGCAACGCCGACAAGCCGAACGACGCCCATTCGCCGCGCCAGCATGGCTTTCTTTGGGCGCACATGGGCTGGTTCCTGACGCCGCGCGGATTTCGTACCGATTGGGGTTCGATTTCGGACTGGAAGCGCTTTCCGGAACTGCGCTGGCTGGATCGCTACGACATCCTGCTGCCGGTGTTGCTTGCGGTCGGGCTGTTCTTCCTCGGCGGATGGCTGGAAGTTGCTTATCCGGGACTTGGAACGAACGGTCCGCAGTTGTTGATCTGGGGCTTCTTTGTGTCGACCGTGGTGCTGTTCCATGCGACTGTGACAATCAATTCACTCGCCCATCAATACGGCAGTCGTCGCTACGACACGCGCGACGACAGCCGAAACAATGTCTGGCTGGCGCTGATTACTTTTGGCGAAGGCTGGCACAACAATCACCATCATTTCCCAGGCTCGGCACGGCAAGGCCACCGCTGGTGGGAGGTCGACCTGACCTGGTATGTGCTCAAGGCCATGCAGGGCGTCGGCCTGGTCAGCGACCTGCGTCCGGTGCCGGCCGGCTTGCGACGTCCGCTGCCTGGGGTTGATCAGAGTCTCCCAAGCTGATGCGCATCGCGGTGGTTGGCTCAGGCATCGCCGGCATGGCCAGTGCATGGCTGCTTTCGCGCGAACACGAGGTGGTGTTGTTCGAGGCCGACGATCGACTCGGCGGGCACACCGACAGCCACGATGTCGAGATCGATGGCCAACCGTTGGTTGTCGACAGCGGCTTCATCGTCTTCAACGAAAAACACTACCCACTGTTGACTCGATTGTTCGATCAACTGGATGTCGCCTCGCAGCCGACCACGATGAGTTTTTCGGTGCATGACGAAGATAGCGGGCTTCAATACAACGCAGGAAATCTGCGCGGGCTCTTCAGCCAGCCGGCAAATCTATTCAGTCCGCGGTTTCTGGGAATGCTCGCCGACCTGCGTCGCTTCTATCGTGAAGCTCCCGCCGTGCTCGACCTGCCCGCGCCGGGCCCATCGCTGGGCGAGTACCTCGCGGCGAACGGTTATGGCGATGCGTTTCGCGACCTGCACCTGGTGCCGATGGCGTCAGCGTTGTGGTCGTCGCCGACCGCACGAATCCTGGATTTCCCGATCGTGCATCTGGTTCGCTTCATGGCCAATCACAGCATGATGCAGTTGAGCGGACGGCCGCAGTGGCGCGTGCTGCGCGGCGGATCGCGCAGCTATATCGACGCGTTCAAGCGCGGCTGGAGCGTGCAGGTTCGTCTCGACTCGCCGGTGCGCAGCGTTCGTGCCCAGCAACAGCCAAAGACCATCTCGGTGACGACCGACGCCGGCGTAGAATCGTTCGATCACGTCGTGCTGGCCTGTCATGCCAACGACGCCTTGGGCCTGCTTGCCGACCCTACCGACGCCCAGCGCGATGTCCTGTCTGCTTTCGAGTTCCAGGACAACGACACCATCCTGCACACCGACGCTAGCGTTCTGCCGCCGAATCGAGGCGCCTGGGCAGCGTGGAACGTTCACGTTCCGTCGCAACCGGGTACCGATTGCACGGTCAGCTACTGGATGAACGCATTGCAGTCGTTGCAGACCCAGGATCCACTCGTGGTCAGTCTCAACCGGCGAGGCGATATCGATCCCTCGCGCATTCTGCGCGAACGCCGTTATAGACATCCCGTGCAGAGCGCCGCATCGGTGGACGCCCAATCGCGCAAGGCCGAAATCCAGGGCATCGATGGAATCTCGTTCGCTGGCGCGTGGTGGGGCCACGGCTTCCACGAGGACGGTTTGCGCAGCGCTGTCGACGTTGCCACAGAGCTGGGAATTTCGTGGTGAGCACGACTGCGTTGAACAGCGCGATCTACGAAGGCTGGGTGCGGCATCGCCGTTATGTTCCGAAGCCGCACGCGTTCCGCTATCGAATTTGTCTCGTGTACCTCGACCTGGCCGAAACGGATCGCGTTTTCGACCAGCGCTGGTTGTGGTCGGTCAATCGCCGCAACATTGGCGAATTCCGGCGCAGCGACTTCCTTGGCGATCCCGAGCGCGATCTTGCCGAGTGCGTGCGCGATCGCGTCGAGACAGAGACCGGGACGCGACCGACCGGCCCGGTCCGCCTGCTCGCCCATCTGCGCTATCTCGGTCATTGCTTCAATCCGGTCACGTTCTACTACTGCTACGCCGATGATGGCGTCACCTTGCAAACCATCGTCGCCGAAATCACCAATACGCCGTGGCAGGAACGCCACGCTTACGTATTGCCGCTCGCAAGCGCGCAAGATCACGCATCGATCCATCAATGGTGTTTCGACAAGGCATTCCACGTGTCGCCGTTCATGGCGATGCAGCAGCGCTACGACTGGCGGCTGGGTGAACCCGGCGAGGCTCTGCGCGTCCACATGGACGTGCTGGACCCTGATTCCTCAGCGGCCATCGCCGTCGACACCTCCACTCGAAGCCGTTTCGACGCGACGATGGTGCTGCAGCGACGCGCCATCGATGGTGCCGGGCTGGCCCGCGTTTTGTGGCGCTATCCACTGATGACATTGCAGGTCGTCTTCGCTATCCACTGGCAGGCGCTGCGCCTGTGGCTGCGAGGCAATCCCGTTCACGACCACCCCGACAACAAGGTGACATCCGCATGAATACCTCGACTGCCGATCTCCGCGAAGCGCTGGACGCCGAGCCGATCAGCGCACGCGCCGCGACGATGCTCGAACGCACCCTGCGCAAGCGTCTGCTGACGGTGATGGCGGATCTGCGCGACTGCCAGTTGAGCCTGCACGATGGCGGAAATTCCGTCGTGCTCGGCCGCGCTTCGAGCAATCCAGGCGATACGCTGCACGCGACGATCATCATCCGCGACCCGGCTTTCTATCGACTTGCCGCATTGAATGGCAGCGTCGGCGCTGGCGAGTCGTACATGGACGGTCACTGGGATTGCGACGACCTCGTTGCGCTGGTGCGCATTCTGGTGCGCAATCGCGATCGCCTCGATGCGCTTGAACGCGGGCCGGCACGCATCGGCGGCGCGATCATGCGCGGATGGCACGCTCTCATGCGTAACACGCGCGCGGGCAGCCGCCGCAATATCGCCGCGCATTACGACCTTGGCAACGACCTGTTCAAGCTGTTCCTCGACGAATCGATGATGTACTCATCGGCGATCTACCTGGACGAGAGCGAATCGCTGGAAGTTGCCGCCAAGCGCAAGCTCGATCGAATCTGCGAGAAGCTCGACCTGCAACCGCACCACCATGTCGTCGAAATCGGAACGGGCTGGGGCGGCTTCGCGATCCATGCCGCGCAGCACTACGGCTGCAAGGTGACGACAACGACGATTTCGCGCGAGCAGTACGAGCTGGCACGCCAACGCGTCACCGCCGCAGGCGTGCAGGAGCGCGTTGAACTGCTGTTGGAAGATTACCGCGACCTTGAAGGCACTTACGATCGACTGGTGTCGATCGAGATGATTGAAGCGATCGGTCCGCAATACCTCGATACCTATTTCGCGAAGGTTGGCGCGCTGCTGAAGCCTGATGGCATGGCCCTGATCCAGGCAATCACCATCGAAGAGCATCGCTACCGGCAGGCGCTGAAAGCCGTCGATTTCATCCAGCGCTACGTGTTCCCGGGCAGCTTCATCCCGGCGCTGGCACCGATGTTGCGCGCGGTCGCAAGCAACACTGACATGAAGCTGTTCAATCTCGAAGACATCGGGCCAAGTTACGCGCTCACGCTGCGTGCCTGGCGCAAGCGCTTCATGGCGAGCCTGCCGGAGGTGCGCGCGCTCGGCTATCCGAACCGATTCATCCGTCTGTGGGAGTTCTATCTTTCCTATTGCGAGGGTGGATTTCTGGAACGTTCGATCGGCGACGTGCAGATGCTGTTGAGCAAGCCCGGCGCACGCCGCGAGCAATTCGTTCCATGAAGAAGTTCGTGCCATGAAGAATCTGGTCAATTTCGTCGCGTTCCAGGCGGTCTGGTTCTCCGCAGTGGTCGGCGCATCGAAAGCATTGTGGTGGCCGGGCCCGCTAGCGGCAACGGTGTTCGCGATCGCGCACCTGCTGAGTCCGATGCGGATTCGCGGCGATGGCTTTTTGATCGCCGTCGCGCTGCTGCTCGGCGCGGTCGTCGATTCCGCCTACGCATTCAGTGGCACCCTGACCTATGCCGCGCCGTTCCCGAGCGAGCACCTGGCTCCGCTATGGATCCTCGCGTTGTGGGTGGGCTTCGCGCTGACCTTGAATCACTCGCTGGCCTATCTCGCGCATCGTCCGCTGTTTGCCACCGTCGCGGGCGCGATCGTCGGGCCGATCTCGTATTGGTCTGCGGGCCGGGCATTCGACGCGGTCACGCTGGGCGATCCGCTGTGGCGCTCCGTGCTCGCGTTGTCGTTCGGGTGGGCGATCGCCATGCTGGTGCTCAGTCTGGTGGCGCGGCGTTCAGTCCGGTCTTCGACAATCGCCCGTTCCAAATTGGCGCCATCCCAATCGACGGAGCAAAGCGCATGAACGGCTGGTTGATTCTGATTGTCCTGGCTGCAAGTAGCGTGCTGATGGTGTTCGGCTGGCTGTGGCAACGCAAAACCGGCAATGCCGGCATCGTCGACGTGATCTGGTCCGGCGGCATGGCCGCCAGCGCGGTGTTCTACGGCGTGATGGCAGACGGCGCGTTGTTGCCACGAGTGCTAGTAGCGGTGATGGGTGGACTTTGGGGCCTGCGCCTTTGCAGCCATATTTTTCATCGCGTACTCAACGAAGAGGAGGACGGTCGCTACAAGTATCTACGCGAGCATTGGAATGGCAGCCAGACCAAGTTCCTGCTGTTCTTCTTCGCCCAGGCGCTGCTGACCGCGCTGTTCTCGATTCCTTTCTGGATCGCCGCACACAATCCCGAAGGTAAGCTGACCATCTGGTACATCGCTGCGATCGTTGTCTGGCTGATCGCGGTTGGCGGCGAGGCGCTCGCTGACCGCCAGTTGGCCAGGCATCGTGCCGATCCATCGCAGAAAGGAAAGACCTGCCGGAGTGGACTTTGGCGTTATTCGCGACACCCCAACTATTTCTTCGAATGGCTGCACTGGTTCGCGTACGTGTTCCTCGCGATCGGCCTGGACGTCGGTTGGGTGCTGCTGAGCCTGCTCGGCCCGGCGCTGATGTTTGGCACCTTGTTCTGGGTCACGGGCATCCCCTTCACCGAACAGCAGGCATTGCGCAGCCGTGGCAAGGACTACCTCGAATACCAGCGCACGACCAGTATCTTCATTCCGTGGTTTCCAAAGAAAAGCGGCCGCGCGAAATCAAAGAAACAGGAAAAAGAGAAATGACGCAGGCCAGCCTGACTGCCGCATCCGAACCCGTGCGCGAAAGCTTCGTCACCACGCTGGCCGAGCGTGGCTGGATTCCGGATGCGCTGATTCGACACGGCATACGCCAGCAGTGCGCGAAACGCCTGCGCGACGAGAAGGATGGCTCGGTCGAGCAGGGCTTCGAGCGGCTGCGCCAGCGCATCGACGAATTACGCAGCAGCGCCATCGCCATCGAGACCGACGCCGCCAATGCGCAGCATTACGAACTGCCGCCGGCGTTCTTCCAGTTGTGCCTCGGCAAGCGTTACAAATACAGCTCGTGCTACTGGGATGTGTCGACGCCTGATCTGGATGCCGCCGAAGAACGCATGCTCGAAATCTATGGCCAGCGCGCTGAACTCGCTGACGGCCAGCGCATCCTCGAACTCGGTTGTGGTTGGGGATCGTTGACCTTGTGGATGGCCGAGCGCTTTCCGAATACACGGATCACGGCCGTTTCAAACTCCGCACCACAACGCAAACATATCGAGGCGCGTTGCCAGGAGCGCGGCTTCGAGAACGTGACCGTCATCACTGCCGACGTCAACGAGTTGGAACTGGCCGAAGCGCAATTTGATCGTGCTGTGTCCATCGAGATGTTCGAACACATGCGCAACTACGAAACCCTGTTGCGCCGGATTTCGAGCTGGCTGGTTCCCGGTGGCAAGTTGTTTGTCCACATTTTCTGTCACCGCGACCTGGTCTATCCGTTCGAGACCCAAGGCGACGACAACTGGATGGGTCGCCATTTCTTCACCGGCGGTTTGATGCCTGCCGCCGACACGCTGCTGCATTTCCAACACGACCTTTCGCTGGAACAACGCTGGCTGTTGCCCGGCACGCACTACGAGCGCACCGCGAACGCCTGGCTCGAAAACCACGACAGCCGTCGCGACGAAGTGCTGCGCATCCTGACCGAGGCATACGGCGACCAGGCCGCCATCTGGAACCAGCGCTGGCGCATGTTCTGGATGGCCTGCGCCGAGCTCTTCGGTTACGACGGCGGAAGGGAGTGGCTCGTGGGCCACTACCGCTTCACGCGCGCCTAGTTTTCGCCTGCAGCGCCGCGCTGGGCTCCCTTCTCCCGCCGGGAGAAGGGTTGGGGATGGGGGTCCGGCCCTTGGGCTTCCTTTGATTGTTGCGAAGATTTCATCTTCGCTTTGTTTGGCCGTTTAGACGGCCATGATGTGGCCGCCGCGCTGCGCTCGTTTGTTGGCTGACGCCAGGTTTGCAAAACGATTCTCGCGCCTGCCGCCCGCCGCTTCTCGGGTGTTTGGCTGGCGCCAATCTGGTCAAGCGTTTCTCGCGCCTCCCGGCGCGCGAGGCACTGCATGTTGTTGGTTGACTGTCGCCAATCTAGTCAAGAGTTTCTGGCGCCTGCCGCGCTGCACTTTTTCATTAGCTTCCGCCAGACTGGTCAAGCGTATCGCCGGGCTGCCGCCCGCCGAGCCACCTTTCTGCTCGCACAGAAACGTGGCCCAAAGATGCGCCCGTGGCGGGTCGGTCGTGCGGAGAAACCGCACGACTACGCGAGCGGGCTACGGGGTTCGCTGAAGGCGCATCCCTGCACCTGCAGCGAACTGGGCGAATCCATTCGGCCACCCTGCGGGCGCTTCCTCCGCCATCTCGCCTCCCCGAATCGGGAGACAGGT
>JBBSLA010000022.1:0-29390 GCA_038255665.1 Lysobacterales bacterium | reverse complement strand
TTGCGCGTCTTCGGCTGCGAGGATGTGCCTTCAGCCGAACCCGGCCAGTGCTTGCGCAGTCGTGCGGCTTCACCGCACGACCGACAGGCCATCGGGCCGCATCTTTTGGCTACTTTTCTCTGCGCGAGAAAAGTGGCTCGCGCGCCGGCAGGCGTGTGAAACGCTTGACCAGTCTGGCGACAGCCATCAAAAGCGAGGTAGCAGGCGGCAGCCAAATATGGCAACGATTGGTCCAAACCAATCGAAGCGACGCGCAGGCTAAATCGCCGCCAGTGAAGCGCGACTGGCCAGCGCAATGGCCGACTCGTGGCGTTCGCTGTAGCGATCAACAAGGTGGTCCGATACGCCACGGGTCAGGAGGGTGAACTTCATCAGTTCTTCGACCACATCGACGATGCGGTCGTAGTAGGGCGATGGCTTCATCCGATTGGCGTCGTCGAATTCCTGCCAGGCCTTGGCCACCGACGACTGGTTCGGAATCGTCAGCATGCGCATCCAGCGACCAAGGATGCGCATCTGATTGACCGCATTGAACGATTGCGAGCCGCCCGAGACTTGCATGACGGCCAGCGTTTTTCCCTGGGTCGGGCGCACCGCGCCGACGTTTAGTGGAATCCAGTCGATCTGGGTCTTGAGGATTCCCGACATCGCGCCGTGCCGTTCCGGCGAACACCAGAGCATGCCTTCTGCCCACTGCGCCAGGTCGCGCAGTTCGGCCACCTTCGGGTGATCAACCGGTGCGGCATCGGCCAGCGGCAATCCCGCCGGATTGAACATGCGGGTTTCGCCGCCAAGTGCCTGCAGCAGCCGCGCCGATTCCTCACAGACCATGCGGCTGAATGAGCGCTCGCGCAACGATCCGTACAGCAGCAGGAAACGCGGTGGATGCGTTGCTGCCACCGGCATCGCCAACGCATCGAGGTTCGGTTGCCGAAAGCTGGCCATATCAAGGTTGGGAAGATCGACAGCGCTATCCATTCGAACGAGTGCCCGCCGCAATTACGCTGCCGTCTTCGCGAATGAAGTCTTCACGCTGTGCGTCCGGTAGCAAGTCGAGGACGGTCTCCGAAGGCCGGCACAAACTGGTGCCGAGCGGCGTAACGACGATGGGGCGATTCATCAGGATGGGATTGGTCAATATTGCGTCGATCAGTTGCTCGTCGGTCAATGTCGGGTCGGCGAGTCCGAGGTCCTCATACGGTGTACCTTTTTCGCGCAGCAGTTCGCGCACAGGCATGTCCATCCCCGCGAGCAGTGCGTGCAGCGTTTCGCGATCCGGTGGTGTTTTCAGGTACTCGATCACGGTCGGTTCGACACCGCTGTTGCGGATCATCCCCAGCACGTTACGAGACGTGCCGCAGGCGGGGTTGTGGTAGATCGTGATCGCAGTCATGTGGACCTCGTTGAAGAGGTGGAGGGGAGTTCGTACCAGTTGCGCGTCCGGTTAACCACGCGCACGACCAGCAGCATCACGGGAACCTCGATCAGGACGCCAACGACGGTCGCCAGCGCCGCCCCGGATTCCAGGCCGAACAGGCTGATCGCGGTGGCGACCGCCAGTTCAAAGAAGTTCGATGCGCCAATCAGCGCGGACGGACCAGCAATGCAATGCCGTTCGCCAACGCGACGGTTCAACCAGTAGGCCAGCGCGGAATTGCCGAGCACCTGGATCAGGATGGGCACCGCCAGAAGCACAATCACCAACGGACGACTCAGGATGGCATCGCCTTGCAACGCGAACAGCAGGACCAGGGTCAGCAGCAAGGCCAGCATCGAAGCATGGGCTGCGCGGTTCAACGCACGATCGAAACTCGCTTGCCCGCGCCGCAATATCCAGCGCCGCCAGGCTTGTGCGATGGCGACCGGAATCATGATGTAGGCAACGACCGACACCAGCAGCGTCGGCCAGGGCACCACGATCGCCGACAAGCCCAGCAGCAGCACGACGATTGGCGCAAACGCAAACAGCATGATGCTGTCGTTCAACGCAACCTGGGTCAGCGTGAATAGTGGATCGCCGCCAGTAAGCCGGCTCCAGACGAACACCATCGCGGTACACGGCGCGGCCGCAAGCAGGATCAATCCTGCGACATAGCTGTCCAGTTGATCAGCGGGCAGCAGCGGCGCAAACAGATGGCGAATGAACAGCCACGCCAGCAGTGCCATCGAAAAGGGTTTCACCGCCCAGTTGACGAACAGGGTCACGCCCATCCCGCGCCAATGCCGACGCACCTGGCCGAGAGTGCCGAAATCGACCTTCGCAAGCATCGGGATCACCATGATCCAGATCAGCACGCCAACCGGCAGGTTGACCCCGGCCAGCTCCATTCGTCCCAGCGTCTGGAACAGGCTTGGCATGGTCTGACCAAGGCCGATGCCAACGACGATGCAGGCCAATACCCACCATGTGAGATGGCGCTCAAAACCGCCGATGGCGACAGGCCGCGAACCGTCTTGATCGCCGGTCGCTTTCATTGCTTGCCAATCTCGTTCAGCTCATGGCGCAGCGCAATATCGTCGAGGCTCTTGAGCGGTAGCGCAATAAATAGTTCGATCCGACGTTTCAGTGCCATGGCTGCGTCAACAAAGGCCTCGCTGCGCTGACGATCGTCGCCAGCTGCCGCAGCCGGATCGGGAACGCCCCAATGTGCCGTTATCGGCTGTCCAGGCCACAAGGGACATGCCTCCCCCGCCGCGTTGTCACATACGGTAAAAATGAAGTCGAAGTGGGGCGCGCCTGGTTCTGAAAATTCGTCCCAGCTCTTGCTGCGGTAATCGGCGTCGGGCAGTCCCATTCGGCGCAGAGTTGTAACCGCGAACGGATTGACGACCCCGGAAGGATGGCTACCCGCAGACCATGCCCGAAAATTTGGTCCACCCGTCTCGTTGAGCAGGCCTTCTGCCATGATGGATCGGGCCGAATTGCCCGTGCAAATGAAAAGAACGTTGTAGGGAGTAGTGCGCATGGGTTGGAATCCGGGATGGATGGTTCAAGACGTAATTTCACAACTGCCGCCCTCGCAGCAGTGTTCGGTGAGGAACGCGAGCAGCGCATTCATCCGCGCGTAGTCGGCGCGATAGATCAGGTTGCGACCCTGTTGCTCGACGGACACCAGCCCGGCGCTGGCCAGTTCCTTCAAATGGAACGACAGCGCATTGCGGGCAATGTCCAGGCGTTCCGCGATCACGCTCGGCAGCAGGCCGGCCGGGCCGGCGACGACCAGCGCGCGGAATACCCGCAAGCGCTGGGCATGCGACAAGGCGGAAAGCGCCGTAACCGCTTCGTTCTCGATCATCATTCAATGATACGTGAACTATTGAATTAAGGAAACCGCCTGATGCGTGAGGCCCTTGATCGGGACGTGATGGCTAAGCCATTCCGGTAGCCGACAACGCTCCATCGCGCACCGTGAAGCGTCGACTGGACTTGCCGAACTGGATTTCGTGATGGCTGATGACTACGACAGTCGCATCGGCCAGCCAGGCATCGATGCCGCTGACGACGCGTTCGCGGGTGGCCGTGTCGAGGCCTTCGAAGGGTTCATCGAGGATCACGATGCTGGTGTCCTGCAGCAACGTGCGGGCAATCGCAACGCGACGCGCTTCGCCGCCCGATAGACCAACGCCGTACTCGCCAATCGGTGTCGCCAAACCCAATGGCAAGGCGCGAACAAATGCGCCAAGGGCGACAGCTTCCAGTGCCTCGAATAGCCGCCCATCGTCGGCAGATGCGTCGCCGAGTCGCAGGTTTTCGGCGAGTGTCATCGCGAACAGGTGTGGACGCTGCGTGAGCATCGCGATGGATGCGCGAAGTGTTGATTCGGGCAGTTGACGAAGATCGACCTCGCCAAGTTTGATTGCGCCGCGCTGCGGATCGAGCGTTCGACCGAGCAGCGCAGCCAACGTCGACTTGCCCGATCCAGACGGCCCGCTGATGACGACGCGATCGCCGGGTGCGATGCAAAGCGTCGTCAGGTCGAGACCGCGCGGTTTCGTATCGCGGCAATCTCGCGAATGAAAATAGCTCGCTTGCTGCAAGGACAAGACATTGCGGCTTGTCGGGTCAAAGCCATTCTGACTAGAGGTCAATGCTGCAGGAAAAACGACCTGTTCGTTCTGATTGAACAAGCCGCCCAGTCGGTCGTTCGCGGCCTTGGTGCGCGCCCAGGCCTGCATTGCGCTGGCGGCGGGTGCGAGCGCCTCCAGCGTCGCCAGACACGCGAGTGCGCTCATCGCCAACCAAGGCAACGACACCGCTTTTGATGCGATCAGCGGCTCACCTTGGCAAACCACAGCCCACGCGGCGAGTCCGATGCACAGCATCACGACCGCGAGCCCGGCAGCATCGATCAATCGCTGCCGAAGTCGGCCGTCGACGATGCGTCGATCCAGTGAAGTCCATTGGTCGCGTCGCTGCCGCCACGCTCCGCACAGCAGCAGGGTGGTCAAGCCACGCAATTGGTCGACTGCCATCTCGCGATGCCGGCCAGCGAGTTCGGCGAGACGGCGATTTGCGAGCCATGCCTGTCGTGCGGTGAGGGCCGGAACGAGCAGCGCGGCCGCAAGCAACCACGGCGCGGCGACACCGAAAAGCGCCGGATGTGCAAGCGTCACCAACAACAGCGCCAGCATCACCACCAAGGCACTCCACAGCAACGGCAACAAGACGCGCAGCGGACCTTCGTCGAGCGTATCCACATCGCCGACCACGCGTTGCAACAGATCGCCATCTGCATGCTGCGAGAGCGGCTCCGGCACGAGGCGGGCAATTTTTCGATAGGCCTGATTGCGCAAGTCGGCCAGCAGGTGCAACACGGTATCGTGCGATACCAGCCGTTCGCCATAGCGCGCAGCAGTACGAACCACGGCGAACGCACGAATGATCGCGCCGGGGCGGAAAATGTCGAACGCCAGTGCAGTCGCTCCGCTGGCACCGGCAATCGCCGTCGCACTGATGAACCAGCCGGAATAGGCAAGCAATCCCATACCGGCGAGCAACGCGAGCGCGCCAAGCAGCAGCGCGAGGGCGAGCATCCCGATGCGAGGACGCAGGCGGAACAGCCATGACGGAGAAGTCGTCACGCGCGTACCTGCACGAGGCGACCCGCGTCGAGCGTCAACACCCGATCCACCCAGTCGCGATCTGCATCGTCGTGCGATGCAATCAGCATGCTGCGGCCACGGCTACCTTCATCCAGCGAGTTGCGCAGAGCGTCGGCAGTTTCCCTGTCGAGGTGGGCGAGCGGTTCGTCGAGCAGCCACAACGAAGCATCGCGTGCGAGGGCGCGGGCCAGCGCGATGCGTTGCAATTGCCCGCCCGACCAGCCGCCACCGGATTGTCCGAGTGGCGTATCAGCCTGCAATGGCAGCGCACGCACGTCGTCGGCGAGGCCGGCGCGTTCCAGTGCCATCCAAAGTCGAACGCGATCATCGCGATCCAAGCCGATCAGGACGTTGTCACGCACGCTGGCCGCAAACCACTCCGGACGTTGCTCCAGCCAGGCTAGACCACTCCACCAGACGTTGAGATCGCGTTGTGAAAGATCGTGTCCATCGACAAGGATGCGACCCGCTGTCGGTGTCGCAAAACCAGCCAGCAAGGCGATCACCGAACTCTTGCCGGCACCGCTCGCACCACGCAACAGGACGCGCTCGCCACGTTCGATGCGGAAGCTGACACCGTCAAGTGCAACGCGGCCGTCAGTGTGTTGAAGAGTGACGTCATCAAAGTCGATAAATGCCGGCAC
Organism: Lysobacterales bacterium; assembly: GCA_038255665.1. Lineage (GTDB taxonomy): Bacteria > Pseudomonadota > Gammaproteobacteria > Xanthomonadales > Rhodanobacteraceae > Dokdonella. The sequence goes on along the minus strand of JBBSLA010000022.1, from coordinate 23,643 downwards.
GGTCCTGGCATTGGAATGCGCGCTTGCGGAAGTTGTGACGGGGCTTTCTCGCTTCGGCACGCGTTCAAGCACATCACGAATCGCCGACGCGGCAGCCAACGCCTGCGCACGGGCGTGGTAGTCGCTGCCGAGCTGGCGCAGCGGCGCGAAGAATTCCGGCGCCAGCAGCAGGATGAAAAGCGCCTTGTCGAGCGTCATCGGCAGGCCGTAATGGCCCAGGTCGAAACGACCGAGCAAAGCGAGGCCCAGATAAAGTGCCACCATCGCGATCGCTATCGACGCGAACAGTTCGAGTACCGCCGATGACAGGAACGCGATCCGCAAAACCTGCATGCTGCGATGCCGATAATCCTGGGCACCGGCATCCAGACGGGCGGCTCCGTCATCGACGCGGCCCAGCAACCGCAATGTTGGAAGTCCGCGCACCAGATCGAGGAACTGTCCGCCCAAGTGCGCCAGCGCACCGGCTTGCTGTGTACTTGCGGCGGCTGCCTGGCGTCCAACCAACACCATGAACATTGGAATCAGCGGTCCACAACCAAGCAGGATCAGTGCCGCCAGCCAACTTGATGGAAAAACCAAGGCCGCGATCAACAGCGGCACCACGAGCACGATGAGTTGCTGCGGCCGATAGCGCGAGACGTAGCCATCCATCGCACCGACCTGGTCGATCGAAACGCTGGCCAATGCGCCGTCGCTGCCAGCGCTCGAGCGCAGCGGACCAAGTGCAGCGAAGGCATCGAGCAGTTCGTCGCGAACGCGCAGCCGCATGGTGACCGAGGCGCGCGCCGCTGACCATTCCTTGGTTGCATGGAGCACGCTGCGCGCAATCAGCGCAGCTGGAAGGGCGAACGCAAGCAACCATCCACTCGCCGACAGATCACCGCGACTCCATCGACCAATCAGTTGTGCCAGCACGGCCGCGAAAGCGGCGTAGGCGGCTGTTGCGAGCACGCCAGAAATGGCAGCGCCGGTAATCCATCCGCGCACTGGCGCAATCTGCGCGGCCAACCAGCGCAGCGACAGCGCTTCGTCATCCAGGACCGACATGCTGCGCAGTCAGCGACAGATCGATGGCGTTGATCGCGCCATCAATCCGGGTCGGCTTCGTCTTCAGGGTAGCCTTTGAATTCCAGCCACATCGCGTTGATGATGCCGGCCGCGCAGGCCATCAGCAGGCCGAGTATCCAGGTGAAGTACCACATTGTTCATTATCCTCAGTAGTGCGCGTCGGGGCCGCGTACGTGTTCCAGCGTCACCGGGCCGCGCATCACGCGGAACACCCAGCTGGTGTAGGCGATGATGATCGGCAGGAACAGCACCACCATCCAGAACATCCAGCGCAGCGTGTGCAGGCTTGATGTCGCGTCCCACGCGGTCAGACTGTGCGAAGGTTCCAGGCTGGATGGCATCAGGAACGGGAACATCGCGATTCCTGCCGTAAGCACCACGCAGGCGACCGCGATGGAACTGGCGATGAAGGCGAGCCCGCTACGTGCCATACCGAACAGCCAGGTCGCGATCGCAGCAAGAAACACGAGTGATGGAACCAGCCAGAGGATCGGCGCAGCACGATAGTTTGCCAACCACGCTCCGGTTTCGTTCAGCACAGTTTTCGCCAATGGATTCGACGGTGCTGCGGTTCCGGAAAAGCTGGCGATGCGGTAGCCATCGATCCCGAGAGCCAACCAGACGCCGGCCGCCGCGAAGGCAAGGCACAACACCACGATGGCGATACCAAGGCTGCGCCGCGAACGCTCGCGAATCACGCCCTCGGTCTTTAATTGCAGGAACGCCGCGCCCTGCATGCACAGCATCGCCACGCTGACCACGCCGACGAGCAGGCCGAACGGATTGAGCAAGCCGAGGAAGCCACCGTAGTAGGTGACGCGCATGCTGTCGTCGTAGCTGAAAGGCACGCCCTGCAGCAGGTTGCCGAAGGCGACGCCGAACACCAAAGCCGGTACGAAACCGCCGATCACCAGACACCAATCCCAGAAACCGCGCCAACGCGGATCTTCGACCTTGCTGCGGTAATCGAAACCGACCGGACGCAGTATCAACGCGAACAAAACGAGGATCAGCGCGACGAAGAATCCGGAAAACGCCGCCGCATAGATCAGCGGATAAGCCGCGAAGATCGCCCCGCCGCCGAGGATGAACCAGACTTGATTACCTTCCCATGTGGGGCCGACTGCGTTGAGCAGTACGCGGCGTTCGTCATCGGTTTTCGCGATCACGCGCAACATCGCGCCGACGCCAAGATCGTAGCCGCCAAGCACCGCGAAGCCGATCAGCAATGCGCCGAGCAGGCCCCACCAGATCGCGCGCAGGGTTTCGTAACTCATCAGGAAGGAAAGCAGCTCGTTCATGCCTGTAGTCCTTCCGCCGGGTGCGCGGATTTGGGTGTGACGTGCGCGGGAGCGGGTTCTTCCTTCTCGTCATCCGGTCCCTTGCGGGCGAATTTCAGCATGAGCCAGACCTCGACCACGAGCAACGCGGTGTAGAACACGACGAAGCCGGTCAGACTGAAAACCAGGTCCATCACCGTCAGCGAGGACACCGACATCCAGGTTGGTAAAACTTCGGCGACCGTCCACGGTTGCCGACCGACTTCCGCGACAATCCAGCCGGATTCGGAGGCGATCCACGGCAGCGGCATGGCGAACAGCGAGGCGCGCAACAGCCAGCGACCGCTGCCCACGCGGCGCCGCGCTGATGCGATGAATGCCCAGATGAAAAGGCCGAGCATCAGAAATCCGCAGGCGACCATGATCCGGAACGACCAGAACACCACGCCCACCGGCGGTATGCCGTCGCGCGCGGCCTGCTTGATCTGCGCGTCGGTCGCATCGACCACGTTCGGCGCATAGCGCTTGACCAGCAAACCGTAGCCGAGGTCGCCCTGGTACTCCTTGAGCGTCGCCTGTGCCGCGGAATCATCCGGATTGGCACGCACGGTTTGCAATGCGGCGTAAGCCTTCATGCCGTTGCGGATTTTTTCCTCGTGGCCGTCGATCAATTCACGCAGGCCGGGGATTTCCTTGTCGAGCGAACGCGTCGCGATCAGGCCCATCATCCACGGTACCGTGATCGCGTAATCAGTCCGCATGTTTTCCGAATCGACGATGCCGGCAATGGTGAACGACGCCGGCGCCGGCTCGGTTTCCCACATTGCCTCGATCGCCGCCAGTTTCACCTTTTGCGCATGGCCGACTTCGTAGCCGCTTTCATCACCGAGCGTGATCACCGACAACACCGATGCCAGTCCGAACGCCGCTGCGATCGCGTACGAGCGCAACGCAAATTGTCGGTGGCGCCCCTTGATCAGATACCACGCACTGATGCCGAGCACGAAGCACGCGCCAGTCACGTAACCGGCCGAAACCGTGTGCACGAATTTCACTTGCGCGACCGGGTTGAAGAACACCTCGATGAAACTGTCCAGTTCCATCCGGTGCGTTTCGGCGTTGAAATGCGCGCCGACCGGATATTGCATCCAGCCGTTGGCAACCAGGATCCACAATGCCGACAGGTTGGAGCCGAGCGCAACGAGCCAGGTCACCATCAGGTGCTTCACCTTCGACAAGCGTTCCCAGCCGAAGAAGAACAGTCCGACAAACGTCGATTCCAGGAAGAACGCCATCAGGCCTTCGATCGCCAGCGGCGTGCCGAACACATCGCCGACGTACTGCGAGTAGTACGACCAATTGGTTCCGAACTGGAACTCCATGGTGATGCCGGTGGCAACACCGAGGGCGAAATTGATGCCGAACAACTTGCCCCAGAACTTCACCATCTGCTTGTAGATGGGGTTGCCGGTCATCACGTAGACCGATTCCATGATCGCCAGCATCACGCTGAGGCCCAGCGTCAGCGGCACGAACAGGAAGTGGTAGAGCACGGTGATGGCAAATTGCCAGCGCGACAGCTCGACGACGGTATCGGAAATCATGGATGAATCCGTAGCGGTCAGGGATGTTCTGATTAACTCGACGTAGGCGGCATGATGCTAGTAAGGCTCTCAGATTGGGGTTCGTGGCGCAGTGCAGGCTGGCCGCCTGGGCAAGCCGCGTACGTCAATCTGAGGGTCTTACGAGCATCACCCCTTCGCTTAAAAATTACTTGTTGGGGCCGATCTCTCTTTCCGCAGATCCGCGTTGCGCCTCCTGGTCAGACGGCCAGTCTGACTTCGTCGACGCGCCTTGATCTGCGGAAAGACAAATCGGTGACGCCTGCGTCGAGTTGATCAGAGCATCCCTCGGGCGGAAGCCACTTCGGCAACATCGCTTGCGACGCTGCCATCAGACAATTTGCAACAATGAAGTCTACGCCGCTGTTGCTGGTCCATCCGCTGTCGCGATGTCGCAGCGCAGCAAACCGTCGCAGGGGGTTGAAACGCTATTCGTACAGGGTTTTCCGCGGCGCGCCAGTAATGGCGGCAGCCAACTTGGCAGCGCGCGCCGGCGGCAGTTCATCGCGCAGCAGGGCAAACACGCGTCGACCTTCCGCAAGCACCGCATCGGCATCGTCGCCGCCGGCACCAGCGACGAGAACCACGAACTCGCCGCGCTGCTGGTTTGGATCCGCTGTGACCCTATCGTGCAGAATTTGTAGCGGTCCATCGAGGACGGTTTCGTAGAGCTTGGTCAGTTCGCGTGCAATGACGGCGTCGCGGGTAGCGCCGAACACGGCAACCATGTCGGCCAACGAGTCGACGATGCGGTGGCTGGACTCGTAGAAAATCAGTGTGCGCGGCTCGGCGACGAGGTCTTGCAGTCGTTCCCGTCGTGCCGAAGAGCGCGCAGGCAGGAATCCCTCAAACACGAAACGATCACTCGGCAGGCCGGCAACGGACAGTGCCGCGATGGCCGCGCTCGGGCCTGGTATTGGCGACACGACGATTTCCGCCGCTCGCGCTGCGCGCACCAGCCGAAAACCGGGATCACTGATCAATGGCGTGCCGGCATCGCTGATCAGTGCGATATCGCTGCCGGCCAGCAGTTGCTCGACCAGTCGCTCGCATTGCTCACGTTCGTTGTGCTCGTGCAGGGCGATGGTTTTTGCGTGACTGCCAATTCGCGCAAGCAGGCCTGCGCTATGGCGCGTGTCCTCGGCGGCAATCAGCGCGACCTCGCAAAGCACGCGCTTGGCACGTTCGCCCAAGTCCTCCAGATTGCCAATTGGCGTGGCGACCACCCAGAGGCGGCCCGGTACGGAAGACATGGTAGTTCCGGCAAGCAAAAGTGAAAGTCGATGATGCCTGCTCCAGCGATGTTTCGAACATGCCGAAGTCGATCTGGTCCATTCCGTTATCATGGCCGCCGACGTTTTACGCGACTTTTCCATGCTATCGATCCGACTGTTCCGCTGGATGTTCGTTGCCTGCCTGCTGGCGACCACCGGCTGCGTGACCGTGCCGACGTTCACCCCGGTGGATACGCAAGCCGCCGCCGACGCCGAAGCGATGTATCGCCAAGGCGAGCTGGAACGCGCGGCAGTCGCCTTCCTGAATCTCGCCGCTCGCAGCGGCAGCGATGACGCCGCGCACTTTCGTCTGCGCGCCGCCGAGGCGCGGCGTGACAACGGCGACCTGAAAGGCGCGGCAATCGCCCTTGACGGCATCAAACGCCGCCGCCTGCCGGGCGACGAGCCGTTGCGGTTGGACCTGATCGATGCGGAAATCGCGCTGGATCGCGGCGATGCCGAATTCGCCGAATCGCGCATTCGCGATATCGATGCCGAAGCGCATCCGCCCTTGCGCCTGCGCGTGCTCGAATTACGTGCCCGTGCGCAGGCCGCGTCGTCACGACCGCTGGCTTCGGCGCGCACGCGCGCGCGCATGGACGGCTTGCTGGAGGGCGTCGACCGTGATCGCAATCGCGATGCCTTGCTCGCCGTGCTTGCGACGATTCCGACCGCAGAGCGTCAGCAACGCGCCAGGGAGCTGCCGCAGAACGATGCCCTGTGGCCATGGTTGAACCACGTGGCATCTGCGACTTCGCAATTCCCCGGCGACGGTGCGTTGCGTCCGCTCTCGCCGGTGGGCATGTTGGTTGGCAGTCCGGTAACCGGTGGTCGAGTCGCCCTGCTGTTGCCGATGACCGGATCGATCGCCAGCGTCGCCGCAGCGATCCGTGATGGGTTCTTCACCGCCTATTTCGCCGATCCCAATGAGCAGCGGCCACAGGTCACAGTCTACGACGCTGGTCGCTCGCCGGAAGATGCGCTGGCTGCATATGGCCGTGCCGTCGGCGATGGCGTTGATCGCGTCGTCGGGCCGCTGCAGCGCGAAGCAGTCGGTCGCCTGTTCGCACAGGTGCTGCCCGTGCGCGTGCTCGCCCTCAATCACCCGGATAGCGGCGCAGCGCCTCCACCAGGCAGTGCCGAGTTCGGTCTGCCACCGGATGTGGAAGGAACCCAGGCGGCCGAGCGCATGCTGGCGCGCGGCATTCGTTCCAGCGCGATCATCACCGGTGATGCGGAATGGGCCGAACGTGCATCGCAAGCGTTTCGCGTTCGTTTCGAGCGGGACGGCGGTCGCGTCGCCGGTCAGGCACGACTACGCCAGGACGAGGTCAATTATCGCGATGCGATTCGCAGCGCCACGTCCGGCTTCGCCTCATCGCCAGTGGATGCGGAAGCAACAACAAGCGGTATCTTCATCAGCATGCTGCCACAACAAGCGCGGTTGCTGGTACCGCAATTGAAGATCGCCAGCGTGTCCGCTCCGGTATTCGCGACATCGCATGTCTATTCGGGTGAGCGCAACGTCGGCCTGGACCGCGACCTCGACGGCGTCGAGTTTTCCGATGCGCCGTGGCTGCTGGGGCCGATGCTGGGCAAACCCGACCGCGACGAGATCATCAACCAGATCAGCAGCGCGAACGGCAGTGGTGCGCGCTTGTTCGCGCTCGGCATGGACGCCTACAACCTGCTTGGTGTGATTGATGCGCTTCTTGCCAATCCGGGCCAGTACGCCGAGGGCGCGACCGGCCAACTGACGGCCGATCCGCAGGGCCGCATCTTCCGCACGCTGGCGTGGGCACAGTTCGAGAACGGCGTGGCGCGACCCAGCTTGGGTACGTTGACCTCGCAAGCCGCGCAGCCTTAGGCGGTGAGCACGCGCTCCAGCGGCCAACACTATGAGGACATCACCTGCACGCGATTGCAGGCAGCGGGGTTGCGGCTGGTCGAACGCAACGCGAACAGCCGCCATGGCGAAATCGATCTCATCATGCGTGATGGCGAAACCCTGGTCTTCGTCGAAGTCCGCTATCGCAGCAGCGCGCGATCCGGCGACGGCCTCGACTCGGTCGGGCCAAACAAGCGCACCAAGCTGATTCGCGCTGCGTCGCTATGGCTCGCTGCGCATCCCGAGCACGCGAGGCTTGCTTCGCGATTCGACGTGGTGGCGCTGACCGGCGCCAGCGACGCACCTGCATTTGAGTGGGTCAAGTCGGCATTCGACGCATTCTGAGCGGATCAATCTCGAACACCTCTGACCCTGCCGGCGGCGCTTGCTGCGTCAACCCAACGCAATGCCTTCCGGACGCTTGGCGCCAGCAAAGCGCTTGGCCCAGTAGGTTTCGTCGAGGCGATCAATGCGGACCGTCTTGCCGCTCGACGGTGCGTGAATGAAGCGGCCATCGTCGAGGTAGATGCCGACGTGCGAGATGCGATTCTTTCCGGCCGTGCGGAAGAACACCAGGTCGCCGCTGCGCATTTCGTTACGGGCAACTTTCATGCCGCTGACGAACTGGGCGGCCGAGGTGGCCGGCAGTTTCAGTCCCAGACTATGCATGAACACGTAGCTGACGAAGCCGCTGCAATCGAAACCGGAATCGGGATTGCGGCCGCCGCGACGGTAGCGAATGTTGCGTAGGTCCATCGCCAAAGCGATCAGGCTGGCGTGCGGCTCTTCATCGCTGGCGCTGGCGCTGTCGACTGCTTCGACGGCCGGTGACGATGCCAAGATCGGCGCCCGCAACGATTCTTCAAACGCCGCGATATCAAGGTGGGACCGGGCGCTTGGCGAAAACATCGCGAACAGATCGGATGCGCCCTGTCGCACGTTGGGAGCCGCCCAGGCGGATCCGGCGACAACCATTCCGGAAACGAAAATCGTTATGCGAAACAAGGACTTCTGACACGCGAACGGCGTCGGCATGGGTCTTTTCTCCGGCGGGTTGATGCAGCGCGATCAGCCGGAAAACCCACCCGAATCGCGTCGTCGGAGGCGAACTTATCAGAGCGAATTATTTTTGTTGTTCAACTGCCGTTAACTAAACTGATGGGTGTTGCTTTGTTGCACGTTGCGTTGCTTTTTTGCAACACGTCGCCTGTGGCTTAACGCCGGGAATCAATGGCTTTGTGCATTTCCTTGATCACGGCGGCGTAATCCTTGTGGCCGAAAATCGCCGAGCCGGCAACGAAGGTGTCGGCACCGGCCTCGGCGATCTCGGCGATATTGTCGGGCTTCACGCCGCCATCGACTTCCAGCCGGATGTCGCGCCCGGAACGGTCGATGCGTTCGCGCGCGCGGCGCAACTTTTCCAGCGCAGAAGGAATGAAACTTTGACCGCCAAAACCGGGATTGACCGACATGACCAACACGATGTCGATCTTGTCGAGCACGTAGTCGAGCACGTTCAACGGCGTCGCCGGATTGAACACAAGTCCCGCTTTGCAACCTGATTCTTGAATCAACTGGATAGTGCGATCGATGTGCTCGCTGGCCTCCGGGTGGAAGCTGATCGAAGTGGCGCCGGCCTCGGCGAAATCCGGCACGATGCGGTCGACCGGCTTGACCATAAGGTGCACGTCGATGGGCGCGGTGATGCCGTATTTTCGCAGCGCCGTGCAGATGGGCGCGCCGAAGGTGAGGTTCGGCACGTAGTGGTTGTCCATCACGTCGAAATGGATCCAGTCCGCGCCTGCCGCGAGCACGCGGTCGACTTCCTCGCCCAGTCGGGCGAAGTCGGCAGAGAGGATCGACGGGGCGATGACGGTGGATTGGCGGCTCATGGCGGGTAGTCCAGCTATCTCCAGAATGGCGGTCAGCTTACGGCAGTCCGCGCTCGACCTTGATGCGCTCGTAGGCGGCGTTGATGTCACGCGCGCGAACTTCGGCGCGGCGCTTGAGTTCGTCGGGCACGTTGCCGAGCTTGTCCGGATGATGCTGGCTCATCAAGCGCCGCCACGCCACCTTCAGGTCGCGTGCGCTGGCGCTGCGGTCGAGCCCAAGCACGGCGTATGGATCATCCACCGGCGCATGGCTGGCACCCGGCCGCTGGCGATTGCCTCCCGCGCCTTGCGACCAGCCGCCGGCATCACCGAAATGTCCATAGCCCTTGAGCGCCGACAGCGCGGCAAGATCGGCCTCGCTGATGCCCAGCGTGGCGCACAGACGGCGAATCAAGACCTGTTTGGGCGCGGCGAGCGCACCTTCCGCGTAAACAATATCGAGCAGCATGTCGAGCAGCATGAAGCCAAGGTCGCGCCGTCCCTGCGACCATACGCGCAGGTTGGCGATCGCCATCTCCACGGCATAACCGGGCTGCTTGCCGGCATTGAACGAGTCGATCGCCTCGCTGCGCTGCGCGTCGTTCAACTGCATGCGTTGCATCAATGCCTTGGCGGCGGCGATTTCCTGTACCGACACGCGCCCGTCGGCCTTGGAAACCGCACCGGCAAATGCGAACAACGGATTCAGAAAATCGGTGCTGACCACCCGCCGCCGCGCCGTGCCAACGCGCTGGTCAAAGGTATGGCCAAGCACTGCACCGATCAGCGCGCCGATGAAGCTACGGGTGATCAGGTAACCGATGATCGCGCCGACGACCTTGCCCATGATGCTCATGGCGTTGCCTTCTGCGCTGCGTACCACGCGGCCAGTGCGGCGATGTCGCGATCCTGCAACGCGCCAGAAACCGCTCGCATCGCGCTGGCCGTGCGCGCACCGCTGCGATACTGGCGCAATGCGAGGGCGAGATAGGTTTCGTCCTGCCCGGCCAGGTGCGGAATTCCGGCGACCGACGCATGCCCTCGCTCGCCATGACAGGCACTGCACAGGCCAAGCTGGGCGGGCCGTGGCGGCGGCTCGGCGCAAACGCTGGCGGCAAAGGCCAAGCCGGAGAGGAACAACAGGCTGCGAAGCATGCAGGTACTCGAAAAGATGGCCCGCGATTCTATCCCGCATCAGGTTGGCGCACCGTGAATCGCGATGCTGTCATCCGCTTTCCCGGCGGCAACACCTGACTCGCTAAACTGGCCGCCCGAATACGTAGCGACCCACCGTGCCGACCACCCTCAGCCACTCGTCCTTGCCTGGCCTGGACCTCTTGCATCGCGGCAAGGTGCGCGATGTCTACGCACTGCCTGACCAGCACTTGCTGATCGTCGCGACCGATCGTCTGAGCGCCTTCGACGTGATCCTGCCCGATCCGATTCCCGGCAAGGGTGAAATCCTGACCCGGATTTCCAATTTCTGGTTTGCAAAGACGGCGGCCACCATGGCCAATCATTTGACCGGCGTCGATGTCGCATCGGTTTTGCCGGCGGGCGTCGACGCTGCGCTGTATGTCGAACGCAGCGTGGTTGCCAAGCGTTTGAAGCCGGTTCCTGTCGAAGCCATCGCACGCGGCTACCTGATCGGCTCGGGATGGAAGGACTACCAGGCCAGCGGCAGCGTCTGCGGCATTCGCTTGCCGGCGGGTCTGCGCCAGGCCGAGCAACTGCCCGAGCCGATCTTCACGCCATCAACCAAGGCAGCAGCGGGGGACCATGACGAGAACGTCGGCTTCGATCACATCGTCGAAACCATTGGTGTGGAGCTTGCGGAGCAGGTTCGAACGGCGACCCTGGCGTTGTATCGCGAAGCCGGCGCATTCGCGGCCGAGCGCGGCATCCTGATCGCCGATACCAAGTTCGAGTTTGGCACCGATGGCGACGGCACGCTGTACGTGATGGATGAAATGCTGACGCCGGATTCGTCGCGCTTCTGGCCGGCCGACGAGTATCGCGTCGGCATCAGCCCGCCCAGCTACGACAAGCAGTTCGTTCGCGACTATCTGGAGACACTGGATTGGGACAAACGCGCGCCCGGCCCGCCATTGCCGCAAGCCATCATCGACGGCACGACGCAGAAGTACGCCGAAGCCTTGCAGCGGCTGACCGGCCAGCAACAGCCGTAGCGATGGCGCTGTCCCGGATCGTGTCTCGCGATCGACTACGCGGCCCCTATCCATGCCTGCCAACAGGCGGCTAGACTTCAGCCGCAACCTGCGTCATCGCGCGGTTGCCGCCCGACGTCCAGCGAGGAGGCAAGGTGCAACCCACCGATATCCACGAACCCAGCTATTTCCACAAGGTGGTGGATTGCCAATGGGCCTGTCCCGCGCACACGCCGGTGCCGGAATACATTCGCCTGATTGCCGCTGGTCGTTACGCCGATGCCTACATGGTCAATTGGCACTCGAATGTTTTTCCGGGAATCCTCGGCCGTACCTGCGATCGTCCCTGCGAGCCGGCTTGCCGTCGCGGACGCGTCGAGGAAAACAATGGCGAGAAGCCGGAACCGGTCGCGATCTGCCGATTGAAGCGCGTTGCTGCCGACAACAAGGGTGATGTGAAGGCACGCATGCCGAAACCGGCAGCGAAAAAGAACGGAAAGAAGATCGCCTGCATCGGTGCTGGCCCCGCTTCGCTGACGCTGGCGCGTGATCTCGCGCCGCTGGGTTACGCGGTCACGATCTTCGAAGCCGACGCCAAGGGCGGGGGTTTCATGCGCACCCAGGTGCCGCGCTTCCGCTTGCCCGAACACGTCATAGACGAGGAGGTCGACTACATCCTCGATCTCGGCGTTGAACTGCGCGGCGGCCAGCGCATCGATTCGATGCGCGACATGCTGGCCAAGGGCTTCGACGCGATCTTCGTCGGCAGCGGCGCGCCGCGAGGGCGTGCGCTGGAACTGCCCGGCTACGAGGAATCAAAAGAGAACATCCATATCGGCATCGACTGGCTGGCTTCGGTTTATTTCGAGCATGTGAAGAAGGTCGGCAAGCGCGTCATCGTGCTCGGTGGCGGCAACACGGCGATGGATTGCTGTCGCTCGGCGCGCCGGTTGGGCGGCGACGAAGTCAAGGTGATCGTGCGCTCGGGTTTCGAGGAGATGAAAGCCTCGCCATGGGAAAAGGAAGACGCGGCCCATGAAGGCATCCCGATCCTCAATTTCCTGGTGCCCAAGGCCTACGTCCACGAAGACGGTCGACTGACCGGCATGACGTTCGAGCCGGTGCGCGCCGAGTTCGACGCCAAGGGCAAGCGCAAGCTGGTCCCGACCGGCGAACCCGACGTGTTCCATGCATGCGACGAAGTACTGGTCGCGGTCGGGCAGGAAAACGCGTTCCCGTGGATCGAGCGCGATCTCGGCATCGACTTTGACGAATGGGGCATGCCGATCGTCGACAAGATGACCTTTCAGTCGTCGCTGCCGACGGTATTGTTCGGCGGGGACGCCGCGTTCGGCCCGAAGAACATCATCTGGGCCGTCGCGCATGGCCACGAGGCAGCGGTCACGCTCGACAAGTTGTTCAACGGCGAAGACGTGCACCACCGGCCGCTGCCGGCCGTTGAAGTGGTCGCGCAGAAAATGGGCATCCACGAATGGAGCTACGACAACGACATCGCACCGGATGAACGCTACAAGGTGCCGATGCAGCCGACCGCGAAGGCGCTGGCTGACATCAAGCTGGAAGTGGAACTGGGCTTCGACGCGCAGACCGCGTGGAAGGAAGCGCAGCGCTGCCTCAACTGCGACGTGCAAACCGTGTTCACCGAGAAGGCCTGCATCGAGTGCGATGCCTGCGTCGATATCTGCCCGATGGACTGCATCACGTTCACGCGCAATGACAATGAAGCCGACCTGCGTACGCACCTGACCGCGCCAGCATTGAATGTCGATCAGGCGCTTTACGTTTCCGAGCCGCTGAAGACCACGAGAGTAATGGTCAAGGACGAAGACGTTTGCCTTCACTGCGGCCTCTGCGCCGAACGTTGCCCGACTGGCGCTTGGGACATGCAGAAATACCTGATCGAGATGACCCAGGCCGGTACGGGTTGCCGCGACACGGCGAAGGCAACCGTTGCATGACACCGATCAGCGCCTGCAACGACTTCGTCATCAAGTTCGCCAACGTCAATGGCTCCGGTTCGGCATCGGCCAACGAGTTGTTCGCGAAAGCCATCCTGCGTATGGGTGTGCCGGTCAGCCCACGCAATATTTTCCCCTCGAACATCCAGGGCTTGCCGACCTGGTACGAAGTGCGCGTCAACGAGGATGGTTGGCTCGGTCGTCGCGGTGGTGTCGACCTGATGGTGGCGATGAATCCGCAGACCTGGGATGGCGACCTAAAGGAAATCGAAACCGGCGGTTATCTGTTCTACGACAACAGCAAGCCAATGCCGCGCTCGCGTTTTCGCGACGACATCGTCGTCATCGGCATGCCGTTGACCGAAATCTGCAATGCGACGTATAAGGACGCGCGGCTACGCCAGTTGTTCAAGAACATCATGTACATCGGTGCCTTGTCGGTGTTGCTCGACATAGATGCGACGGTGATCGAGAAATTGTTGGGCGAACAGTACAAGTCCAAGCCCAAGCTGATCGAGCCGAATCTCGAAGCCTTCCACCTTGGTCGCGACCATGCGACGGAGCACCTCGCGCCTATCGGCATCCGGGTGAAAGCGGCCGACAAGGTGGGTGAGCGCATCTTCATTGACGGCAACAGCGCATCGGCGCTCGGCTGCGTTTATGGCGGAGCGACCGTGTGTGCGTGGTATCCGATCACGCCATCATCGTCGCTGGCCGAAGCCTTCGAACAGTATTGCCAGAAATATCGCGTTGACGCCGAAACCAAGGAGCACCGCTACGCGATCATCCAGGCCGAAGACGAGATCGCCTCGATCGGCATCGTCACCGGTGCAGGCTGGAATGGCGCACGTGCCTTCACGACCACATCGGGTCCCGGCATTTCGCTGATGAACGAGTTCATCGGTCTCGCCTATTTCGCCGAGATCCCTGTGACGATCATCGACGTGCAGCGCGGCGGTCCCTCGACTGGCATGCCCACGCGTACCCAGCAATCGGACGTGCTCGCCTGTGCCTACGCATCGCACGGCGACACCAAGCACGTGCTGCTGTTTCCGGAAGACCCTACCGAGTGTTTCGCGTTCTCCGCGGACGCGCTGGACTTGGCCGATCGTCTGCAGACACCGATCTTCGTACTCAGCGATCTCGACATCGGTATGAACCAGCGCCTCTGTGCGCCGTTCGATTGGGACGACGCACGTGAATTTGATCGCGGCAAGGTGATGACGGCTGAGCAACTCGAAGCGGGCGCGGATTTCGGCCGCTACAAGGATGTCGATGGCGACGGCATTCCGTTTCGCACCTATCCCGGCACTCACGCGAACAAGGGCAGCTTCTTCACGCGTGGCACCTCGCGCGACCCCTACGCGCGCTACTCGGAGCGCGTGCCGGATTACATCTACAACATGGAGCGCTTGCTGCAGAAATTCGATACTGCCAAGAACCTGGTGCCGCAGCCGATCGAATCGCCCGCCTTGCAATCGACACGATTCGGTGCCATCCATTTTGGCTCGACCAGTCCGGCAATGGCCGAAGCGCTGGTCGCACTGCGAACCGACGACTTGCATGTCGATGCATTGCGACTACGCGCGTTTCCGTTTCCGGACAGCGTGCGCGAATTCATTTACGCCCATGACCAGATTTTCGTGGTCGAACAGAATCGCGATGCGCAACTGCGCTCGTTGCTGATCAACGAGTTCGATATCGATCCGGCACGATTGATCGCCGTGCTGCACTACGACGGCACGCCGATCACCGCGCGGTTTATTGTTCGGGCGATTCGTGAGCGCATGAGTGCCGTCCAGCCCGCCGTCCGCACGGCGAACGGTTGAAGGAATCGGAATCGCGATGACTTACATCACCAAACCAAAGCTGCATCACCCGACCCTGCCGCAGAACGCGTTGAGCCTGACGCGACGTGACTACGAGGGCAAGGTATCCACGCTGTGCGCGGGTTGCGGGCACGATTCGATCTCCGCGGCGATCATCCAGGCCTGCTGGGAACTGGATGTCGAACCACATCGAGTGGCAAAACTTTCGGGCATTGGTTGCAGTTCCAAGACGCCGGACTATTTCCTCGGCCAGTCGCATGGTTTCAATACCGTGCACGGGCGCATGCCTTCGGTGTTGACTGGCGCGAACCTTGCCAATCGCGACCTGCTTTACCTGGGCGTATCGGGTGATGGCGATTCCGCGTCGATCGGCATTGGCCAGTTCGTCCACGCGATCCGGCGTGGCGTCAACATGGTCTACATCGTCGAGAACAACGGCGTGTATGGCTTGACCAAGGGCCAGTTTTCGGCGACAGCCGACCAGGGCTCCTCGTCCAAGCGCGGCGTGGTCAACGCAGACAGTCCGATCGACCTGGTCGGACTCGCCTTGCAACTCGGTGCCACCTATGTCGCGCGCAGTTTTTCCGGCGACAAAGCGCAGCTGGTGCCGCTGATCAAGGGTGCGATTGCACATCGGGGTCCGGCTTTCCTTGATGTGATCAGCCCGTGCGTGGCGTTCAACAATCACGCCGGCAGCACCAAGAGCTACGAATACGTGCGCGAACACAACGAGGCCGTCAATCGCCTCGACATCATCCCCGAGCGCAGCAGCATCGCGGTTGACTACGCGCCGGGCGAGTCGGTCGAGGTGGAGCAGCACGACGGCACGCGCCTGCGCCTGCACAAGCTGGAAGACGACTACGACCCACGCGACCGCATCGCTGCGAGCAACTACCTGCAACAGCATCATGCGATGGGCGAGGTGGTGACGGGCTTGCTTTACGTCGATCCCGATTCATCGGACCTGCACGAGCACCTGCATACGGCGAGCGAGCCACTGAATCGCCTGGGTGCAGCCGCGCTGTCGCCGGGTCGCGACGTGCTCGAAATGATCAACGCCGGCTTGCGCTAGGCGAGCGTCAGTCGCTTCGACTGAGTGCGTCGATGGTCGCACCCTTGTCGGTCCAAACTTGATTGATCCATTCCTGCACGCGCTCGCGAAAGGCGAGATCGTTTTCGTAGTCGCCGCCCATCAGTTCGGAAGGAACTGGGAGTGTCTGCACGTTCACTCGTACGTCGCGGACACGCCCGCAAACCAGATCCGCCATGGTCGGACGGCCCTGTGAATAGACGATGCTGACATTGACCACCGCATCAAGCATCGAACCCATCGACTCCATCACCAGTGCGACGCCGCCTGCACGCGGCTTCAGCAGATGTCGGAACGGCGATTGCTGGCGTTCGTGCTTTTGCGGCGTGTAGCGCGTGCCCTCGGCAAAATTCATCACCGATACCGGGATGTCGCGAAATCTCTCGCAGGCACGCCGTGTTGCGGCGACATCCTTGCCGCGAAGGTCGGGTCGGCGCGCGAGTTGCTCTTTCGAATAACGCTTCATGAAAGGGAAATCCAGTGCCCACCAAGCCATGCCCAGCACCGGCACCCAGATCAGTTGCTGCTTGAGGAAAAAGCGCAAAAACGGAATGCGTCGATTGAACACCGATTGCAGGACGGGAATATCCACCCAGCTTTGGTGATTCGAGAGAACCAGATACTTGCCGTCGTCGCGCAGGTTTTGCAGTCCGTCGACATGGGTGGTTGTTCCACCCAACCGTCGGACCAGCACGCTGTTGACGGCGATCCAGCTTTCCGCGATCGCGACCAGCCAGCCTGAAACGATTCGTCGGAATCCTGCCAGCGGCACGACGACCTTGAGCAGGGCCAACAACAACAGCGGTGTCGCGTGGATGACAACGTTGAGCGCGATCAGCACGCTTGCCAGCGACGCCCGCAGCAGGTTCGACACGGATGACATCGTTCACCAGACGCAAGTCAGTAGCCACGAAAGGTAACAGACTCGCGAGACGTGAGCGGATCGCGACGAATGGCCGGTCGCGCATAATCGGGGCAGCAAACTGCGGACTCCTCGACACGCCATGACCTTGCACCGAAAATTCCTGTTCGTTGCCCTGGCCAGTGCGCTGGCGCCATGGCTGGGCTGGCAGGCGTTGCTTCATGTCGCGGCGTCGCTGCGCGAGGTGCAGGAACACGCCTTGCTCGGTCAAGCGCGCTCCCTCGCACATGCGCTAGCGCAAATGCCAATCGAAGCGCTGCCTGATGCAGGCGGCGTGACGGTGTTCCGAAGCCAATCGGCTATTCGCGTCGATGGCTATGCCGATGATTGGCCGCCGGGCAGGAATTCCGATCAATCGAATCGATCGTCGCGAGTGACGCTGGCGCTGGACGGACCTGGCCTGTACCTGCTGGCGGAAGTACGTGATGCGAGTCGCCAGCGTCCCGATCCGCGCGATCCGACGCTTCGCAATGCTGACTACCTCGAACTGGGGCTGGCAATAGGCGACGAGCAGCGTCGCTATCGGATCGCCTCGGCCGGACCCGGTCGCTTCGACGTTGCAGCGGAAAACGAAGGCCAACGATTGCCAGACAGCCTGTCCGGGGAATGGCAGGAGGATGGCTCGGGCTATCGCATCGAGTTGCGCCTGCCGCAAACGCTGCTTGATGGCCGGATTTCGTGGCAGGCACATGACGCCAGCGAGCGCCCGGTAGCAACCCAACCAGCGCAGCAGTGGCGCAGTGTGCTCGGACCGCGACCCGCCACCGAGCAGGCGCTGCAGTCGCTGGGCACGCCGGGCCTGCGCCTGCGCTTGTACTCGCGCGATGCTGTCGAGTTGGCCAGCAGCCATCGCCCTGATGCTGGAGCCGCGGATGCGCAGTCGCGCAACGGTACCCGATCACACTGGCTCGATGACGTCCTGCTGTGGGGTGCGGTGAACGTTTCGTCAGCGGACGGAATGGCATTGCCCAGCATCGATACCTCGCCCATCTGGCAGGCGTTGTCCGGCGTGCCGGCTTCGATCTGGACTACGGACAGCGACGCGCAACCATGGTTAAGCGTTGCGGTGCCGCTACCAGATCGTGGCGCGACGAACGGCGCGCTGCTCGTTGAGGACCGCGATACAACCAGCCTTGAAGCGCAGCGTTCCGCATTGGCGTGGCTGCTCGCCAGTTTCGTCGCCACTGTGCTGTCTTTGGTGATTCTTCTCGCACTGGGCGGCAGGCTGATTCAGCGTATCCGCCGCTTGCACGACTCCTTCGCGTCAATCTCGCGCGATCGATTTTCGGGCGACTCCTTTGCGCCGGGCGATGAGAGGGATGAGCTGGGCGACCTGGCCCGACACCATGCCCGCCTCACCGACGACGTGTCGACCTGGACCGAGTATCTGCGCAGCCTCACCTCGCGGCTCTCGCACGAACTCAACACGCCGCTGGCGATCGTCAAATCGTCGCTGGATAACCTGGATCAGTCACTTGCGGCCGATCCGGCGCGTGACTATCTGGGTCGCGCCCGCGATGGCGCGGATCGACTCGCCGCGATCGTGCGGGCGATGAGTGAATCCAACCGGATAGAACGCGCCATCGCGAGCGCAGAATCGGAAGACTTTGACCTTGTGCAACTGGTTGCCGGTTGCGCGGCTGGATACGCAACCTTGGCGCATGATCGCGATATCCGTGTCGAAGTTCCTGCGAGTCCGCTGCGTTTCCATGGCGCGCCCGAGCTGATCGCACAGGCGCTCGACAAGTTGTTCGACAACGCGCGCTCGTTCACGCCGGTCGGTGGTTGGATCAGCTTCAGCCTGCAAGTTGGAACGGAGGCGGACAACGACGCCGCGGTTTTCATCCGCGTCGGCAACCAGGGCCCGCCCTTGCCATCAGCGATGCAGGACCGCCTGTTCGATACCTTGGTCAGCGTGCGCGAGCGCAGTAGTCGCAGCGCGGGTGAGGTGCCTCATTTGGGACTAGGCCTGTACGTAGTCAAGCTGGTGTCGGAACTGCATCGCGGCGACGCCAGTGCGCGCAACCTGGATGACGGCAGTGGCGTCGAGTTCGTGCTCAACCTGCGTGGCATGTCGCGGCGACGCCTGACCGATTCGCCGTCGGTGATCTAGATTTTTCGAAACACCCAAGTCGCGGCAACGTCAAGCAAAAAGAGACCGCCTTGCGGCGGTCTCCTTGGTTGATGGTTGAACGACCTGATCAGGGCACGGAATCGAATCCGTTCTTGAAGATCATGTCGGCGCTGCAGGCCTGGACGCGGATGTCATCGACATACATGCCTTCCTTGCTCACCGACGAATCGGTGGTGACGCGCCAGCGCAACTGTACGGTCTGGCCCACGTAGTCGGCAAGGTCGATCAGGGTGTCGGCCGCGTCGTACGGGCGTGCCGGGTCGTTGCACCATCCCGATGGTCCGCCGTTGATCAGGCCGCGATACGGATCATTCAACAGGCGAATTGCGGGGAGCGCCGTGAACGCGCCACCGTTGCCCGACACCTCGACCAAGCCGCCGTCCCAACACTCCGTACCATTGGACTTGACTTCCAACTGGCGCCAATTCTGGAAGCGCAAGGTCAGCGGTGACTGGTTGGCGGGCAAGGCGATGGGCGGCGACGTCAATAGCTGGTTGCTGACCGTGGCGACGTCCACCGCGTACATCGAGTTCCCGCCGGAAAGCAGGCTGGGACGCGCGGTCGAAATGGCCCATGTCGACACTCCGGTGCTGCCGGTGGTCGTGAAGCCGCCCGCGCCATTGGTGAAATCTTCGCTGAAGATGTTGCGCGCCGTCGTTCCCGCCGAGCAGGTGCCCGGGGCTGTCAGGGTGCGGAACGAGAACACTGTCGAGAATGCGCTGGAACCGCAGGCGTTGTTGGATCGGACGCGCCAGTAATGGATGGTATCGGAAGCCAGGTCGGTTCCCGGGGTCGCGGTGGTCCCGGTAACGGTCGTGGTGAATACGATATTGGTAAACGCCGCGTCCGTTGCAACCTGCAAGGTGTAGTCAGTCGCACCTGTGTTACTCCACTGGAACGCAGGACGCACGCTCACGCCCAGCGAGTTGTTGGCAGGCGTCGTCAGGGTCGGAGCGCCGGCAATCGCTGCCGTCACGATTAGCGTTGCGTTCGCCGTGCGCGGATCGGCGCCGGTTGCCGTTCCATTGATCGCCAGGGGATACGTGCCGGCAGGGACAGAAGCCGTATTGCCAATTGTCAGGGTGCTGGTTCCCGGGGTGGGAACCGGGTTGGGAGCGAACGAACCTGTCGACGGCACCGGATTGCCGAGCAGCGACAGTGTCACCGGCCCGGCGAAGCTGGCGATCGATGTGTTGGTGACGGTGTAGGTGGCGGTCGAACCAACGCAGATGTTGCGGCTGGCCGGCGTGACGCCGAGCGAGAAGCCGGGCGTGCCGCACTCATTGAAGCGAAAACTGCCAATGCGCAACTGCCAGCCACGTTCACTGGTGACAGGCAGGTACTCACTGACGAACCAGAACGTGCAGTCGTCAACGGGATCGACGTTCAGAGAGGAATAGTCGCCCCAGCGATTGCCACCGCCAGTTTGCGAACCGGTACCCGTGTGGATGACCCCTTCGCCTTGCGCCATCGTGCCGAGCGGATCTCCGGCAAGGCGCCCCGTGTACGCCAGGCTCGGGAACGTCGTCTCGCTGGACGTGCTGTAGCCGAGCGCCATGTTGCCGGCCGAATCCTGCGCCGCCGAACCCATCCAGCGGTGCAGGCCGTCACCAGGTGCATAGGTACCTTGCTGATAGATCAACGGCGTCACGTTCGGGCTGCGAATTTCCCACCAGCGCACTCCGGCAAACGGACCGGGTGCTTCAGCCGACTGATTGGTGACCAGCGATTCGTGGCTGCCGAAATTGCGGTAGGCCAGGCGATGCAGCGGGCGCTGACGATAGGACTGGATATCAACCCGGTTGGTGGTACCAGACTGAGGAATGCAACTGCGACCGCCTCCGGGGCAGGGATAGATCGTGTCGTACGGCGCAATAGGAATCGTATTGGTTAAAACAAAGGTGGAACTGGCGGGAGTCACGAAATTCGCGGTGAATTTCCACAAGGTCAACGCATCCTGCGGCGCACCGTAGGGACCACCGTCATCCATCGAACCCATGAAATACGCAGGCGAGCCACCGGGCGGCAACGTGTACCCGTCAATATCCGCCGGTAGCAGGCCGTCGCCGGTGTTGTAAGCCGGGGTTGGCGTGGCCAAAAAGCTGATGACGGTCGGCGCCAGGTTTCCTGCCAGCATCTGGGCGCGGTTCATGCCATACGCGCCGACGCCTGCGAAAGAGCCCCCCGCGAATTCTCTCGTCGATACGTAATAGCCATCCGGCCAGACCGCCATCTTCGGATAGTCGGGGAAGTTGCTGCCGGTGCTGATCTGATAACGCTGGTACGAGCCGGTAGGGTCGGCGGTAGTCGAAAGCGCAAGGCAGATGAAATAGGAGGGTCCCGCCGCAGTGAACTGCATCAGCAGCCAGCGATCTGCAAGCTGGTCGTGCAATATAACCGGATCGCCGGCATTTTCGGTCTGGCATGGACCGCCGAAACCGGCCCAGAGCGTGTTCGTCAAGGCCGGGCCGAACACGCTGGTGCCGGTCTTGGTGAAGATCTGGAACGACAGGTTGCTCATCGCAACGTAGTGGTTGGGGCCGACATCGCCGACCGAGTCCGGCGGGGCCACATTGGAAATGTTCGGCTGACCGTTGAAGCTCACCAATGGTGCAGGAATTCGTGGCGGGTAGATCGTGGTATCGGTGGACATGTCGTAGTCCTGAAAACCGAATGCCTGCATCAAGTCCGAGTTGAAGTCGTCCTTCATCTCGCGCGGAGTCAAGCTCATGTCCGGCACGGGAAGTGGCGTCATGTCGCGCAGCGCCGGCGATATATCGGCATTGACAACCGCGCGGACGCCCCGACTCATGGCCTGGTGCACCGGCGCGTCGGCTGCGTGCACAGCAGAAATCCCGATGCCGCAAACCAGTGCCATGGCACCGACTTGCAGCTGTTTGATAAGTTTGTTCATTGCGATTCCCCGCTGGAAGGGTGCAGGCGCACGATGGCGATATGCACGGAAGCAAAAAGGCTCTACGCCGGGTTGCTCGGGACGGCCCGCGCAGGCAAAAGCATAGAAGAATAGGGTTGCATTGTTTTGGGCCTGAGGCAATGCGGCGGCGCAGCATGAGATCGGCATTCCTACATCCTTGACTCGTCCGCAGCCATGTTCCGTCACCGCTTTCCAGACCGGCGCGCCGACACGGCATCCTGTTATCGTTCCCGCCCTCGGCACTTCGCCTTCACGCATCCCGTCCACGTGATCAGCCTCGACCAGTTCAACGACTACGCCGCGCAGGGCTTTAACCGCATTCCGGTGGCGCGCGAAGTGCTGTCCGACCTGGACACGCCGCTTTCGGTCTATCTCAAGCTCGCCGACGGGCCATACGCCTACTTGTTCGAATCGGTGCAGGGCGGCGAAAGCTGGGGTCGCTATTCGATCATCGGACTGCCGTGCCGACGCGTGTATTCGTTTCGCGGCAATCGGCTGGAGGTGGAAGAACTGGGCGAGGTCATCGAACAGCGCGAGCTGGACGACCCGCTAGCTGAAGTCGAACGATTGCGCAGCACCTACCGCGTACCCCAGTTACCCGAACTGCCGGCATTCAGTGGCGGATTGGTCGGCTACTTCGGCTTCGAAACGGTTGGCTGGATCGAGCCGCGAGCGCTCACGGCCGACAAGCCAGATCAACTTGGAACGCCAGATGCGTTGTTGATGCTGAGTGAGGAAGTCGCGGTATTCGACAATCTCAAGGGTCGACTTTATTTGATCGTCCACGCCGATCCGGCGCAGCCACAGGCGTATGCGCGGGCGCGACGTCGGCTCGACGAATTGGTGTTTCGCCTGCGAAATTCCAGTTCCAGCTATCCCGACACGATCGATCCGCAACCGCTTGACGAAGCCGATTTCGTCTCCGGTTTCACTCGCGAAGAATTTGAAAGCGCGGTGCGGCGTGCGCAGGAATACATCCGCGCCGGCGATATTTTCCAAGTGGTGCTGTCGCAACGGCTGAGCGTGCCGTTCCGGTCGCGGCCGGTCGATGTGTATCGTGCCTTGCGTTCGCTCAACCCGTCGCCGTACATGTATTTTATTGATCTCGGCGGCACCCAGATTGTCGGCTCGTCGCCAGAGATTCTGGTTCGCCTCAAGGAAGGCAAAGTCGTGCTGCGCCCGATCGCGGGCACGCGCCCACGCGGGGACACGCCCGAACAGGACGCGGCATTGGAGTCGGAACTGTTGGCCGACCCGAAAGAGCGTGCCGAGCACCTGATGTTGATCGATCTTGGCCGCAACGATGTCGGCCGGGTCAGCAAGACCGGCACCGTCACCTTGACCGACAGCTTCGCGATCGAGCGTTATTCGCACGTCATGCACATCGTCAGCCAGGTCGAAGGCGAACTCAGTGACGGCCTGGACTACACCGACGTATTGAAGGCCGCGTTCCCTGCTGGAACAGTCTCCGGTGCACCGAAAATTCGCGCACTGGAAGTGATCGCGGAGCTGGAACCGATCAAGCGCAACATCTACGCTGGGGCCATCGGTTACATCGGTTGGTGGGGCGATGCCGACAC
>JBBSLA010000021.1:0-29569 GCA_038255665.1 Lysobacterales bacterium | reverse complement strand
GCTTGATGAAGGCCTTGCGCGCTTCAGTCTCGCTGCTGCCCAGGTCGTATTTGGACCTGCCTTCGGCAGCGAGTCGGTTCTCTACGATCTTCTGCGTGGCGATACCCGCGTGATCGGTGCCGCCCTGCCACAAGGTCCGCCCACCTCTCATGCGCTGGTGGCGAATCAATGCGTCCATCACCGTCTGCTGGAAGGCGTGGCCCATGTGCAGCGTGCCGGTGACATTCGGCGGCGGAAGCAGGATGCAATACGGATCGCCATCGCCGGCCGGCTGGAAGGCGCCGTCAGTTTGCCAGCGCGCGTACCACTTGGGCTCAATCTGGCCGGGTTCGAAACTCTTGTCCATGCAGGAAGGCGCCATCGTGGTGGCGGCGCGGCTCATCGGAGAGAGCGCGATTGTAAGCGATAGCCGCCATTTCCCGGGCGCCAGGCACGCGAAAGCCCGGCCTAAACCGGGCTTTGGAATGCACAACAGGCGATTACTTGATGACGAACGTGATTCGCAGCATGACGCGCCATTCGGTAATTTCGCCGGTCTCGTCAGTGACTACCTTGGTCTCGCTGACCCATGCACCCTGGATGCCCTTGATCGTTTCAGCGGCTTTCTTCAAGCCACTGCGAACCGCATCTTCAACGCTGGTCTTGGACGACGAACTGATTTCAACAACTTTTGCTACTGACATTGCACTGCTCCTTGGTCTCGGGCGGAAGCCGCCGGGCCGAAGAGACTAACGCCGTGCACGTTAACGCCACGCTAGCGAGGCGAATCGTCGCCCTCTTCGGTTACGTCGAACAGCTTGCCGGGATTCATGATGCCCAGCGGATCCAGCGCACGCTTGATGCCGCGCATCCATTCAATTTCGGCATTGCTACGCGTGCTGCCAAGGTAGGCCTTCTTGACCAGGCCGATGCCGTGCTCGGCAGAGATGCTGCCGCCATGTTTTTCCAGGCAGTCGCACAGCAATTGGGTGACGTGCTCGCACTGCTCGACGAACTTCACGTCGCTCGTCCCCGCAGGCTTGAGCACGCTGATATGCAGGTTGCCGTCGCCGATGTGGCCGAACCAGACGACCTCGAAATCCGGGTACTCGCGGGCAAGCAAATCCTGCGCGTCGTGCAGGAAAGCCGGGACTGCCGACACGCGCACTGATACATCGTTCTTGTAGGGTCGATGGCTGGCGATGCTTTCGGTGATGCCGTCGCGCAGGCGCCACAGCGCGGCGGCTTGCGCATCGCTCTGAGCGATCACGCCGTCGCTGGCCCAGCCCTGCTCGACGCAGTGTTCGAAAACGTCGAGCGACGCGTCCTGCTGCGCCTCGTCGGCGGCATCGAATTCGCAAACGACGTAGTAGGGGTGGTCTTCGGCGAACGGCCGTTGCGCGCCATTGGCGACGACGTGTTGCAGCGCGCGATCGGTGAAGAATTCGAATGCGCTGAGCGACAGGCGATGGCGACAGGTCGCGAACACCTTCATCAACGCGTCCATCGCCGGTACCGCGAACAACATCACCTGCGAGGGCGGCGGCGCATCAGCAAGGATCAGCGTTGCTTCGACGATCAGGCCGAGCGTGCCTTCCGATCCAATCATCAACTGGCGCAGGTCGTAGCCGCTGTTGTTCTTGACCAGGCCGCGATTGAGATCGAGCAAATCGCCACTCGCAGTAACCACTTTGAGACCCGCGATCCATTGCCGGGTCATGCCATGGCGGATCACGCGAATACCGCCGGCATTGGTCGCAATCGTTCCACCGATGGCGCAGGAACCCCGCGCACCGAAATCGACCGGGTAGATCAGGCCATGCGATTCAGCGCTGCGCTGAACGGTTTCCAGTACGACGCCTGGCTGCACAGCCAGGGTTCGATCGACCGCGTCGAAACCCAGCACCTTGTTCATGCGCTCGAAGCTGACGACCAGCTCGCCATTCGCGGCGACGGCACCGCCGGATAGCCCGGTGCGACCACCGGACGGAACCAGACCGATGCGATGCTCGCTGGCCCAGCGCGCGGTCTGCTGGACCTCTCCAATCGAAGCCGGCAGTGCGATCGCGAGTGGCGCCGGAACCCAGCGGCGGGTCCAGTCGCGACCGTAGTGTTCCAGGTCCGCGGCCTCGGTCAGCAGGCGCAGTCCGGGCGCGTCGCGCGCAAGTTTTTCCAGCGGGGAATGAGTCATCGCGGTGTCCGTTGCAAGCCTCGCAGACTGACAGCGCGCGACTGCGGCGTCCAGTGTTGCGGCGCGTCAATCATTGGTCGGTCTGGCATAGTGGACCGGATTCCCAACCCCCCGTGGCCATGAAAAAAACCTCGTTTCCCCGCGAAGACATCAAGGTGTTGCTGCTTGAAGGCGTTAGCCAGAGTGCGCTCGACGTGTTCCGCAAAGCCGGCTATTCGCAGATCGATTTCCACGAGAAATCGCTGCCCGATGGCGAACTGAAACAACACATCGCCGATGCACACATCGTCGGCATCCGCTCGCGCACACAGCTCACGCCCGACGTGCTCGAGCACGCGAAGCGATTGATGGCGATTGGCTGCTTCTGCATCGGCACCAACCAGGTCGATACCAGCGACGCCGGTAGTCGCGGCGTGCCGGTGTTCAATGCGCCCTACTCCAATACGCGCAGCGTCGCCGAGTTGGTGATCGCCGAGGCGATCCTGCTGATGCGCGGCATTCCTCAAAAGAACGCAGAATGCCATCGCGGTGGCTGGTCGAAATCCGCTGCGGGCAGTTACGAGGTGCGCGACAAGGTGCTCGGCATCGTTGGCTACGGCCATATCGGCACCCAGATCGGTGTACTCGCCGAAGCATTGGGCATGCGCGTCATCTTCCACGACATCGAGCCAAAACTTTCGCTCGGCAATGCGCGCAGCGCCGGCGACCTCGACGAGTTGCTGGCGATGTCCGATGTCGTCACTTTGCACGTTCCCGAGACCGCATCGACCAACCGCATGATCGGCGAACGCGAATTCGCACTGATGAAACGCGGCGCGCATCTGATCAATGCATCACGTGGCAGCGTCGTCGATATCGATGCATTGGCAAGTGCGTTGCGCGACGGCCACGTCGGCGGCGCTGCCGTCGACGTGTTCCCGGTCGAACCGAAAGGAAACGGTGAAGCCTTTGCGTCGCCCCTGCTCGGCATGGACAACGTGATCCTCACCCCGCACGTCGGCGGCAGCACGCTGGAAGCGCAGGACAACATCGGCATCGAAGTCGCCGCGAAACTGGTCCGTTACAGCGATAACGGATCGACGTTGTCCGCCGTCAACTTCCCCGAAGTCTCCCTGCCCGGCCATCCGAACAGTCGCCGCATCCTGCACATCCACCGCAACGTGCCCGGCGTGATGTCGCAGATCAACGACGTGATCTCGCGCAGCAACGTCAACATCGATGCGCAATTCCTGCAGACCAATCCGCAGGTAGGGTACGTCGTCATCGACGTCACCGCGGATGCCGAACAAGCCGCGCGCATCAAGGACGACATGCTCCAGATTCCCGGCACGCTCCGGGCGCGCGTTTTGCACTAGTCGCAGCGCGGGCTCTTTTTTTGCGCTCGCGCGCGGCTCTTCTTTCGCTTCCCTCTTGTTGGCTGTCGCCAGACTGGTCAAGCGCGTGACCCGGCTGGCGAGCTAAGGCGCTTTCGTTGGCTGTCGCCATATTTGTAAAACGTTTCGCCGAGCTGCCGCCCGCCGAGCCACCTTTCTGCTCGCACAGAAACATGGCCCAAAGATGCGCCCGTGGCGGGTCGGTCGTGCGATGAAGCCGCACGACTACGCAAGCTGGCTACGGGGTTCGCTGAAGGCGCATCCCTGCACCTGCAGCGAACTGGCCGAATCCATTCGGCCACCCTGCGGGCGCTTCCTTCGCCACCTCGCCTCCCCGAATCGGCATATAGGTCAACAGCGCGCAGCGCAACGCGCTGCGTAATGCCGCCGCTTCGCGGCGGTTGCTGGTTCTTTTGACTCACCCGCCCGTTCCTGTCGGCAAGTGCTGGACGCAAAAGCCGCTTGCGGGACGCGCAATGGATTGCGCGTCTTCGGTCGCCGGCACAGGATGTGCCTTCGACCGAACCCGGCCAGTGCTTGCGCAGTCGTGCGGCTTCACCGCACGACCGACAGGCCATCGGGCCGCATCTTTGGGCTACGTTTCTGTGCGAGCAGAAAGGTAGCTCGCGTGCCGGCAGGCGCGAGAAACGCTTGACCAGAATGGCGGCAGCCTGAAAAAAAAGCGACATCGTCGCAAAGATGAACGATGGCTCAGAGCCAATCGCGAGGGTGCAGGTAGTCGGCCAGGCGCGCCTCCGCGCTACCAGGCTCGGGCGAGTAGCCGTACTCGTAGCGAAGGCGGGGTGGCAGCGACATCAGGATCGACTCGGCGCGACCGCCCGATTGCAAACCGAACAGCGTCCCTCTGTCGTAGACCAGGTTGAACTCGACATAGCGACCGCGACGGTACAACTGGAATTCGCGTTCGCGTTCGCCGTATGGCGTGTCCTTGCGACGCTCGACGATCGGCAGGTAGGCAGCGAGGAAGCCGTCGCCGACGGCGCGAAGGAACGCGAAGCTCTGGTCGAAACCAGCGGCATTGACGTCGTCGAAGAACAGGCCACCAACGCCGCGCGTTTCGTTGCGATGCTTGATGATGAAGTAGTCGTCGCATTCGCGCTTGTAGCGCGCATAGACGTCGTCGCCGAACGGGATGCAGAGGTCTCGTGCAGTTTGATGCCAGTGGATGATGTCTTCGTCGAATGGATAGAACGGTGTCAGGTCGAAGCCACCGCCAAACCACCACACCGGTTCCTCGCCTTCTGCCCTCGCTTCAAAGTAGCGCACGTTGGCATGCGTGGTCGGCAGGTACGGGTTGCGCGGATGGAATACCAGCGACACACCGGTTGCTGTCCAGGTGCGGCCGGCCAGTTCCGGACGATGCGCGGTTGCGGAGGGCGGCAGGCGCGTGCCCATCACACGCGAGTAACCGACGCCGGCCTGCTCGAACACGTCGCCATCGCGCAGGATGCGGGTGCGGCCGCCGCCGCCTTCGACGCGTTGCCATTGGTCCTCGACGAAGCGGGCCTTGCCATCGGAGCGCTCGACGGCTGCGCAGATGCGGTCCTGCAAGCCGCCCAGCCAATTGCCGACTTCAACGACGTGCGAATCTTCCACCGTGACTTTCCTGCGTTTCGAACCGATCATCATGGTAGTCGAAGGTGATCAGCCGACACGGCCGACATCATTGGCGTTGGACGGCCAGCGTGGTTGCCCTATCCTCGCCGCTTGATTCCGACGGCGGCTGCGATGATGGACTTGGCCAATGCTTCCAACACCGGCCGCACGCTGGGCACGCAGTATCGCCGCGAGTTCTGGTTGTTCATGGCGTTCGCGTTCGTCGTGCTGGCGGTCGGCATTGGCCTGCGCGCACCGTGGCCGTCGGACGAACCGCGCTTCGTGCTGGTGGCGAAACAGATGTGGGAATCGGGCGATTGGCTGTTTCCGCATCGCGGTCGCGAGCTGTATCCGGACAAGCCACCGATCTATTTCTGGCTACTTAATGCCAGTTACGCCGTGACCCGCAACTGGACCTGGGCATTCCTGCTGCCCTCGTTGCTGGCGGCGTTGGGAACCCTGGCATTGACGATGGACCTCGGTCGCCGGTTGTGGAATCCGCGCGTTGGTTTATGGGCAGGTGCTGCGGTGCTGTGCGCGGTGCAGTTCGTGTACCAGTCCAAGCGCGCGCAAATCGATCCGACGGTCGTTTTCCTGATCACTCTGGGTTGCTACGGAATATTACGTCACACCTTGCTCGGCCCGAACTGGCGCTGGTACTGGGCCGGTTGCGTCGCCGCCGGATTGGGAGTTGCGACCAAGGGCGTTGGCTTCCTTGCTTTATTGATGCTGCTGCCGTTCGCAGTGATGCGCTGGCGAAACTGGCGGGGCTTGACGGTTCCCGATGCAGCGTCCGTGTGGCGCTGGACTCTGGGCGCGGTCGCCTTTCTCGGCGGCATCGCGATCTGGTTCGCACCGATGTTGACCGTGGCCCTGGCCGACGGCGATCCCGATCATCGCGCCTACCTCGACAACCTTTTGTTCAAGCAGACTGCGACGCGCTACGCCAACGCTTGGCACCACCACGAACCGTTCTGGTATTTCGGCGAAGTGATCGCGTTGTTCTGGTTGCCGCTATCGCTGGCGCTGCCGTGGCTGATCGCGCCGTGGCGCAATGCTTGGCGTGAACGCGACGCGAAAATATGGTTGCCGCTGCTGTGGGTTTTGCTGGTGTTGCTGTTCTTCAGTGCCAGCGCGGGCAAGCGCGACATGTACATCCTGCCGGCGCTGCCCATGCTGGCGCTGGCTGCGGCGCCGGTCCTCGGCACGCTGACGCAACGACGCGGACTGCGCATCGCACTGCTGGCTTTTGTCATCGCGCTCGGTGCCGGCTTCCTCGGAATCGGGCTGGCCACGTTGCTCGGCAATCCGGCGTTCGAACGCAAACTCGAAACGGCGCGAGGGTTGGCCGATGGTGGCGCGGCCGAACCGATCTGGATCAGCGTCGCCGTGATTGGCGTCTTGTTGTTGGCCACGGCGGCGTGGTCGCGACTGCGCCATGTGATCGCCGCTCTGGCAATCGCCACGCTGGTGCTCTGGACCGGTTATGGCGTCGGCATCGCGCCCGCGCTGGATGCCGAAAGTTCGTCACGACGATTGATGGAAGACGCGCGCACTGCGGCGGGTCCGACCGCGACCATTGGACTCATTCACTGGACCGAACAGATGTTGCTGCAATCGATCGGCCCGACCACCGAGTTCGGCTTTCGCGCTGACGTGGCCGAGCAGTGGAATGAAGGTCTGCCATGGTTGCGCGAAGCCGGCAGCGATCGACGCCTTCTGGTCCAGGCGGAAAGCCTTCCCCGTTGCGTCGCCGCGTCGCAACCGCTTGGCATCGCCAATCGGCGTGAATGGTTCCTTGTCAACGCCGATGCGGCGCAAGGCTGCCACGGCTCGATCACAAACGCGGACCTGCCGGCGCCAGCGGAGGATGAGTAGGTAGCGCACACACGGCGGACCTCGAAAAATCAGAAGGTACCGGCATCGCGCCAGCGCCAGTTCAGTCGTTTCAAGAAAATTTTCAACTCCGTGCCTGAAGGCTTGCAGTCGCCGCCCACGCAACGCACTCTGCGCCGCTGACATAGCTCCTAACTGTCCCATGCGCCATCTTTTGTTTGCGAGCGAGTTGTACGCCTTGCCCATCCTGCGCCCGATCGCAGCGGCGGCGATGCGGCGTGGCGACGACGTTCGCATATTTGTTCCCGGCCATCTGGTGGGTAATCTGCACGAAGGCGAACAACGTCTGATCGATTCCCGGGCGGTGCGCCAATGGCGGCCAGATTCGGTCATTTCGGCGAGCAACTGGGTGCCGCACTTCTTCCCGGGTTTGAAGGTGCAGGTGTTTCACGGTTTCAATGTCGAGAAGCGACCCGAGTCGCGTGGACACTTCAGGATTCGCGGCTTGTTCGACCTGTACTGCACGCAAGGGCCAGAAACAACGATCCCGTTCCAGGGGATGCAACGCGAACTTGGACATTTTCGGGTCGTCGAAACCGGTTGGTCGAAATTGGACCCCTTGTTCGAGGCGCTGGACCGGAACACGACGATCGAGGCAGCCGCGGGCCGCGCGATCGTCGCCTACGCATCGACATTCACCACATCACTGACCTCGGCACCGTTGCTGTATGAAGCCATCGCGGCGCAGGTTGCGCGTGCTGATCGTTACTGGTTGTTGACCCTGCACCCGAAATCCGACCCTGGCTTGAAAGCTCATTACCGCGCACTAGCCGGTCCCAATGCGTGCTTCTACGAGGCCGACCAGCTGGTGCCCATGCTGGCCGCAGCCGATGTTCTGGTCAGCGACACGTCGTCGGTCGTGCCCGAGTTCGCGGTGTTGGGCAAGCCGGTGGTGACCTTCCGCAACCGCTCGCCAAAGCCGTACATGATCGATATTCATTCAACGACCGACCTGGAGCCGGCATTGCAGCGCGCACTGGCACCCGATGCAGCGCGGCAATCGGCGCTGGCCAGAGTTGGCGACTGCATCCATCCGTATCGCGATGGATGTTCCAGTGATCGGGTCCTCGACGCGATCGCTGCAGCGCTGGCCGAGCGAGCGCCCACTTTGCGCCGAAAGCCGGCCAACCTCGCCCGCAAGCTCAAGATCAGATGGCGTTTGCGCAGTTTCGGCGCGGTCACCTGAGTCCGGACGCCACCTGCCGCCGCAGCAAAAGACATCGATGGGTTATGCTCGCTTGTCTCATTTTCGCAACGCGGGATCATCGTGAGCTCAGCGCATGTTTTGGTGGTTGACGACGAGCCGGACATCCGGGTCACCGTCAAGGACATCCTCGAGGACGAGGGCTACACCGTCAGCGTCGCCGAGTCCGCAGCGGCGGCCCGCGAGGCGAGGCGCCAACAACGTCCCGACGTGGTTCTGCTCGACATCTGGATGCCTGATCTCGATGGCATCAGCCTGCTGCGCGAATGGAACGAGCGCGGTGGCCTGCCCTGCCCGGTCATCATGATGAGTGGCCACGGCACCATCGAAACCGCGATCGAGGCAACCCGGCAGGGTGCCTGGGATTTCGTCGAGAAACCCATCTCGCTGGCGAAGCTGTTGTTGACCGTGGAGCGCGCGCTCGAAGCTGGCCGCCTGAAACGCGAGAACGAAGGACTGAAGAGCCGGCTGCCCGCTCCGGTCGAGCCAATCGGCAGCAGTGCCGCGATCCAGACGCTGCGCACGCAACTGGAAAAACTCGCCGGCCACGATGCCTGGGTTTTGATCCAGGGTGAGCCGGGTTGCGGCAAGGAAATGCTGGCGCGCTGGCTGCATGAGCGCAGTGCCCGACGTGCCGCACCGTTCGTGTCTGTTGTTGCGGCGTCACCACGCGATGTCGCCAGCTCCAGCGTGTTCGGGCGCGATGACGGCAGCGACGAAAGCCTGATTGAAAAGGCCAACGGTGGCACCCTGTTCATCGACGAGGTCGGCCAACTCGACTCGGAGTTGCAGCAGCGACTGCACACCATCCTCGAACAACGCAGCCTGCCGCGCGGCGGTGGGCGCGAGGCGCTGCCGCTGGACTTGCGTGTGGTCGCGACCACCAGCCAGGATCTCGCTGCACTGGTTCGCACCGGGGCGTTCCGGGAAGATTTGTTCTATCAGCTCAACGTGGTCGCGGTCAGCGTGCCGCCGTTGCGCGAGCGACCCGAAGACGTTCCCGAACTGTTGCGCTACCACACCGACTCTTTCTCCAATCGCGACAAGCTTGCCTATCGGAGTTTTCCGGTGGCGGTGCAGAACCGTCTTCGCAACTATCCGTGGCCAGGCAACACGCGCGAACTGCGCAACCTGGTGCAGCGCTTGCTGATCATGGGCAGCGGCGCCGAAATCAGTCTCGACGAAGTCGAACAGGCGTTGGCCAGCCATCCTCAACCGCCGCCGCCGGCGTCGGCACATGGATTGGCCGTCGATTTTTCACTGCCGCTGCGCGAAGCGCGCGACCAGTTCGAGCGAGCGTATCTGTTGCACCAGCTTGGCGAGGCCGGCGGCAGTGTCGGCAAACTGGCCAAGGCGGTTGGCATGGAACGCACCCATCTATACCGGAAGCTGAAGGATCTGGGCATCGATCCCCGCGGCAATGGCAGGGAAGACTGAACAAAAAGGCAACGCAGGGTGAACCCTGCGACAATCGTGGTGTCTGAATCCGTAGCACACCTTCATCACGAGTCATCACACCTCCTGAGCGTCGCCGACAACGGTGACGCTTTTTTTTGGGACGCTTCTAGGGATGCGCGGCCTCGTTCGAAAGGACAGTGGACAAGGCGCAGCGCGGGTCGCCATGCTGTCGTTTCCATTGATCACCTGCAGGGCCATTGAATGACACTTGAGGGAAAAGTCGCACTCGTCACCGGCGCGGCCAGCGGCATCGGCAAGCGCATCGCGGAAATTTATGCTGACCATGGCGCAGCCGTCGCGATCGCCGACCTGAACCAGCAAGGCGCGGACGCAGTCGCTGCGGAACTCGTGCAGCGCGGCAAGCGCGCAATCGGCCTGCGTATGGACGTGACCCAGGAAAGCGAGGTCGATGGCGGCGTCGCTCGCGTGATCCAGAAGTTCGGCAAGGTCGACATCCTGGTTTCCAACGCCGGCATCCAGATCATCAAGCCGGTGCAGGACTTCAGCTACGACGAATGGCGGCGCATGCAGGCGATCCATGTCGATGGCGCGTTCCTGACCACGCGTGCCTGCTTGAAGGACATGTACCGGCGCTGTGAAGGCGGCGCGATCATCTACATGGGCTCGGTGCATTCGCACGAAGCGTCGAAATTGAAAGCGGCCTACGTCACCGCCAAGCACGCGCTACTCGGATTGGCGCGTGCCGTCGCCAAGGAAGGCGGAGACAAGGGCGTCCGCGCCAACGTGATCTGCCCCGGCTTCGTGCGCACGCCGCTGGTCGACAAGCAGATCCCCGAGCAGGCCGCGAACTTCTGCATCAGCGAAGACGAAGTGATCCGCAACGTGATGCTCAAGGACACCGTCGATGCTACCTTCACCACCGTCGACGATGTCGCCAACGTGGCGCTGTTCCTGGCCGCGTTCGAAACCAATGCACTGAGCGGCCAAAGCCTGATGGTCAGCCATGGCTGGCACATGCAGTGAATCGGTCGCCGTGATCGAAGCACTGCGCAAGCAGATTGGCGGCCCGCGCGATGGCGCGTTGCTGCGCTTCTCGCTGGGCCAGGCGTTGCTCGGCGGTGGCCAAGCGGCAGCGGCAGTCGAATCGTTGCGCGCGGCACTGGAGTTCGATCCGGATTATTCGGCTGCCTGGAAACTGCTCGGCCAGGCGCTGTTGCAAAACGACGACAGCGCCGCTGCGACAGCGGCATGGCAACACGGCATCGGCGTCGCCACGACACGCGGCGATACCCAGGCGGCGAAAGAGATGGCCGTATTTCTGCGACGCGCGCAACGGAACTCGTCAAACAATGCAATGCCAAACTGACGCGACAGGGAGGTTCGCTGGAGTAGGTAAAGTCCTCCGCCTGCGACAGCGCTTGGGGGGAGCAAAGTGAACGATCCATCGCTGCCGGACATGGAATCCGCGCACGACGACAACAGCCTCGAAGATCAGCAACTCGGACCCTTCCATTTGCAGCGCCTTGTCGGCACAGGCACCGCAACGCTTCCAACGCGAGATCGAAGCGTTGGCGCAACTGGAACATTCAGCGATCGGGCGCCTGAGCGCGATCATTGCGAATCCGACAGCCGACAGCCAACCGGTCGGGTGACGTCGAATGGACTGGTTTCGCTTGGCTTCTGCACGCATCTTCGACCGGTCTCCATGGCGCGTCGGGCGAATTCCCGTCGACGGCATCGGCCGGATGGTACGAACAGGGTGGTGATCGCGCCCCCCGGTTCAAGGGGGTCTGGCGAAGCGATCGCGCCTTGGACGGGACGGATCAGATCAACGCCGCAGCATCGCCAGTTCGCGCTCAAGGTCGGCCAATTCCGGATTGCCCGGATCGATTCGCCGGGCAATAGCCAGGGCACGCTCTGCGTCGACACCGCGGTGCTCGCCGATCCGTGACGCCGCCACAGCCAGCGAAGCCTGCAGCAGTTCCGCTGTGTTGCGCTCGATGCGCGGATCGTCGGGCGCGAGCTGGCGTATCACTTCGAGTTCGGCCATCGCGGCGGAAAGATCGCCATCCGCGAGCCGATCACGAAATCGTCGACGCGCCAATTCAGGCAAGTCGCGCAATCCGTCCGTCGCGGCCACGTTTCCGGGATCGATCGCCAGCGCCTCTCGGTAATAGTCGTAAGCGCTGGCTCGGGGCGGGTCCATCAGCGCACCGCGACGCGCGGCAGCTCGGCCTTGCACCAATAGCTGACGCACCTGTTCAATGTCTGCGGCCTGGAGCGCTGGGCGTTCAGCTTCAATGTCGCGCGACTCGCGCAGGTCGCGCAGGCCGGTCTGCGCCTGGCGAAGTTCATCCGAACTGGGCGCGAGCGTCGATGCCTGACCCAGCAGGCGGCTGGCGGTGTCGATGTCTCGATCCGCAATGGCCGCGTTGGCGCCAACCAGCAGCGCCTGGGCGACGCGACGCAAGCCATCTTTCGCCGCGCGGTTCGCCGGATCGCTTTTCAGCACGCGCCGGTACAGCCC
Organism: Lysobacterales bacterium; assembly: GCA_038255665.1. Classification (GTDB taxonomy): domain Bacteria; phylum Pseudomonadota; class Gammaproteobacteria; order Xanthomonadales; family Rhodanobacteraceae; genus Dokdonella. Next base: position 17,363 of record JBBSLA010000021.1, on the reverse strand, counting down.
CAGTGCCGAATCATTGCCTTCGCTGACGTCGCCGTCGCGCAAGCGCTGCTGTGCGTCAGCAAGCAGCTGCGTGTTCCCGTCACGAACCTGCTGCCGGGCCGCGGCCAAACGACCGCGCAAATCGGCCAGGCCGGGGTACTCGGGCAGGTTGCCGGCAAGATCGTCGATGCGAGCGGCGACGCTGGCCAATTCACCCTTGGCGAGGGCGGCATCGGCGTCGGTTTCGAGTTGCTTGCCAGCCTTCAGCAGGCCGGCCCGGGCAATGGTGGCACCGTGTTCGCTGCGCTCGAGTTTGCGAAACGCGGCGATGGCTCCGTCCGCGCCGGTAATCCGCTGCGCGGCGAGCGCTGTTTCGGCGGCTTCAAGCAGCTGTGCCTCGTCGTCGCGCCCGGACGCCACAGCGGCAATGTCGCGTTCGATCTCGTCGATATCCGCACCACCGCCGCGAAGGTCGCGCGCCGTTGCGACTGCCGTGCGGGCGGCCGGCAGGTCGTTGCGGTCAAGTGCATCGCGGCCACGCTGCAGTAGCTGCTCTGCCACTTTGGCCAGCCCGCTGCGGGCGACTTCGTTGTCCTGTTCCAGTTCGCGGGCAAGGCGGAAGGATTCCAGCGCAGCGTCATCGCTGCCGTCGATGCGCCCTTCGGCCAGCGCCCGCTTGCCCTGGTCGAGCAAACGATTCAATTGCGTCTCCGGCAACAGGGCACGCAAACCATCCTGGTTGAACCAGACAGCGGCAACTGCCGCGAGCAGCACCGCCACGATCAAGCCCGGCACGACTGCCGACACTTGCGAACGCTTGCGTGGCTGCGAGCGTGCAGGCACTCGGTCTTGCAGCGCGTCGTCCAGGCCATCCAACGCGCCCAGCCCCGGTTGCTGGCGAGATTCCGGATCGAGCCAAGGCTCGATCTGCGCGTTGGTCGATTCGATGGCATCGATCCGGCGCTCGGCGGCCGAATGGGGCAGCAATCGTTCCAGTTCGCCGATGGCTTCGGCAACCTGTTCGCCGGTCTGGAATCGCTGCGCTGGCTGCTTCGCCAACAGGCGATCCAGCAACGGCTGAGCAACGGCCACGTCACTGGACAACTGCGGCAATGGATCGTCGATATGACGCAACCCCAGAGCGACCGAATCGTCGGCGTCGTACGGAACGCGACCGGTCAGCAACTCATACAGGATGATGCCCAACGCATACAGGTCGGCACGGCCGTCGACAGCGTCGCCGCGCGCCTGTTCCGGGCTCATGTATTGCGGTGTCCCGATCACCGTGCCGGCAAGGGTGATCCGCGCCGTCGTCGGATTGGCGCGCACGATGCCGCAGTCGGACAGCACCGCAGAACCGTCCTCGCGCAACAACAGGTTGTCGGTTTTCACATCGCGATGGACGAAACTCTGGCGATGCAGATAGCCGAGTGCGCCGGCGATCTCTCGTACCACGCGCAATGCGAAATCGAGCGTGCGCGGCGTGCGGCGCTGGTCGAGCAGCGGGCCGCCGGAAACGTACTCCATCGAAAGGTAATAACAGTCGCCGGCGTGGCCGACGTTGTGGATATCGACGATGTGCGGGTGCGAAAGTCGCGCGGCAATCCGCGCCTCACGCAGGAAGCGTGCCGCGAAACCGCTGTCGGCGAGCAGTGCTGGCGACATCACTTTCAGGGCGACATCGCGATCCGACGCGATATCGCGCGCGAGGTAGACAGTCGCCATGCCGCCGCTGCCCAGCGGTCGCAGCAATCGGTAGCCGGGAATCTCGATCATCGCAGTCGGGCGTGGACGGAACTCATGCCCCAGTCTGCGCAGCGATCAGCGCCGGCGCAAGCGCGGCGTTGCTTGGAGTACCCCTATTGCTGGCGCCGCGCGTCGGTGATGTTGGCGACGCCAAGCAGCCGTGCCAGCAGCGCGTCCAGTTGCGAATGGTCGTTGACGCGCAGGCGATAACGCATCTCGGCGATGGCGTGGTTCGGGTCCACCTGGTGATTGACCGCGATCACGTGGACATTCGCGGCAGCGATCACGTTGGTCACGTCCTTCAACAACCATTTGCGATCATAGCCGCGCAACTGGACGTCGACGTCGAAGTGCTGCGCGCGCTTGCCGCTCCAATGCACGTCGATCACGCGCTTGGCGTCCAGCAAGCGCTGCTTGGCCAGTTGCGGGCAGTCCAGCCGGTGCACGCTGATGCCGCGTCCCCGCGTAATGAAGCCGCACACGCGATCACCGGGCAAGGGCTGGCAGCAGCGCGCCAGCGAGGTCAGCAGGTTGCCGATGCCATCGACGATGATGGCGCTGCCACCACGGGTCGTGGCCGCCGCCGGTACGCGCGGTGCAGGCAGCGGGGCGTCGACATCCTGCAAAAGTCTTGCGACATGACCGGCGGTCAGGTCACTCACGGCCACAGCGACGCAGACATCATCCAGGGTCGCCATGTCGAGCTTGGCCGGTAGCCGATCCAGCTCGGTCTGGGCGATGCCCAGTCGGCGCAGCTCGCGCTCGAGCGTGCCACGGCCCGACGCGATGTTCTGGTCGCGATCAATTTGTTTGAACCAGGAGCGCACCTTCTCACGTGCGCGCGTCGTGTTGAGGAATCCGTGATGCGCCGACAACCAGTCGCGGCGCGGTTGAAGCGTCTTGCCGGTCATCACTTCGACAATGTCGCCAGTAACCGGCTGGTGGGTCAGCGGAACGATGCGGTCGTTGACCTTGGCGCCGCGACAACGGTGGCCGACGCTGGTGTGGACGCGATAGGCGAAGTCGAGCACCGTCGCGCCACGTGGCAGGTCGCGGACATCGCCGCTTGGTGTCAGCAGGTAGACGCGGTCATCCAATGCGTCGGTGCGGAAATCGGCGAGCAGTGCAGCATCGTCGTCGCTGTCGTCCTTGCCATCGAGCAACTGGCGCATTGCGCTGATCTTGCGCTCGAACTGGGCGTCGGCACTGCCTCCTTCCTTGTAGCGCCAATGTGCGGCAACACCGAGTTCGGCGTGCTCGTGCATGTCGGGGGTACGAATCTGCACTTCCAGGGTCAGGCCACCCGGCCCGGTCACGGCTGTATGCAGGGACTGGTAGTGGTTGCCCTTGGGATTGGCGATGTAGTCGTCGAACTGGCCTGGAACGTATGGCCACAGCGCGTGGACCACGCCGAGCGCTGCGTAGCACGTCGCTACGTCGCGCACCATCACGCGCATCGCGAGCAGGTCGTGCAACTGGGCGAAGTCGTCGTTTTTGCGCTGCAGCTTCCGCCAGATCGAATAGATGTGTTTTGGCCTGCCGGACATCTGCGCAGCGATGCCGGCATTGGATAGCGCCTGCATCAGCGCTTCCTGGGTGGAAACGATCCATGCATCGCGATCACCCCGCCGCTCATCAAGCATGCGGGCGATGCGCCGATACGCGTCCGGCTGCAGGAAACGGAACGCCAGGTCCTCCAGTTCCCATTTCAACTGGCGGATGCCGAGTCGATTGGCCAGCGGCGCATGGATATCGGCGGCAAGTTTCGCCAGACGCAACCGTTCTTCGGCAGCCGCGCCGATGGCATGACGCATCGACACCAGATGACGCGCCAGCAGGATGAAAATCACGCGAAGGTCGCGAACGCTGGCCAGTAACAGTCGCCGCAGACCCTCGGCATTACTGCCGCTGGTGCTCGCGTGCAAGGTCCAGATTCGCTCCGCAGCACGCTGCCCCTGCACTAGCGCGGAAACGCTGGCGTTCGTGCCGGCCACGCCGGAAACATTAGGACAGTGGTGCAGGATGGCGGCGGCGAGCGTCTCGTCGTCCATGCTCAAGGTATCGAGCAGGCGCAGCAATTCGATCAAACGTTCATCAGCGGCCGCATCCCCCGGTTGCGAAGAAACGACCGTGTCGCGATTGCGAATGGCATCAACAAGAACGCCGGCGGGAGCTCCGCCGGCGTTTCGTGACGCGAACCAGTCCGCCAGTGCGGCGACAGGCTCGGGATGCGCGGTGGGGCCGGTCAGTTGGCTACCGCGATGCGGACCTTGAAGCTGGCCGGCAACAGCGGGGCCGGGGTGCCGTCGTCGACGATGTTGACGTCGCAGAGCACCGCCTGGCCGGGCGCGGCAGCACCGCTCAGGCCGTAGGTCAAGTTGTAGCCACCCTTGATGCCGCTGGGCAGGATGCGCGGACCCGGGTTCGAACCAAACGAACCAGAGAAGAATGTCGCCGGGTCGGCACCACCTTCGCCGAGGCAGGCGATATTGGCACCCTGTGGACCTGCTACGGTGAGGATGCTCGCGATCTGGTTTGCCAGTTCATCCTGGGCATCGATCGGACCTGGTGCCACGCCACTCAGGAAATTGTTTGCCCCAGCGCAGGCCGGTCCAGGTGCGCTGAACGAACAGGTCAGCGTCGAAACCGCATTGACGCCCGAACCGACCGGCGTCGGCGTGGCCGTATAGACCGGTGTGGAATTGCTGGTCGAGGTCACCAACAAGTTGATCGGCAATGTGGTCGACGACTGGTTCAGCGAATCGGTTGCGACGAGGGTGATGTCCGCCGATACAACCGGCCTCTCCGACGTAGCGAAGTTGATGAAGCCGTCCGGTGGCACGAACGACACGCTGCAGGTACGGGTTGGCGCGCCTGCGATCGGGGTGGACGAGCCACAGTTAACGCTCGCGGGGAAGCTGCCCAAAGTACCGAAGCGGACGCTGGCGGTGGCATTCAAAAGCATGCCGGCCGTTTCAATGGTGTCGTCGCTGATCGTAAAGCTGGTCGAGGCCATGCCGGTGATCTTGCTGGCCTGGAACTGACTGGGAATCTGGTTGAACACTGGTGCCTGGTCGCTGATTGTCGCCGTGCCCGCACTGACGTTGTCGCCCAGCTTCTGCTCAAGGCTCCGCGCCGGTGCTTCCGGAAACAGCGCAGCCAAGACCAGCGGTCCGGCGGTTTGCTGCAGGTTGAGGATCGTCACACCAGCCAGACCGCCCCGCACCACGCGAATGCGACCGTTGGTCGGCGCGGCAGGTGAACCGGTAATTGTCACGTCCACCGTGCGGGAATTGTTCGTTGGTCCCGTGCAAGCCGTCGATGCCTGGTTCAAGGTCGAACACCACAAGGTGGTGGGGGAGAACTTCAGGCTGTTGTAGCCATCGCGCAACGTGTAGTTCGCAGCACCGGCCGGCAGGTGGTAGTCGATGAAATAGGTGTAGACAACGTTGTTGAACGCGTCAGTCGTCACGCTGGCTACGCGCACCGCAGCGCAGGAATCGCTGCTGGTGCTGGTGCAATTGCTGACCAGTGGCGTGTCGAAACCCTCCACGAACAGGCCATTGAAGGCCTTGACGCGATTGCCTGCGGAGTTGGTCACGAAGCAACCAAGCGTACCTGGCGCAGCAGTCTTGTTGACCTCGACACTGGCGACGCTGCCAACGCCATAGCGGAATGAGCGCACGTCGTTCAGCACGATTGGGTTGCCGGCTGCGGTGACCGCGCCGAACTCGAATCCGGCATTGGTCGGTTGCAGGCGGACCGACGTCGGCGCAGGCGAACCCTCCACCCACGACGTGTTGGCACAGAGCACGTATCCGATCGACGGGGTAACACTGACCGCAACACCGGTGTAGTTGAACGTACTGAGTGCGGCGATGGCCTCTTCACCCACAGTCAACTGGAGCGGGGCCTGAGCCATGGCAGGTAGCGCGACCATCAGGGCGACAGCGCTCATGGCACTGACCCAGGTACGACGGATGCGTCCCAAGACTTTGTCGTTCATCAAATTACTCTCTAAGATTAAGCGGCGCGTCGGACAGGTTCCGTTCATTACCTATACAGGGTCACGTTCGAAACCTGAAGAGTCACTGGACTTGCGGCACAAGAATTCCGACCTGCGGTGCTAGACTGCCTCGCCACGAGTGTAGTCGATCTTTAGCCGCAGTTCACCATTAACATAATGTTATTCAAGCACTTTCTGGCGAAAGCTACCTGTTAAATCGGCTATTCGCCCGGCTGCTGCACCGCAATGCCGTGACCATGCGACACCGCGTCGCACGAGCTGAATCGCTGAACAAATTCCCTGATCCGCCAACGACCGAGCAAGTCCATGTCCAAATATCGCCCTGTTTCCCCGCTAGTCGCGCTCGCGAGCGCTGTGCTTTGCCTGCTGGCTGCCGGTGCATCGGCGCAGTCAACAACGAGCACGCTTGAAGAGCGGATGTCGCAAAAAGACTTCGAAGCGTCCGGGCTGAAGCGCCTGACACCAGCCGAGCTGTCGCACTTGAACGCGTGGCTGGGCGCTCGCCCCGTCGTGGCAGGATCCAACGGCAGTTTCAGCTCGGAACCAGTGTTCTATCCGGAAAGTGGCGACCGCGAGCCTATTACCGCCCGTATCGTTGGCCAATTCCAGGGATGGCGTGGCAAGACCCGTGTGACGCTGGACAACGACCAGGTCTGGGAACAAGCCCAATCGGGCAGCGTCGGCGACGTGCTGATGACCGATCCGGAAGTGCGAATCAAGCCGATGATGCTCGGTAGCTGGCTGATGAACGTCGAAGGCTGTGGTTGCAGCGTGCGCGTCAAGCGCGTCGAGTAGTCGAGCGAATCTCACGCTGAAACGCGAAAAGGCCGGCACCATGCCGGCCTTTTCTGTTGCGAAGCCGAGGACAAATCAGCCGCCGCTGGCCGCCTTGTCGAGTTGCTCCAGGCGGCTCAGCATCTGGTCCGGCGGCAAATAGCCGCCCAGCTTGGTGCCGTCCGGCGCGTAAATGGCGGGCGTGCCGTCGACGCCGAGATCGACACCCAACTGGAAGTGGCTGGCGATCGGGTTATCGCATTTGAGCGGTGAGGGTTCCGACCCTGCCTTCGCGGCCGTGAACGCGCCGTTGCGATCCTTGGCGCACCACACCGAAACCGCCTTGTCGAACGACGGCGTGTTCGGGCCCGAGCGCGGGAAGAACAGGTAATCCACCTCGATGCCCTTGGCGTTGTAGTCGGCCATTTCCGCATGCATCTTGCGGCAGTAGCCGCAATCGATGTCGGTGAACACTGTGATTTTGTACTTCGGCTTCGACGCCGGTGCGAACACCAGGTGCTCGGACGCTGGGACCGACGCGAGCTTGGCAGTGCGCGCCTTGCCGAGGCGCTGTTCTGACAGGTCGACCTTGTTGGTCGCGTCGTACAGCCCGCCCTGCATCAGGTAGCGACCGTCGTTGCTGACATAGACCATGTGACCGCCCATCAGCACCTGCTGAAAACCCGCCATTGGCGCGGGCTCGATCGCGTCGATCGTGGCATTGGGGACCAGCTTCATCACGCTGGCGCGAACGGCATCCTGGGCGGGGTCACTGGCGGCTTGTGCAATCGCGGCGGTCAGTGCGAACGCAGCGAGGGCGATAGTGGCGTTACGGATCATGAGGTTTTCCTTGAAGTCGCAGGTCTAATGAGGTGGGGCGGCAGAATCAGGTGGGTTCCGAATCAGTTAGGTACCGGGTCAGTTCCGGGCCTTGGCCAGAGCGGCGCGGCGATCGAGTTCGGCGGCCAGTTTTTCGGGGACCATCGCAATCTCGGCGGCAACTTGTGTTCCGTCGTCGGCGAGGATGGTCGGCGTACCGATGACGCCGGTTGACTGGGCGACATGGGTGGTTTCGGCAATCGGGTTGGGGCAGGTGGCCGGGGCCACGTCGTGGCCGCTCATGGCGGCCGTAAATGCGCTCTTGCGATCCTTGGCGCACCACACCGCCTCGGCCTTCTTGTCGGCGCCGGGGTGGATATCGAGTGGATAGAAGACGTAATTTACGGCGATTCCCTGCGCATTGAAAGCCTCTACCTGGTCGTGGAACCGTCGGCAGAACGGACAATCGATGTCGGTGAATACGGTGACCGAATGGCGCGGCTTTTCCGGTGCGAAGATGATCTTCTTGTCATCTCCCAGTGCATTCACCGCCGCCAGCCGCAGTCGTGCCCGCGAGGTTTCTCCAACATCCCGCTGGTTTGGCAGATCGTAGGCGTTGCCGTTGAGCACGTAGCGGCCATCCTTGCTGACGAAGATCACCTTGCCGCCGGCGACCACATCGTAGAAGCCGGGGACGGCGGACTCCTGGGCGGCATCGACACGCACGTCCAGATCAAGCGCCTTGAGTGCGGTGCGCGCCGTTTCGATGGGCGTTTGCGCCGCAGCGTGCGCAGCGACGATCAATCCGGCGATGAGTAGCAGAGTGCGCATCAAGAGCCTCGGTGCAGGGGCCAACGGGCAGGGATATGCCGCTGACAGGACTGAAACTGACCCCGGCCGACGCGGAATGGTTCCAGCCTTTATTGTGCCATGCCGATCCGCGACGCTTTCAGCCACGCGGATGGTGGCGTTCATGCAGCCGCTTGAGCCCTTCTTTCGCGACCAGGGTGTAGATCTGCGTCGTCGTCAACGAGCTGTGGCCGAGCATCATCTGCAAGGCACGCAGGTCCGCGCCGTGGTTGAGCAAGTGGGTCGCGAACGAATGGCGCAACACATGCGGTGAAATCCGGCCCGCCGGAATGCCGGCTACCAAAGCGTGTTTCTTTATCACCAGCCAGAACATTTGACGGGTCATGCCGGTGCGCCGCTGGGTGACGAACAACGCATCGGCCGGGCCGCCTTTCAGCAACGTTGGCCGGGCATCGCGCACGTAGCGTTCCAGCCAGTCAGCCGCAACTTCGCCGAGTGGCACCAGGCGTTCCTTGCCGCCCTTGCCGACCACGCGCACCAGACCCTGGCGCAGGTTGACCTGGCCGGCACGCAGTTCAACCAGTTCGCTGACCCGCAGGCCCGTTGCATACATCAGCTCGATCATCGTGCGGTCGCGAAGGCCCAGCGGAGTCTCGACGTCGGGTGCCGCAATCAGGCGCTCGATGTCCGCCTCGGCCAAGGCCTTGGGCAGGCTGCGTGGCAGTTTCGGTGCGTCGACCAGGAGGGTCGGATCGCTGGCAAGGTTGCCGTCACGCTGTTGCAGTCGATAGAACTGGCGCAGACTCGAAAGCAGGCGCGCGTTCGACCGCGCCGTGTATTTCGCGACGGAACGTTCAGCAAGATAGCGCTGCACGTGCTCGCGATTGGATTCGGCCAGCGTTGCGGCATGCGCACCAAGCCAGCGCGCAAATCCTTCCAGGTCGCGGCGATAGCTGCTGAGCGTGTTGTCCGAAAGTCCCAGCTCGCCCCACAGCCGCGTGCTGAAGCGGGCGATGGCCGCTGCGTCCTCGTCTGCCACCCGCCCCTTGGAATTCGCCGGCGAGGCCTTTGCGCTCAACAGCTGCTACCTCGGGATTGCTCATACATCGCGGTGAAGTCATCGACCGACCATGCCGCAACGATTGGACCGATCGCCGCCAGCGGCAGCTTGGCGAGAGATTTGAAGCGCAGGCACGATTTGCCCATGTCGATCTTCAGCCCGACGTCGGCATACGCCGCGCGCAGCAACATTTCCTGATCGCGGTTCATGTAAACACAGGTCAGGTAGAGCGCGTAATTGTTCTTCTGAGCCGCCAGCGCCAGATAGTCCAACGGCTGTTGATTGTAGGTGTCGGGGTAGCGTGCCAGCGGCACCGACCAGACGATCATTCCGTGGCCCATGCCCTCGACGAAGCCTTGCGGGAGATGCCGATTGACCTCGTCGCGGACGGTCGCAATCACCATCCTGCGCGGCTCCGCGAGCTCGGCGAGGTAATCTGCAACTGTTTCCTCTGCGCTGCTGGCCACGTCTGCGGGTTCCTGTCGTATCCGCCTTCGAAATCGCGGAACTACTTATTGCCCGACTTGCCGCCCTTGGCGAGCGCCGGGAACTTCGATTCGTCGTAGCCGCCGACATCGAAGCTCAGCGTCTGCTTGCCGTTGTCGCGCGATTGCAGGTCGATGCTGATCTTCTTCGCCTTCTGCATTTTCGCAATGAAGCTTTTCTCATCCTTGATGAAGATCGCCGGCTCGCCTGTCTCGGGTAGATAGGCGGCTATCGTGGTCGGCTCACCGTCGAGCTTGGCTGGCAGCTTGCAGACGCCCTTGCAGGCAAAACCCTTGCCGTTACCGAAGATGTAGACGCTCAAGCCCCAGGCCGAATGCCGACGCAGGATCAGGCGCACGCGATCGTTGGCACCGCCCTCGTTGCTGTAGATCGACGCGGTGTTCTGGGTGCCGCCGGATTCGGACACACCGTTCTGGTAGATCCACAGGCGTGCCATGCGCTTTGCTTCGCTGGCTGTTTCGCCCTTGGCCTTCACCTCGGCCAGCGTCTTGCGTACTTCGGTCGCCTGCTCGGTGTCGGGAAAGCGCTCCACGATGCCATCGCCGATCTCGCCGGCCAGCTCCAAACTCTCCGCCTCCACCAACTGCTGGTACATCGCGTATTCCTGTAGCAACTGCTTACTGACGACGGGTTTCGCCGGTTGTGCAGGCGGCGCGGCGGGCTTGGAGCACGCGCTAGTCAACATCGCCACGACGATCGTGGCGGCGAACAGCGAACAGGAACGGGTCATCGAAAAATCCATTTGAATACTGTGATCCAAGCGTGGCGCGGGCTCGCAGGCATTGCAAGCGCGAAGCGAATTTCGTCGAGTTTGTCCGCTATCAGGACGCTGGTAACCTTGCCGACCTTTCACGCGATGTCGCCATGTCCGCCGGTTTCGTCCATCTGCATGTCCACAGCGAATATTCGCTGGTCGACTCGACCATCCGCATCGACGAGCTGGTCGCGGCCTGCGTGGCCGCAGGCATGCCGGCGGTCGCACTTACCGATCAATCGAACCTGTTTGCCGCGGTCAAGTTTTACCAGGCGGCCGAATTGGCGGGAATCAAGCCGATCATCGGATGCGACGTCTGGGTGGCAGATCCCGCCGACCTCGACAAACCAACCCGGCTGACCCTGCTCTGCCAAAACCTGGACGGCTATCGCAACCTGTCCCGATTGATCTCGCGCGCCTGGTCGGACGGTCGTCGCGGCGACCATGCTGCTATCCACCCCGACTGGTTGACCGAATGGAGTGAAGGTCTGATCGCCCTCGCCGGCCGCGACAGTGAAATCGGTCGTTGCCTGTTGTCCGGCAACGACGAGCTCGCCCATGCCAGCGCTTCGGCCTTGCTGCGGCTGTTCCCTGATCGCCTTTACCTGGAATTGGTACGCAGCGAGCGCAGCGACGAGGAAACCTTCATTGGCGCGGCCATCGCGCTCGCGGGCGTGCAGGAAATCCCGGTCGTCGCCAGCAACGATGTGCGCTTTCTCGAACGCGATGATTTCGACGCACACGAAGCGCGCGTCTGCATTCGCCAGGGCCGGGTGCTGGCCGATCCCCGCCGTCCGCGCGACTTCTCGCCCGAGCAATCGCTCAAATCACCGCAGGCGATGGTCGATCTTTTCATCGACATTCCCAGCGCGGTCGAGAACGCGATCGAGCTGGCCCGTCGCTGCAATCTCGAGTTCACCTTCGGCACTTACCATCTGCCCGATTTCCCGGTGCCGCCAGACCAAACGCTGGCGAGCTGGATTGCGGCCGAAGCGCAGCGTGGTCTGGAAGCGCGGTTGGCGCGCTCGCCGGAAGCGCGCGGGTTCAGTCGCGCCGATTACGACCAACGCCTGCAGCGCGAAGTCGACGTGATCGTGCAGATGGGTTTCCCCGGTTACTTCCTGATCGTCGCCGACTTCATCAACTGGGCCAAGCGCAACGACATTCCGGTTGGGCCGGGGCGCGGCTCTGGCGCGGGTTCGCTGGTCGCCTACGCGCTCGGCATCACCGACATCGATCCGTTGCGCTACGGCCTTCTGTTCGAGAGATTCCTCAATCCCGAACGCGTGTCGATGCCCGACTTCGACATCGATTTCTGCATGGACGGCCGCGATCGGGTCATTGAATACGTCGCCGACAAGTACGGCCGCGACCAGGTCAGCCAGATCATCACCTACGGCACGATGGCGGCGAAAGCCGTGCTGCGCGACAGCGGTCGCGTGCTCGGCATGGGCTACACGCAGGTTGATCGGATTGCGAAAACGATTCCGTCAAAGCCGCTCGACATCTCGCTCGAAGATGCGCTTGGCCGCAGCGAAAAATCCCAGCAGGACCGCGACCGCATCTCGGCCGACCTTTGCGAGGCGTACGCGAGCGACGACGACGTTCGCGAACTGGTCGATCTGGCGCTGAAGCTCGAAGACCTCACCCGCAACGCCGGCAAGCACGCCGGCGGCGTCGTCATCGCGCCGTCGGCGCTGACCGATTTCGTGCCGCTGTATTGCGAAGAAGGCGGTGCCGGCGTGGTCACCCAGTTCGACAAGGACGACGTCGAAACCATTGGCCTCGTGAAGTTCGACTTCCTCGGTTTGCGAACGCTCACGATCATCGATTGGGCAGTGAAGGCGATCAACCTGCGACGGGCGCGCGAAGGTCGCGAGCCGCTGGATATTGCCAGCCTGCCGCTGGATGACCCGAAGACCTACAAGCTGTTCGCGGCGGCCACGACGGTTGCGGTATTCCAGTTCGAATCAGCCGGCATGCAACGCCTGCTCAAGCAATCCAAACCCAGCCGCTTCGAAGACCTGATCGCGCTGGTGTCGTTGTACCGACCCGGCCCGATGGACCTGATTCCCGACTACGTCGCCCGCAAGCAGGGCAAGCAGACCATCGAGTATCCCGACAAACGTGTCGAGCCTATCCTGCGCGAGACCTACGGCATCATGGTCTACCAGGAGCAGGTGATGCAGATGGCCCAGATCGTGGGTCACTACACGCTCGGTGCCGCCGACCTTTTGCGCCGCGCGATGGGCAAGAAGAAGGCCGAGGAAATGGCCAAACATCGCGAGACTTTTCGCGATGGCGCGGCAAAGGACAACATCGACATCCACACGGCTGATCGCATCTTCGACCAGATGGAGAAGTTCGCCGGCTACGGTTTCAACAAATCGCACGCGGCCGCCTACGCGTTGATCGCCTACCAGACCGCGTGGCTGAAGACGCACTACCCGGCCGAGTTCATGGCGGCGGTGTTGTCGTCGGACATGGACAACACCGACAAGATCGTCAACTTTCTCGATGAATCGCGCGCGCTCGGGCTCAAGGTGCTGCCGCCGGATGTCAATTCATCGACGTGGCAGTTCCAGGCCTTGCGCGATGGTTCGGTTCGCTATGGCTTGGGCGCGATCAAGGGTGTCGGACGTGGTGCGATCGACGAGCTGGTGGCAGCGCGCGAACAGGTTGGAGTGTTCCAGGGCATCGGCGAACTTTGCGAACGGGTTTCCGCATCGCGCGTGAACAAGCGCTTCTACGAAGCGTTGATCAACTGCGGCGCGCTGGACGCGCTCGGCCGCAATCGCGCCAGCCTTGCATTGCAACTGCCCGAGGCGATGCGCCGTGCCGAACAGCAGACGCGCGATGCGTTGTCCGGCCAGCACGACATGTTCGGCGCGAGCAGCGCCGCTGCGCCGCCGATCATCCTTGCAGAGACCGAGGAATGGCCGATCGACCGCTTGCTGGCCGCCGAGCGCGACAGCCTTGGCATCTATCTGTCGGGCCATCCGATGGATCGTTGGCGCGACTTGATCGGCAAGCTGGTGACCTGCCCGATCGGCGACATCGAAAAACACTACAAGGGCAAACGCGACGACGACAAACGCAATCACTACGCCAGCCAGACATTCACTCTCGCCGGCCAGGTGCTGCTGGTCCGTCGACGCGGCGAAAAAGGTGCCAGCGTGTTGATCGAAGACGCCAGCGGCCGCATGGAAATGAGCTTTTACAACGAGGTTTACCTGGAGTACTGCGCGTTGCTCAGCCGAGATGCGATTCTGCTATTTGAAGGTGGCGTCGGCGTCGACAATTTCACTGGCGGCTGGATGATGCGCTGCAACCGCGTCACGACGATCATCGATGCCAGTTCACAACAGGCGCGGGTGTTGCGGTTGACCATCAACGGTGTCGGCAACGACTTCAGCGAACGCCTGCGGGCGACTATCGAGCCGTTCCGCGGTGGTGCCACGACCATACGCATCGTGCTGCACAACCAGGCAGGCCAGGCTGAATTCGAACTCGGGCCGGAGTGGCGGGTTCGCGTCGACCCGCAACTGCGCCAGGCGATCGAAGAACTGGACGGCGTGCTCGACGCCGAGTTGCACTATCGCTGACCACCGTCGCAGGCACGCCGAGCTTTTCTACGAACGCGGTCCGCCTATTTGCGCTGCGGCGCGTCCGGCTGGTTCTCTGGTCGCGCGTCCTGGAACGCATCCAGGGTTTCGCAGCTGCGATGGATGCGATGGATGGTCGGGAAAGCCGTCATGTCGACACCGAATCTCACCGCGTTGTAGACCTGCGGAATCAGGCACAGGTCAGCCATGCCCGGCGTGTCACCTTCGCAGAACGTGCCGGTTGAAGGATCGTCGCTGAGCAGTTCCTCAACCGCGCGAAACCCTTGGCAAATCCAGTGGCGCACCCAGATCTCGCGCTCTTCCTGCGGTAGTCCCAGGTCGTTTTCCAGGTACTTGAGCACGCGCAGGTTGTTGAGCGGATGAATGTCGCAGGCGATGGCCTGCGCGATCGCTCGGACGCGTGCGCGCGATCGCTTCATCGCAGGCAACAGGGTGCGTTCGCCATCGTACGATTCTTCCAGGTATTCAATGATCGCCATCGACTGGCGGATCACGCGACGCCCATCGACCAGTACCGGAAGCAGCTCCTGCGGATTGAGCTCGTGATACACCTTGCCATGTTGCTCGCCGCCGTTGCTGACCAGGCTGACCGGTATCAGTTCGTAAGGCAGCTCTTTCAGGTTCAACGCGATGCGCACGCGATAGGCCGCGCTGGATCGCCAATAGCTGTAAAGCTTCAGGTGGTTGTACACACTGTCTCCCGGGTGGCTGCCCGTCACGACGGGGGATCGTAGCGCGTGACGACCTGGTCGATGTCGCCAAATATCGTCTTGTCGTCGCCGTCCAGCACGTCGATACGCACGCGATCGCCGAACTTGAGGAACGGCGTGGTCGGCTTGCCATCGCGCAGGGTTTCCACGGTGCGCTGTTCGGCAAGGCACGACGCGCCCTTGCCGGTGTCCTCGTTGGCAATCGTGCCCGAGCCGACGATGGTGCCCGCCGACAGCGGTCGCGACTTGGCGACGTGTGCCAGCAGTTGGGCGAAATTGAACTGCATGTCGACGCCGCATTCGGCCGCGCCAAACCACTCGCCATTGATCCAGGTACGCATCGCGCGGTGCAGCTTGCTGTCGCGCCACGCATCGCCCAGTTCGTCCGGCGTCACCAGCACCGGGGACAGCGCCGAACGCGGCTTGGATTGCAGGAAGCCGAATCCCTTCGCGAGTTCGCCGGGAATCAGGCCACGCAGCGATACGTCGTTGATCAACCCGATCAGCTGGATATGCTCGGCGGCCAGCGCAGGCGACGCCCCCATCGGCACGTCGTCGGTGACGACGATGACTTCCGCTTCGAGATCGATGCCCCAGTCTTCGCTTTGCGCCAGCACTGGATCGCGTGGACCAAGGAAACCCGCGCTGGTCGCCTGGTACATCAACGGATCGACATAGAAACTCTCCGGCACGTCCGCGCCCCGTGCGCGACGCACGCGCTCGACGTGCGGCAGGTAGGCGCTGCCATCAACGAATTCGTAGGCGCGCGGCAAGGGAGCGGCGAGCGCCTGCATGTCGATGTCGAACGCATCGGCCGCCTTGCCCGCGTTGAGTTGCTCGCTCAGAGCATTCAGGCGTGGCGCGCTGTTCGACCAGTCTTCCAGCGCACGTTGCAGGGTCGGTGCTACGGAAGCGGCGGACACGCCACGCGACAGATCGCGACTGACCACGATCAAGGTTCCGTCGCGTCCACCGGCTTTCAGGCTTGCAAGTTTCATTCGTTTTCCTTTCCTCTCGTCGGCGCAATCAAGGTTGTGCCGGGTTGAAATGCTTGACGATACCTTGCCAGCATTCGTAGTACTCGTGTTGCAGCGTCGGCAGTTCGAGCGCCTGCGCCGTCGGGTGGATGACCGCACGCGTCTCGAACATGAAAGCCATGGTGTCGCCGACGAAATCGGGTTTCGTGGTGTCTGCCACGCTCGCCTTGGCGAAGCTCGCGGCATCCGGGCCGTGCCCGCTCATGCAATTGTGCAGGCTGCCACCGCCGGGCACGAATCCACCTTCCTTGGCATCGTAGGCGCCATGGATCAGGCCCATGTACTCCGACGCGATATTGCGATGGAACCACGGCGGCCGGAACGTATCGACCGCGCACAACCAGCGTGGAGGGAAGATCGCGAAATCGATGTTGGCCGTTCCCGGCGTATCGCTGGGTGCGGTCAGCACGGTGAAGATCGACGGATCGGGATGGTCATGGCTGATCGAGCCGATCGTGTTGAAGCGGCGCAGGTCGTAGCGACATGGCGCATGGTTCCCATGCCAGGCGACCACGTCGAGTGGCGAATGGCCGATGGGCGCTACCCACAGCCTGCCATCGAACTTCGCGATCAATTCGAAATCGCCTTCGACGTCTTCAAAGGCCGCGACCGGCGTCTGGAAGTCACGTGAGTTGGCGAGACCGTTCGAGCCAATCGGGCCAAGGTCGGGCAAACGGAACGATGCGCCAAAGTTTTCCGCGACATAGCCACGCGCTTCGCCATCCGCCAGCTCGACGCTAAAGCGGATGCCGCGCGGGATCAACGCAATCTGTTGCGGCTCGACTTCGATCACACCAAGTTCGGTCGCAATGCGCAAACGACCCTGCTGCGGAACGATCATCAACTCGCCATCGGCGTTGTAGAAGTAGCGACCCTGCATCGACTGGTTGGCGACATACAGATGGATGCCGATACCCGTTTGCGACGCCGCACTGCCATTACCGGCAAGGCTGAGCAGGCCGTCGACGAAATCAGTCGGCGTGGTCGGCATCGGCAACGGATCCCAACGCAACTGGTTCGGCGTGGTCGACGTTTCGTCGTAGCGATTGTGCAACGCAGCCTGTTCGTACGCGATAAATGGGCGATGCATCGCCGCAGGTCGGATTCGATACAACCAGCTGCGTCGATTGGTGTTTCGTGGTGCCGTGAACGCAGTACCGGATATCTGCTCGGCATACAGCCCATACGGCGCACGCTGCGGCGAGTTTCGCCCTTCGGGCAGGGCGCCTGCTAGCGCTTCGGTCGCGAATTCGTTGGCGAATCCGGTTTGGTATTTTTTGTTTGTCATGGTCATTCGTCGCTGTTATCGCAAGGTGTGTCAAGCGTATGGTTCGGCTGCCGCGCTGCGCTCTGTCGCTGACCGTCGCCAGACTGGTCAAGCGTTTCGCCGGGCTGCCGCCCGCCGAGCCACCTTTCTGCTCGCACAGAAACATGGCCCAAAGATGCGCCCGTGGCGGGTCGGTCGTGCGATGAAACTGCACGACTACGCGAGTTGGCTACGGGGTTCGCTGAAG
>JBBSLA010000020.1:0-30146 GCA_038255665.1 Lysobacterales bacterium | reverse complement strand
GAGTCGGAACTGTTGGCCGACCCGAAAGAGCGTGCCGAGCACCTGATGCTGATCGACCTGGGCCGCAACGATGTCGGCCGCGTCAGCAAGACTGGCACCGTCACCTTGACTGACAGCTTCGCGATCGAGCGCTACTCGCACGTGATGCACATCGTCAGCCAGGTCGAAGGCGAACTCAGCGACGGCCTGGACTACACCGACGTGTTGAAGGCCGCGTTTCCCGCCGGCACGGTTTCCGGAGCGCCAAAAATCCGTGCGCTGGAAGTGATCGCGGAACTGGAACCGATCAAGCGCAATATCTACGCTGGCGCCATCGGCTACATCGGTTGGTGGGGCGATGCCGATACTGCGATCGCGATTCGTACCGCCGTGATCCAGGACGGCCGGCTACATGTACAGGCGGGGGCCGGTATTGTGTTCGATTCCGACCCGGCCAAGGAATGGGAAGAAACCATGAGCAAGGGCCGGGCGTTGTTCCGCGCCGTCGCGGGAGCCGCCAGCGGGCTGTGAAAGATCGCCCCCGGCAGCCAGGATGATCAGCTTTCAACCCGGAGATCACATGACCAGCAAACCACGCACGCTATACCCGGAAATCGAGCCACACGACAGCGGCATGCTGAAGGTTTCCGACCTGCACACGCTGTACTACGAAGAGTGCGGCAACCCCGATGGCAAGCCTGTCGTGTTCCTGCATGGCGGTCCTGGCGCGGGATGCAATGCGAAGGCGCGCCGCTTCTTCGACCCGAATCGCTACCGCATCATCCTGTTCGACCAGCGCGGCTGCGGACGCTCCACGCCGCATGCGGAGCTCGTTGACAACACGACTTGGCACCTGGTTGCCGACATCGAACAATTACGCGAACACCTGGGCATCAAACGCTGGCAGGTTTTCGGCGGCTCATGGGGATCCACGCTGGCACTGGCTTACTCGCAAAGCCATCCCGAAAGGGTTACCGAACTGGTGTTGCGCGGCATCTTCATGCTGCGTCGCGCCGAGCTGGAGTGGTTTTACCAAAAGGGCGCTGATGCGATTTTCCCCGACATTTGGGAAAACTATCTGGCGGCGATCCCGGTTGCCGAGCGCGGCGATCTGATGAGTGCGTACCACCGACGCCTGACCGGCGATGACAAGCAGGTGCGGTTGAAGGCTGCGCAAGCGTGGTCGATATGGGAAGGCTCGACCAGTTTCCTGTCCCAGGACACCACGCACATCAGCGGGACTGCACAAGATGACTTCGCGCTCGCCTTCGCGCGCATCGAGTGCCACTACTTCGTCAACGGTGGTTTCCTTGAGAACGACGACCAGTTGCTGCGCAATGTCGATCGCATCCGCAATATTCCTGCCGTGATCGTACAGGGTCGGTACGACGTGGTCTGTCCGGCGCGCAGCGCGTGGGACTTGCACCGCGCCTGGCCGGAAGCGGAATTGACCATCGTTCCCGACGCCGGGCATTCGGCCCTGGAACGCGGGATAACCCACGAGTTGATCGAAGCGACCGATCGCTTCGCGAACAACTGACGCGGATGCTGAAACTGGATCGGCCCGCAGAAGCGGGCCGATCATCAATGGGGTTGGAGTCTGTCTACAGGATCAGGCCGCCTCGCGCGCCGCCATGCGCGGGCCTTCCAGCAAGGCGTGGCGCACGCCGGCAACCACCAGGTCGACTTCCGCTTCGGTGATCTCGAAGTGCGGGGTGAAGCGCAGCGAGTTGGTGCCGCCGTGGATCACGCCAAAGCCGTGTTCGCGCAGCCATTCCTCGGTGCTGCCGGCACCGAAGCACTTGAATTGCGGCGCCAGTTCGCACGAGAACAACAGACCGGTTCCTTGCACTTTCGTGATGTAACCCGGCAGTTCCGCTTTCAGTTTTTCCAGCTTGGTGACGAACTGGCGACCACGCTCGCGAATGTTTTCGCGCACGGCCGGGGTCAGCTCGGCCATGACCGCGCAGGCCACGTCCAGCGCACGCGGGTTGGTGGTCATCGTGTTGCCGTAGATGCCCTTGCGATAAAGCCCCGCCACTTCTTCGCTGACGGCAAGCACCGACAGCGGATATTGGCCGGCGTTGAGCGCCTTCGAATAGGTTTCCATGTCCGGCGGTGCGATGCCTTCCATGCCCGGGTAATCGACGAATGACAGCACGCCGTGGGCACGAATGCCGGCCTGGATGGAATCGACCAGCAGCAACGATCCGTGTGCGGCGGTGGCCTCTCGCGCCGCATCGTAGAACTCGCGGGTCAGCGCACGACCCGGGTCGCCTTCGCCCATCACCGGCTCCAGGAACATGGCCTGGATGAACCAGCCATTGGCATCGGCATCGGCGTAAACCGCGCGCAACTGCTCGACGCTGTAAGGGTCGATCGTGATCAGGCTGTCTTCGTGACGATAGCTGGCCAGGTTCTGCACGTAGGCCTTGCGGGAGGAATCCGAATACACTGCCGGTCCTTCGGTACGGCCATGGAACGCGCCCTTCACGGCTAGGCGCTTGATCCCACGGCCGGCATAGCGTGCGCCAGGGTCGGTCATCAACTTGGCGTTGACGTCGGCGATGCGGCAGGCCAGCGAAACCGATTCGGAGCCGGAGTTCAGGCACAGAAAGCGCGCGTACGGACTACCGCCGCAGGTATGTCCGATCTCCTTGTTCAACGCAGCGGCCAGCTTCAACTGGGCGATGTTCGGCGTCATCACGTTGGCCATCACCTGCGGCTGCGCGAGCACTTTCATCACCGACTTCGGCGTGTGGCCGAAACCCAGCATTCCATAACCACCCGAATCGTGAAGGACCGCACCTTTGACGGTAATCACCCATGGCCCGCGCGCGGCGAGCGACACGTACGGGTTGACCGCATCGTCCGGATAAAAGTTGACGAAATCCGCTTGGGCGCAGTCGATCTGTGCCTGCTCGTCGAGTGCCAGAAAGTCGCTCATGTCATCACGCAACTCGACATGGCTCGCGTGCGCGGCCTCAACCGCTTCGGCCAGATCGGGAAATTCGCCCAGCAATGACTCCAGCTTGTCGTCACCAATTCCGACGGTACGGATTGCGCCGCCGGAATCGCGCATTTCATGAAGTTTGCTGAGCAGTGCGTGCATGGATGGAGTACCTCCGGGTTGCCGACCGGGCGCGCTTCGGGCGCCACGAATCGGAGACAGGTCATTGACCTTAAAGGAAAAAATGCAAGCGATCAGGGTATCACGCCAGCTCCGATGGCGTAACCCCGCGCGGCAATGACGGCTGTCATGCGCGGCGGCTGATGACGGCTACTCGTTCCGTCGCGCCTGCGCGCCGACACTGGCAACGTTGCCAAAGGAAGTCGCAATGAAATCCGCACCCGAATGTGATTCACCAAAGCCGATCCTCGCCAGCCTCAGCGGCGTTCACAAGAAGTTTGGAGCCGTCGTCGCGCTTGACGGCATCGACCTGCAAGTGCGCGCCGGCGAGTTGCTCGCCGTGCTCGGTCGCAACGGTGCCGGCAAGAGCACGGCCATCAACGTGCTTCTCGGCGCGCTGCGTGCTGACTCTGGCAACGTTGAAGTACTGGGCGACAAGCCGACTGAACTTGCCGTGCGCCAGCGCATCGGCGTGATGCTGCAATCCACGGAATTGCCAGACACGCTGAAGGTCGGCGAACTGCTGGAACAGGTGCGCGGCTATTACCCGAATCCACGCAGCAGTGCCGAGTGCATCGCGCTGGCTGGTCTCGACGGCTTGCTTGATCGACGCTACGGGAAACTGTCGGGCGGCCAGCAGCGCCGCGTCCAATTTGCGCTGGCAATCTGCGGCAATCCGCAACTGCTGTTCCTCGACGAGCCAACTACCGGCCTCGACATCGACGCGCGACAGGGACTTTGGAAAGCCGTGCGCGAACTGGTCTTGGCCGGCTCGGCGGTGTTGCTGACCACCCATTACCTCGAAGAAGCCGAAGCACTCGCGGATCGTGTCGCCGTGATCGCCGATGGCCGTGTGATCGCGGAAGGCGATATCGCCGAGATTCGCCGTCGCGTCATCCAGCAACGCATTCGCTGCATCACTTCACAATCGGAATCGACGATTGCCGGTTGGACCGATGTCAGCTCTGCCCGCAGCATCGATGGCCGCATCGAAATCATGACCAGCAAACCAGAGTCCATCGTGCGACGGTTGCTGGCCGCTGACGATCAGCTATCCGAACTTGAGGTGGGCCGCGCCGGCCTTGCCGATGCCTTTGTCGAACTGACTGCCGAGGAATCCGCATGAACACGATGACCTTGCCTGAAAGCACCACGCCCGCGATTGGCGCGATCTATCGCCGCGAAGCCTGGTACGAATTCCTGCGCATGTTGCGCACCCCCTCGTTCGCCCTGCCGACGCTGATCTTCCCCGGAACCTTCTACCTGATGTTCGGCGTGCTGCTCGCCGGCCGTTCCGGCAGCGCCGAGGTGTCGCGCTACATGCTCGCGACCTACGGCGTTTTCGGCGTGATGGCACCCGCGCTGTTCGGCATCGGCGTATCGCTGGCGATCGATCGCGAGCGCGGATTCCTCACCTTGAAGCGCGTGTTGCCAATGCCAGCCGGCGCCTATCTGTTCGCGAAACTGGCGATGGCGATGCTGTTCGGCATGATCGTCGCGCTGATGGTGATGGCTTTGGCGGCAACACTGGGCGGCGTCGAGCTGCGTGCGTCGCAATGGGCGACGCTGCTGATGATCGACACGATCGGTACCTTGCCCTTCTGCGCGCTCGGGCTGTGGATTGGCAGCTTGCTCAGCGGCCAGGCCGCGCCAGCGGTCGTCAACCTGGTCTATCTCCCAATGGCGTTCCTGTCCGGCCTGTGGCTGCCACTGAAAATGTTGCCAGCGGCGATTGGCATGCTTGCTCCGGTGTGGCCGTCATATCACCTCGCCCAACTGGCCTTGAAAGTGGTTGGACAGGACGCTGGCGGAAGTACACTGGTCCATGTCGGCGCATTGCTGGCGATGACGGCCGTGTTTTATGGATTGGCCTGGCGTCGCCTGTCTCGCCCGACCTGACCAGGGATGCTCTGATTGACCTCGCACAGGCGCCCCAACCGATTGATTTTAAATGACGGGGTGATATCTGAAAGGCCCCCAGATTGACGCGCGCGGCTTGACCAGGCGACCAGCCTGCACTACGCCACACACCCCAATCTGTGAACCTTTCGGACATCATGCCGCCTATGTGAGGTTAATCAGAACATCCCTATGCGGCGGACGGGACGCAGATGATCGTGAAAATGAAGCAAGAACTGGAAAAACTGCGGCGCTTTTTGCTGCCGCGCGAGATGGATGAACTCGGCTGGCAACCGGTGTTCTGGCTCGCCTATCTCGGCTTCCTGTTCATGCCGCTGGTCATCGACATGGGCAGCCGCGACTGGCTGGTTGCCACGTTGTTGTCGATGCCGGTTTTCCTGATGCTGTACTTCCGTGGCTTCAGGCATAGCGGCGATGCGCTGTGGCCGTATCTGCTGTCGATGTGCGCGCTGGGTTTCGTCCTTGCGCCGATCCACCCGAACGCCAACACCTACCTGATTTACGCTGCGGTTTTCGCGCCGTTCCTGCGCCGCGGGTTGCGCGTCACCATGACCTTCATCGCGGTGATGCTGCTGGTTTTCGCCGTCGAATCATGGCTGCTTGGCATCAACTTTATCGGTCTGTTCGTCGCGGCTTTTGTTGCAGTCGCGGCGGGGTTCGGCAACCACTTCTACATCGTCAATACGCGCAAACAGGCCGAGCTGCGATTGAGCCACGACGAAGTGCGCCGCCTCGCGGCCATGGCCGAGCGCGAGCGCATCGGTCGTGACCTGCACGACCTGCTTGGTCATACCCTGTCGCTGGTGGCACTCAAGTCGGAACTCGCCAGCCGCCTTTGCGAGCGCGATCCGCATGGCGCGCGGCGCGAGATCGATGAGGTCCAGCGCGTTGCCCGCGATGCGCTTTCGCAGGTGCGTCTCGCCGTCACCGGCATTCGCGCAGCCGGCATCGCCGCCGAATTGGCATCGGCGCGCCTGATGCTGGAAACGGATGCCATTGCGATGGAATACGAAGGCGGCGACATCGGCATGCCGGTCGAAATCGAAACCGTGCTGGCGCTGGTCATCCGCGAAGCCATCACCAACGTGCAACGCCATTCGCGAGCGACGGCTGTGAGCGTGAAGTTCAAAAGCGATGCGGAGTCGATTGGTCTCAGCATCATCGACAACGGTCGCGGCAGTGACGTGATCGCGGGCAATGGGCTCAAAGGCATGCGTGAGCGCGTCGAAGCCCTTGGCGGCAAGTTGCATATCGAGTCGGTGCGGGGTCGCGGAACAAAGCTTGAAGCCAGCGTGCCAATGACGATGGCTGCGCAACCATCCGGCGTCTACGCTCCTCCGCAACGACCACGGATGCACACTGCGTGATTCGTGTCGTCCTCGCCGAAGACCAGGCCATGGTGCGCGGCGCATTGAGCGCCTTGCTCAATCTGGAATCGGATATCGTAGTCGTCGGCGAAGCCGCTGATGGCGAGATCGCGTGGCGCGAACTGCAACGATGCAAGCCAGACGTCCTGGTCACCGACATCGAGATGCCGGGCCTCACCGGGCTTGAACTCGCCCAGCGCATCCAGCGCCACGATGAGATGGGTTGCAAAGTGGTCATCGTCACGACGTTCGCCCGCGCCGGCTTCCTGCGTCGCGCGCTCGATGCCGGCGTGTCGGGTTACCTGCTGAAAGATGCGCCCGCCGGCCAACTCGCTGAAGCCCTGCGTACGGTGCACCGCGGTGGTCGCGCGATCGATCCGCAGCTCGCACTGGAAGCGTGGTCCGAAGCCGATCCGCTCAACGACCGCGAACGTCAGGTGCTGCGCTACGCGGGTGAAGGCATGTCGGCCGCCGATATCGCCGGCAAGCTCAGCCTTTCGCACGGAACGGTACGCAATTACCTGTCCGAAGCCATCGGCAAACTCGGCGTCGGCAACCGCATCGAAGCCTATCGACTGGCGCGGCAGAAGGGCTGGTTGTAGCGGCGGGTGCCGCTCTCGCGCTGCCCTTGAGCGGCTATTCGCGGAGTCTTGCGACGAATGCAACGGGGCGCTTCTTTCCTTTCTTTTTCGTTTGCTCGGCCATGTTCTTGTCGGGGGTGCCCACGAGTTTACCGTTCGCGTCTGACTGGTCCGATTCTTCCGCACCGAGGCGGTTCGCTGCGAAGGGCTCGCGACGCTCGTCGCCGTGACGTGATCCGTCGCTCGCGATGAGTTCGCCTTTCGATACGCCGCAAACCAGCACATCGCCAGCAGCAGAGCGAGTGACACCGAGGAAGTCTGCATTTTCACCGTCGGCCCCTTCACGCACGCTCAGCCAGCGACCACTCGTGTCGATGGTGGCCATGAACGGAGTAACGCTTGCGCTTTCGATCGCGGTGATGCCGGCATCGGACCCGAAATCGAGTGTGCCCTTGAACGATCCGACCGCGTCAATACGGCCACGACCGACGTGCAGTGCTTGCAAGGTAACCGCCTCCGCTCCGCCGAATCGTCGCGCCCACGCAAGCTCGCCCTGCATCGTCCAAGAGCTGATGAAGCCGTCGAACACTCCGGCACTTTCGAGCGTGGTCGTTGGGTTCACCTGCAATCGATCCTGGAAATTGCCAGCCAGCAACAATTGATCGCCCGCGAGCGCTATCGCGACGGGCTGTTCCTGTTGCGGACCGGAAATGCTTCGAGCCCAATCGAGCTGGCCCCGATCATCCAGACGCATGAGGAACGCATCGATACCGCCCTTGCCACGCAGAAAATCGATGCCCGTCTCGCGACGCAGCGGGAACAGGGATTCATACGATCCGGTGACGAAAACGCCCCCGTTCCCGTCCGCGGCGAGGCCGGTCACTTCGTCGGCTTGCTTGCTACCAAACGAATGCAGCCACTTGGCTCTGCCTTGCGGGTCGAAAGCGGCGACAAACGCATCGTTGCCGCCGTCACTGGAAATGACTGGTGTTTTCGCATCATGGAGCAGACGCGCATCACCCTGGAAATGCCCGCCCCAGAACACCGTTCCATCGCCGCCAATCGAGACCGCTTCGCCGGAGTCCGCGAACGGACCGGCGAGCCGGTGCGTCCACAAGATTTCGCCTTTCGACGACAACTTCAGCAGGAAGGCGTCGGCCCCGGCTGCCGAAGCGGGAAGTGCGCCGCTATCGTTCTTGGCAGCGCCGGACACGAAACCGGTGACGTAAACGTTGCCATCGGGATCGGTCGCCATCGCGCGCAACTGATCGTTCCCATCGCCACCGACGGCGACTTGCCAGAGCACCTTGCCGCTGTCGGAAATGGCGGCCACGAAGCCATCGCTGCGGCCAAAATTCTGGAGCAGCTTGCGCCCGCCAGATTTCAGTTCGCCAGCAAACTGGCCGGCAACTACTGCACCACCCTTCGTGGTCGCTATCGCGCTGCAGGCGGTTGACCGGGTTCCCTCCAACGAGGTTACCCAGGCAAAGCCGGTCGTGGTCTTCGAGCGTTCGACGACGCGATCAGCGGCGCTGGAGCCGCTGGCGACTGCAAACGAACCAGCCAGAATCAGCAACGCTTGGGAAGGAGTCAGCAAGTTCATCGTGAAGTCCTTTGAATAGTGTCGTTTTCGACGTTCGTGACCGACTCGGATGTTGAACGCGAGCCATCTCACCACCGTCGTCATTCCCGCGAAAGCGGGGACCCATTTTGACTTTTCCGTAGATTCACTGATTCTCGAAGATCAAAATGGGTCCCCGCTTTCGCGAGGATGACGACGAACCTAGTGGGGGCTGGCCAACCATTTTGGCGAGACCACTCCGGGCTGCGGAGAGCCTAGTCGGAAATGACGAGTAGAGGGTATCAACTCACCTCAACGAAAACCGCCGCCGATAAAAATCGGCGGCGGTCGGGCTCTTGCTTACGGTGTGACAGGTGCCGGCGTCGGGCAGCTGCACGGCGGGACGCTGTCGAACCCGTCGCGGAACAACACGTCGCCCATTTCTATGACCGGGCAGTGTCCATCGCCGGTGATCTGCACCGTGCTCTGCGCCATGTTGCCGTTGTTGTCGCCGATCTTGTAGGTGAACAGATCGTTGCAACTATTCGTGTTGAGCGGCGAGTAGGTCACCGTCGTCATCCCATTGACCATCGTCGCACCGACCACGCCATTGGTTGCCGAAATCGTGCTGAGCGTGTCGCAGTCGTTGGCAACATCGTTGGCCAACACATTGATCACGACCGGATTGCCGCTGGCGTCGATGGTCTGCTGGTCCGGGTTCGCAGTTGGGGCGTTGTTGACGCGGCAGGCGTTGTTGCCAGCCAAGGTGTAGCTGAGCGCCGGCGAGAAGTCCTGGGAGGTGCCCTGCGACACAGGCTGTCCGCTCAGGTTGTTGGCGTAAACACGTACTTCCAGCCCCGGCAGCGAGTAACCCGGTGCGATAGAGCATCCGGTTCCCATGCAGTCGTCGACCACGCTGTAAGGCACGCGAATCGTGATGTTGCCGTCCGGTCGCAGGATGCAGTCCGCCGCATCAAGTGTGGTGATGTCGGTTCCGCCATTCACGCTCGGTGCGGTGACTTTGCCGAAGTGGCACTCGGGACCGGTCGACGTGATGCGCATGTTGACCATGTTGCGGTCATAGGTTTGCGCGCCGGTTGGATCGGGACCTGGGAATTCGCGATTCCACAGGATGACGAAGGCGTTGTTCGGAACGGCCGTCGCGCCGTCGGCCTGCTTGAGGTTGAACACGATCTTCTGTGGCGATGGCGTCGCACACATCTGCGGGTCACCGAGGAAGGGTTCGGCAACGAAGAGTTTTTCGATATCCAGCGCTGGCCCACCGGCCTGGTCGCCCATGGCATCCTCGCCACGCAGTACCCCGGGCAGGGTGCATGGATCGAGGATAACTGGCGCTTGTACCGGCGCCTCGAAGCACTGCGGGGAAGATCCGAACGAATTCACCGAAAGAACCCGGTAGCGATAGCTGCTGCCGGAAACGATCGAGCTGTCGGTATAGCTGTTGGTGCCGAACGGAACCGTCGCCAGCGGAGCCATCGGGAACGGTCCGGCACCTTCGGCTCGGAATATCTGGTAGCTGGTAATCGGCTGGTTGCCATCGAATGGCACCGACCAGGTTACCGCGACGGTGTCGACGAACGACGATGCCAGCACATAAGGACTGGACGGCGTCGTCGGAGCCGGATTCAACACGTTGTCGAACGCCGCGTAGAGGCCCTTGGTGCCGGGCTGCTGGCGCGCTATGCGTGCGATATCGGTACCGCTATTGGCACCGCCGTTGACGCAACTTCCAGTGCAGCCATCGGCATAGGCGACCAGGATGCGGCCCTTCTCATCGACGTTGATGTCGTTGAAATCAAGCAGGTTACGGTTGCTTTCGCAAAGCGTTCCACCGAGACAGATGATGCCGCGCTGGACCGGGTCGCCTGGCGATGCCACTGACGTCGTCCAGGTGACGCCACGGTCGTACGTGACCGCCACGTACATGAACCACGATCCGCTGAATGCCGTCGGATCGGTACCTGTGCCCGGGCCCGGATCAGACGATCCAACGAAGGCGAATGCGGCGCGGTCCCCGTCACCGGCAGCCATGGTCGGAAATGCACAATTCTCGATCCCGACGCCAGAACCGACATTGATCGGCGCAGTCCAGCTTTGGCCCTTGTCGGTGCTGACCGTGACCAGCGGCGTCTTGTCGTTGCTACATGTGCCTAGAAAGACGGTGCCATCCGCGC
This sequence comes from Lysobacterales bacterium, assembly GCA_038255665.1. Taxonomy (GTDB): domain Bacteria; phylum Pseudomonadota; class Gammaproteobacteria; order Xanthomonadales; family Rhodanobacteraceae; genus Dokdonella. The sequence goes on along the minus strand of JBBSLA010000020.1, from coordinate 19,413 downwards.
CAACGGCGACGCCCGGATCGGGGCCGCCCGGCGTGCCGGGAGCCGTGCGTACCGTCCATGTGCTGCCAGCGTCTTCGCTGACCGCCACGCCGGCTTCGCCACCGCAATTTCCGTTCGGTGTGTAGACAGTGCCGTCCAAGGGAGAAACCTGCACGTGGCCGTGCAGACCACCACACTGGGTGATGTTCCACATTGGCACGCCGGGGCCGAAGGTCAGGCCGCCATTGCGGCTGAGCGCTCCAAACGCGGTGGCGATGCTCTGCGATGCGTAGTAGATGGCGTGGTCGGGGTAGTCAACTCCACCAATGGGATCGTTCGGCGGGAGGATTCCGGTGCCGAAGGTCTGGTGATCGGCACCAGCCGGGGTGCCAGAGCCTTGGCTCGGCGTCCAGTTCTCGCCGTCGTCATCACTGAAACTCATCAAGGTTGACGCGCCGATCAACTGCGACGAGAACGTGCGCCCGGTTAGCGGATCCACTTGCAGGATCGGGTCCAGCGTCGTGGCGTGGGTTGGCACGCTCTTGTCTTCCCACAGCACCGTGGAAGGGACCGTGCAGTCGTCGTAAGTGGCGCGCAAGGTTTGCAGCGACGCGATGTACATCGTGCGAGACTGGGTAGGCGAGGTCGCCTGCAGTGCAAGGTTGTTGACGTGCGGAATGCCGAGGGTCGGCTCGCCGGCGGTCAGGCCGAGCCCGTTCGCGCCGAAGGTGGGGCTGAAGCGCTGCCAAGTGGGGTCAGGCTCCTGCGCGCCGGTCGGCGCGGAGTTGAGGAACTTGATGGCTGGACCACCTGCGGGCGGCGGACCGCCTGAGCTGTCGGCGATAATTTCCGCGACGGCGGTGTACGGTCCAACGGGTGCGTACGGGGACGCACTGACGGTGTACGTGCCGGCAGCGGGGCTCAGCAGTTGAACGATTTCAGGCGATCCCGCGCTGCCGCCCGAAGATGCCGCGAGGGTTCCGGCAGGGTTGTAGACTTCCAGGTCGTAATCGTCTGCCGCCGAGGCGGTCAGCGTGATCTTTACCTTGAAGCCAAACGATGGCGGGTTGATCGTCAGCGCGAAGTTGTCGCACGCCGGATTGGCTGGTCCGTTGCATGTCGCCGAGGCGGTAGGCAGCAGCGGTCCGCCGGTCCAGGTGACCATCTGGTTGGCTTGCGAAAGCGTGCCAGAGGATGGTGTTGCGGCGAACGTGACGCTGCAACCCATGGCGAGTGCCATGGTGGCCAGCAGCATCAGCGGATGACGGATGGTCGTCCGATAGGCGTGGTAGTAGTTCATTGCAACGTCTCCCCGAATAGTTTGAAGGTTTTGCACTCGGACAAATTACAGGCGATGCTCGCCCATCGAGTGGAACCTGAGGCTAGACCTCAATGCGGATCAGGCCTAGACGGGGAAACCCTCGCCGCAATCAGGGAAAACCCTCATTCCAGTTGGACCGCTTGGCGCAGTGTCGCGCCCTGACGCCAGCGAAACCCCTGAACAAACCGGAACCCGAGGACGGGAACGCTTACTGAACGATGCGCTTCTGGACGGCGTAACGGACCAGCTCTACGCTGTTGCGGATACCCAGCTTGGCAAGGATGCGGCTGCGGTAATTTTCGGCGGACTTGTCAGTGATCTGCATTCGCTGGGCAACCTCTTTCGTTGTCAGGCCTTCAACGACCAGATGAAGCACTTCGCGCTCGCGAGGTGACAGTGCGCCGTACGGATCTTTGGATGCCTTGTGCGGGTGATGGACTTCCGTCGCCAGCACCTTCGCTGCGTACGCTCCGAAGTGGACACCGCCTCTCGCCAGCGTGCGTACGGCGTCGAGCAGCTCGGCGGTCGCCACGTGCTTGAGCAGATAACCCGAAGCGCCGGACCTGACCATATGAAGCACGTATTCCTCGTCCTCATGCATGGTCAGCACCAGCACTCGAGTCCGCGGCAGGTCGGCGTGCAGGCGACGCGCCACTTCGATGCCGCTCAACCCCGGCATCGTGATGTCGATGACGGCAACGTCCGGGCGCAAGCTCATCGCCAGTTCGATCGCGGTGACGCCATCACCTGCCTCGCCGACCACAAGCACGTCGCTGCTGCTGCCGAGCGCCGCCGCAAGACACTCGCGCACCACGGTGTGATCGTCGACCAGCAGTACCCGGATCATGGCAACACCTTTTCGGCGGACGGCTTCGACGAAAACGAGACCAGCAGTCGGCAGCCTGCGCCGGCCTGGGATTGCATGTCGAACTCGCCATCGAACAAGCGCACCCGATCGCGCATGCCGCCGACTCCGGACCCGTGGCCGTGCGTTCCCGTAGCAAGTGCCGCGGCGACGTCACAGCCGCGGCCGTCATCGCGAATCTCGACGCTGACCCGGTTGTCGAGATGCCTGACAAGAATGTCGACGCGGGTCGCGTTCGCGTGTCGCGCCACGTTGGTCAATGCTTCCTGCACGACCCGGAAGATCACCGTGTTGCGATCGCTGTCGAGGTCGGGCAGGTCATCGTCGATTTCCACCGTGATCGCCAGTGGATGGGTTTCACCCACGGTTCGGGCCAGCCAGCGCAGCGCCGGTTCCAGTCCGAGTTCATCCAGTATCTGGGGACGCAACAAGCGCGACAACGCCCGCGTCTCGGCGAACGTCTGCAAGACGATGTCTCGCGTTTTTTCCAATCGATGTCGGGTTGGATCGGGTGCTGCGGGCAATGCGTCGATCGACTCGCTCAGCAATCGAAGAATGGCGGTGAGACTTTGGCCGATGCCGTCGTGCAGGTCGCGGGCAAGGCGGCGACGCTCGTCTTCCTGCACGCGCCAGACCGAGCGCGCCAGACTCTGGAAGTGATTTTGATCGTGTTGCAGTCGCTCAACCAGACCTTGTTGCTGGCGGACGACATCGGCGAGTCGCCGCTCGAGATCAGCCGGCGCGCCGGTGTCAGTGGTCATGTTCGATCCCCAGGTCGCGCAACTGTCCGTCAAGCAGGGAATGCAACGATTCTCGCGCGCCAGCCGGCGCATCAGCCAGCAGTTGGACTTGTTGCGCATCCGCTGCGTCGCGGGCGGCCTGGGCCTCGGCGGATCGATCAAGCAACGCCAGTGCGCCGAGTCGATGCAACACAACCGATCCGTTCCAGCGGCCGGTCGATCGCAGGATCGTCAACACTTCCCGGTAACGATCGGTGGCTTCGGCACGATTGCCACTGCGCAATGCAGTCGCGATCTCCAGCTCCAGCCAGTCCAGCCGCAGCGGAATCTCGCCAAGGCGGGTGGCGTCAGCGCGCACAGTCGCCAGCAAGCGTGCCGCTTCGGCAATATCGTTTCCGGCCAAAGCCACGCGAGCGCCTTCCAGACGGACCCTGATCGCGATTGCACTGTGGCTGTCGATTGCCGCCTCGCCGGCCGCCGCGATTTGTCGCTGCGCCAGCGCTGGATCATTGGCGAGTCGGGCCGATTGCGCCTGAAGGAGATGGAAGGCAATGCGCTGATCGGCGCTGAGCTGGTCCGGCTGAAGCGTGCCGAGCATTCTGCCCGCCTCGGGCGCATCGCCCAGCGCAAGTGCGATGGACGCCTGCAACAAGGTGGCTTCAGCCTGCCCACGCTGGTCACCGCGATGCGAAAAAACAGCGGCGGCCTTGCTCGCCGCCAACTGCGCGTCCGCAAGCCGTCCCTCGTTCAAGGCCAGCTGTCCAAGGTAGGTGTGCGCGACGGCAGCTTCCTCCGGCAGTTGGTGGTCTTCGGCCGACTGCAAAGCCGACGTAAGTCGTTCGCGGGCTGCGTCAAATCGGCCTCGGGCAATATCGAGCAAGCCCATGCTTTCCGACACGTGCAGCTCGCCGCTGCGGTCCCCGATCTGCCGGAATTGCGCCAACGCTTGTTGCCAGTAGACCAGCGCGTTGTCAAAGTCACCAAGATTGAACTGGCTGAAGCCCACGTTGTTCAGGCTTTCGGCAACCAGTGCGGGTGCGTTCAGTTGCTGTCGCAATGCCAACGCCTGGCGATAGAAGCCCAGCGCTTCGGCGTAATCGCCGCGCTCCTCGGCGACCACACCGCGATCGTTGTACAGGCCAGCGAGGCTTTGCTTGTCGTTGCGCTGTTCCAGCAGTGTCCGGACGCGATTCAAGGTCTGGTCGGCGTTGACGGTGTCGCCGAGCACGGCTTGAACGATCGCCAGGTTGCGCAGGGACTTGGCCAGGCCAACGTCGTCGCTGATCGCCTGTCGAATTTCGGCAGCTTGGGCGTACTGCCGGCTTGCCGCTTCCAGTTGGCCGATCCGTTCGTAACCCACCCCGAGCGCATTGCTGGTCTGCGCTTCTGCAGCGCGATCGCCACGCAGGCGATTCAGCACCAGGGCATGGATCAGAAAATTGCTGACGGCGGCATCGGCCTGTCCCTGTTGGATCGCGGTGCGGCCCAGCGCAAACCAGGCGGTCGCGTCCTGATCATCCGCGTCGACGACCCTGCGCAGCACGACCAGTGCCTTGTCGCCTTCGCCTGCGGCGACGAGAGCATCGGCGAAAAGCAGGCTCAACACCACGTCGTGGGGATAAGCCTTCGTCGCTGCGTCCAGGGAATCGACCGCGCCATCGGTGTCGCCATTGTCGAGTTGCGCCCTGGCACGCGATTCGTGCAACAGCGGCCCACCGTCGCTTGCAGGCAACGCGAGCAGCCGGTCAAGCGTTGCCTGCGCTGGCAAGTCCTGCTCGGCGAGTTCCTGTGCCGAAAGCAGGTTGACTTCGATGATCGGACTGCCGGGGGCTCGTTCCGCAGCGGCGGCCAACGCCTTGACCGCGGCGGCGCCGCTGTCCCGGTCGGAATCCGTTTTGTCGAGCGCCAGCAATCCGCTGCCGAGCTCTACCAGCGATTGCGCGGCGAGCATCGGTGCGGCAGCCGGCTGCATCGACAGCGCAACGAACACGCGAGGCATTTCCTTCTCGTACTGCGCCAGCAGTCCGGAAACGTCCACAGCTTGAACGACCATCAATACCGGACTTGCTGCCGAGTTTTGCGGCCACACCGACAACTCCATCCGCAAGCTGCTGCCGTCCCGGCGCAGGCTGCCGATCAGCAGCCGGTTCGCTCCCGCCGCATTGGCGATGTCTGGCAGTTGTCGCAAAAGGGCATCGTCACTCATGCCTGGTGTCTGGCGAGCGAGCGCATCGGCGACCCGCCTGCGCGGTATCGAAGCGGCTGCCGGATCACTACGCATCCAGACCTGCAGATGCTCGTCGATCGCGCGGCCGATCGCAGCGAGCTCGGCATCATCCGGGGGCGTTCGAATCGGCAGCACGGCAACACGCGGCGTCGTTGAGGCGGCGATTTGCACCAGCCGTTCGCGCCAGTCGGGGTTTTGCCAAAGCCAGATGGCCGAGCCGCCGATCAGCATGATCGACAGCAACAGACCCATCGCGAGGCGTCGATTGATGGGCGGCCTGGGAACCGAGCGCGCGTCCAGCGCCCGCAACGCATCCTTCGCGCTGGCAAACCGATAGTGCGGATCGGTCTGCAAAAGCCGATCGGAAAATGCACGCAGCCAGTGCGGCAGCGAAGGCACGGCTTTCGCCAGCGACGGTGGCGGTCGCACGATGCGCTGCATCACCGTTTCGGCCGGCGTGCCACCGCTGAACGGCAGAGCGCCGGTGAGCATTTCGTAGAGAATCAAGCCGACGGCATAGAGGTCGCTGCGTGCGTCGACCGGGTCCCCGCGCGCTTGTTCGGGCGACAGATATCCCGGTGTGCCAACAATCATTCCGGTCCGCGTGACAGCGGTCGCGCCAAGGCTGCGTGCGATGCCGAAATCGGTGATGAACGGATGGCCGCTGCTGTCGAGCAGGATGTTGGCGGGCTTCATGTCGCGATGGACGACGCCGCGCTGATGGGCGGCGGCGAGTCCCTCGAGCAAGCCGCGCGTGGTCGCGATGGCAACGTCGGTCGGCAGCTTGCCGTCGCGATCCAGTCGATGCTCGAGAGATTCGCCGTCGACGTAGTCCATGCTGATGAACCAGCGTCCCTCGTGCTCGACGATGTCATGGATACGCACGACATGCGAACTCGAAACCTGTCGCGCCAGCAGCAATTCGTCGCGGAATCGCTCGAACGCTTCCGGCCGCCGCGCAATCTCCGCGCGCAACAGCTTCAGCGCGACATCGATGCCCAGGGTCAGGTCATGCGCGCGATACACCACGCCATATCCACCAACGCCAAGCATCGCTTCAATCCGGTAACGTCCGGCGAGCACGTCGCCGCTGCTGAGCTCGGCCATCATCAGATGGCTAGTCAGCGTCGCTGCCTCCACATGCGAACGCGGTGGCGCTGGATTGGCGTCAATCGGCATGCCGGCAAGATAGCGCGGATTCACGCGCTCAACCATTCGCTCCAGAGTAGGGTTGGTTCAGCCCCGCAGATCGTCCCAGCGTGGCGCGTTCAATCCGGCATCGGCAGCGGAACGCAGCAAGCCGTCCACGTCATCCTGCAGGCGACGTGCCGCCAATGCCGTTGCGGCTTGATGGGCAGCGCTTTCGACCAGTTCGAGATCGAATGTCGTCATCGGCGGGCCGGGCAGACGGCTGTCTGCGTAGACCACGCCGATCACATTGTCGCCTTCAAGCATGGGCACGCAAACCAGGGCGCGAATGCCACCGAGCCGGACGCTGGGCCGGGCGCCCAGCCACGGAGTGCCCTCGGTATCGCAGCAGATCACGCTTTTCCGCGTAAGCACGGCTGCTTCGACGGAAGTCGCACTGCCGTCGAACGCCGAATCCGCCAGATCGCTCGTTCGCATTCCGCGCGTTGCGCAGACTCGAAATGCTTCGCCTTCGCTGGCGTACAGGACGAAGCCACGTTCGAAGCCTGACAGCTGCAATACGCCGTCGAGGGCGCGCGGCAACAGCGAGTTGATACCCATGTTGGGCGTCAGACGGGTCGACAGCCGACGTAGCGTCGCCCGGCGTCCAGCCTCGTGGGCGCGCCATTGCGCGATCGCCTCAGTGTCGAGCAACTCCAGCCAGCAGTAGATTTCGCCAATCGAGAACCAGGTGTCGGTGCTGAAAGCCGCCGTCTCGATGCGGCGGCCATCGACGCGCAAACCGTTTTTGCTGCTGGTATCGCGAATCGACCACTGTCCCGCCTCGCTCGTCAGTTCCGCATGCTGGCGCGAGACCGATGCGTGATCGATGACCAGCTCACTGTCGACACCGCGACCGATTCGATAGACCTTTGCGTCGTCGAGCAACTGCACGACGGCGGCACTGTCGGGCAAATATGCGTTGAACCGCGCCGGCATCAGTTTCCGTTCTGCAGCCGGACCAGGGTGTAGCGGAGCGTCTGGCTCAAAGCCAGCACCTCGCCCGCGTCGTTGACCAGCGTGTGATCAGAACTCCACGCATTGGCGATTGCGCCGCCAGCATTCGCCTGGACGCTCGCGATCAACTGGTCGAGGGTGATGATTGCCATGGCATAGTCGGACAGGCCAAACGACACCTGCACGCTGGCGAGTTGTGCCAGCAGGTTGTTTCGCAACACGGAAGGAATTGAAGCGGCCTGGATCCGCGTTTTCAGGTCCATTGCCTTCGCTTGTTCGACGGTGGTCGAAAGCCGAGCATCCTGGACGATCAGGAATTGCGAGAACTCACCACCGCGCCCGCGTGCCCGGACGCTGCCCTTGAGCACGCTGCTGGTGATGTCCTTGAAGTTGCCGCCGACCGGTGCCTTGAACAATCGATACTGCGTGGTCGGGCAGGGACCGGCCAGAACGCCGACACAATCGATGTTGGCGGTATGCAATTCGAATTCGTAGGTGTTCAAGAACCCGAGATTGCCGTTTTCCGGTTCGCCTTCCTCGAACGCACTGTGGAACAACTGCGGAAGAGTCGGCGGTTCGACGGTAACGATCACCGGAAACGCGGGATCAATCGCACAAGGAAATCCACAGGACGACAATCGTGCAAGCAGCGCCGGGTCGAGCGGGTTGACCAGGCTGGCAGTCAGATTGAGCTCGGCTACAGTCAGATTGACCGGCGCATCAAACGTGATGGTGACGTCGGCTTCGTATATTACCGGGCCGCTGGCTAGCGAGATGTGGGCCAACGCCTGATTGCCCAGGATCGAAACAACTACCTGTGCAGAAGCCGTGGAGCTGCCAAGCATGAGCACGCCCATGAGCGCAGTGCGAACAATGCTCCGCGGCCAAAGACGCGCACACCATCCGTCCAAACCGTTGTCGAGCGCTGCCGCCACTCAATCCTCCCGCTGGCGACCGGTCGGAATGACCGCAACCGCCCTTTGATATCGACAGCATTTTGGCACCTTTCAGGCTGAATGGTCGCGATGGCGGGACTTGACTTGCCGGACCGCCCGACATTGTTTCGGCCACCTACGGCTCAGTATTCGGTGGAGTGCAAGTTGGTTCCGACCCAACCCAGTAACGGGTACCTCCGAAACAGGGGCGCGTTTGAGCGTTAATTTGACGTGAGTTTCACGCACATCCACCGGCCAATTTTTCAGTTCCGGAGCGGATTCCCCCTGCAAACTTGCATGCTGTGCGGGTCCAACGGTCCCCTACAATGCGCGTCCCGAGTTTCACGGTCGTGCCTTGAAGAAGTCTGATTTCCATTTCGAGTTGCCGAGTGAATTGATTGCGCAGCAGCCGCTGGCGCAGCGTTCGGCGAGTCGCTTGCTGGTTATCGATGCGGCGGCGGAGCGGGTCGATGATCGTCGCTTCGCCGAATTGCCCGAGTTGCTGCGAGAAGGCGACCTGCTGGTGTTCAACGACACGCGGGTGTTGCCGGCGCGATTGTTCGGGCACAAGGAAAGTGGCGGCGCGGTCGAAATCCTCGTCGAGCGCGTGACGGCTGCGCAGACCGCGCGGGCGCAATTGGGCGTCAGCAAGAAGCCGAAGCCTGACGGTCGTATCGCGCTGGCCGACGGCACGGTGCTGACGGTGCTCGGTCGCGACGGTGAGTTCTTCGAGCTGCGTTGCGAACCTCCGGAATCCTTCGAACAATTGCTGGTCAGACTGGGCCGCATGCCGTTGCCGCCGTACATTGAGCGAGATGCCGACGACGCCGATCTGGAACGCTATCAAACCGTGTTCGCTCGCGAGAGCGGCGCGGTTGCCGCGCCGACCGCGGGCCTGCATTTTGACGAGGAGTTGCTGCAACGGCTGCGTGATCGGGGTATCGATTTCGGCCACGTGACCCTGCACGTCGGCGCCGGCACGTTCCAGCCGATGCGCGTCGAAGCCTTGAGCGCGCATGTGATGCATCGCGAGTGGTTGAACGTCGGTCCGGTGTTGATCGAGCAGGTTCGCGAAACACGAGCACGTGGTGGTCGCGTCATCGCGGTTGGCACCACCGTCGTGCGCGCACTGGAGAGCGCGCTGCGCGATGGCGTGTTGCAACCGTTCGCCGGTGAGACCCAGATCTTCATCTACCCCGGCTATCGCATCCGCAGCGTCGATGGTCTGGTCACCAATTTCCACCTTCCGGAATCGACCTTGCTGATGCTGGTCAGCGCGTATGCCGGTCGCGACTGCATTCTCGACGCATACCAGCATGCGGTCGACCAGCGTTACCGGTTCTTCTCGTATGGCGATGCCATGTTGATCTGGCCGCCAACCGAACACGACAACGCGGTCCACGACGATGCAGTTTGAGTTGCTGGCGAGAAGCGGTCGTGCCCGTCGTGGTCGCTTGACGTTTGCTCGCGGGACGATTGAAACGCCCGCGTTCATGCCGGTCGGCACATACGGATCGGTGAAGGCGATGACGCCGCGCGACCTGCGCGAGATCGGTGCCGAGATCATCCTTGGCAACACGTTTCACCTGTTCCTTCGACCCGGTCTCGACGTGATACGCGCGTTCGGTGGCCTGCATCGCTTTATCGGCTGGAACAAGCCGATCCTGACCGACTCGGGCGGGTTCCAGGTTTTCTCGCTGGCGCACAAGCGCAAGATCGTCGAGGAAGGCGTCACCTTCGCGTCGCCGGTCGATGGCAGCAAGGTGTTCCTGTCGCCGGAAGTGTCGATGCAGATCCAGACCGTGCTGGATTCGGATATCGCGATGATCTTCGACGAGTGCACGCCGTATCCCGCCACCGAACGCGAGGCACGTACGTCGATGGAACTGTCACTGCGCTGGGCACGGCGTTCGCGCGATGCGTTCAAGCAGTTGGAGAATCCGAACGCGTTGTTCGGCATCGTGCAGGGCGGTATCTATCCTGCCTTGCGCAGCGCGTCACTCGATGGTCTGCAGGAAGTTGGCTTTGACGGTTACGCGATCGGTGGCCTTGCCGTCGGCGAGCCGGAAGACGAGCGCAACCAGACCCTCGATGCGCTGGCACCGCAAATGCCCACCGACAAGCCGCGCTACCTGATGGGCGTCGGTCGACCCGAAGACCTGGTCGATGCGGTCTGTCGCGGCGTGGACATGTTCGATTGCGTGATGCCGACCCGCAACGCGCGCAACGGATTCCTGTTCACCCGGCACGGCACGCTGCGCATCCGCAATGCGAAGTACCGTCAGGACACGCGGGTAATCGAGGAAGGTTGCGCCTGCCATTCCTGCGCGAACGGATTCAGTCGCGCCTACCTGCGTCACCTCGACAAGTGCAACGAAATCCTCGCCAACCAGCTCGCAACCATCCACAACCTGCACTACTACCAGTGGCTGATGCAGGGTTTGCGTGCGGCGATTGCGGATGATCGGCTCGATGCGTTCGTCGACGAGTTCCACGCGTTGCGTGCAAACGGCGTTGCGGACTGAACATGCGCAGCCTTGACGAGTGGCTGGAATACCAGCAGCGCATTCATCCGCGCGAAATCGAACTGGGCCTGGATCGCATTCGGGTGGTATGGCAGCGACTGGGTTCGCCAGCGCCAGCGCCGACGGTCATCAGTGTCGGTGGCACCAATGGCAAAGGTTCGACGGTTGCGTTCCTTGAAGCGATGACGCGTGCCGCTGGCCTGCGTGTTGGCGCATTCACGTCGCCGCATCTGATCGCCTACAACGAACGCATCCGTATCGATGGCCTGGACTGCGACGACGCCAGCCTCGTCGAAGCCTTCGAACGCATCGAGCAAGCGCGTGACGAGGTCGCGCTCACCTATTTCGAGTTCAACCTGCTCGCCGCCGTGCTTCTTTTTGCCGACGCCAATTTGGATCTCGCTATCCTTGAAGTCGGCCTCGGTGGCCGCCTCGATGCGGTCAACCTGATCGACGCCGATGCCGCAATAGTGACGACGATCGACCTCGATCATCAGGACTGGCTTGGCAACGATCGCGACAGCATCGGCAGCGAGAAAGCCGGCATCTTTCGCATCGGTCGACCGGCCGTGATTGGTGAATCCAAGCCGCCAGCGGGATTGCTCGCGGAAGCCGAGCGGATCGGCGCACGCATGATTCGTTCCGGTGGCGACTACGGTATTGAGCACCACAGCCATCACTGGATATGGCGCTGTGATTCGATCGAACTGGAATTGCCGTTGCCCGCGTTGAGCGCATCGGCGCAGATCGACAACGCGGCGGCAGCGATTGCCGTGCTGCATTCTCTGCGTGGACGCCTCGGCTGGAATCCGCGTGCCCTGGCAACTGGCATTGCCGATGCGCGATTGCCCGGACGCCTGCAACGCAGCGTGTCCGACGCGGGCGTCGAAATGCTCATCGACGTCGCGCACAACCCGCAGGCGGCGCGACAGCTCGCGCAGTATCTGTTCGATCACCCGCCGCGCGGCCGCAGCATCGCCGTGTTCGGCGCGCTTGCCGACAAGGATGTCGCGGCCATCGTCGCGGTGCTTGATGGTGCATTTGACCACTGGCATCTCGGCGGCCTGGATGGCGCCAACGCGCGTGGATTGGACGCGGCGGCCTTGCGCGAACGCATTGCTCCGGCGCTGTCGCGCGATGTCACGACGCATCCGGACATCGTCGCCGCACTCGATGCCGCGCAGGCTTCGGCGCGCCGTGGCGACCTGATCGTGGCATTTGGCTCGTTCCACGTCGCCGCGGCAGCCATCAAAATGGCCGAGCGAGAGCAATACGTGGCCTGTGCAACAGTGGCTCCAACCAGCCTGCGGCTATAATCGCGTCCCCGACGAAGCGTCCCTGCTCGAGTTCGATGGACACAGCCGTGAAACAACGATTGCTCGGTGCCGCCGTCCTGATTGCCCTCGCGATCATCTTCGTACCCATGCTGCTGACCGGGCCCGGTCCCAAACGCACGGAGGAGACGGCCAACCTGCAGGCGCCGCCGACGCCGGATCGAAGATTTCAGGAGCGCACGCTGTCACTCGACCTGCCGTCGCCGGATTCAACTTCCGCCCAACCGAGCGCAGGCACGACCGTTGCTGCGCCGGATCCGAACCGGATTGCCACCGTCGACACTGCCACTGCGCCGCGATCGGAGCCCGCGCAGGTGATCGACGAGCCCGCCGCCAGCGCAACGACGCCGGCCGCGACGACACCGCCATCAACGACCTCATCTTCGACGGCGGCGCCCTCAACTACGCCACCGTCATCCAGCACCGGCGACCTGCCCGGAACGGCGGCCAATGGCAGCTACTTCGTCCATCTCGGCGACTACGGCGCACAGAAGAATGCGATCGACCTGGCCGCCACACTGAAGAAATCCGGCTATGCAGCGTTCACCGAAGCGAGCACGTTTGGCGGAAAGCCGACCTTGCGCGTTCGGGTGGGACCGTTCGCCGATCGAGCAGCGGCCGAGGCAACCCGCCTGCGCATCAGCCAGACCAGCTTGCGTGCGCCGGCCAGCGTGGTGCAGAACGCCAGCGATACGAAAGCGGCACCGCCGCGGGTTGAAAAAGCCGACGCGCCAACAGCAACGTCACCGTCGCCAGCGACCGGTTCGACTGCCGTCGCAGCTGGCGGATGGGCCGTGCAACTGGGCGCATTTGCGACCATCGGCGAAGCCAACCGGTTGCGCGACAAGGCGCGCACCGCCAGCTTTCCTGCCTTCATCGACAAGGTGACCCGCGAAGGCAAGCCGATGTGGCGCGTCCGCATCGGACCGCAGGCCAGTCGCGACAGCGCGGAAGCAGCGCTCGCCCGGGTCAGCGAACGTTTGAAGATCGACGGCGTGGTGGTTTCGAGCCCGTGAATGGCCCGGCCGGCGTAGTCCGCCGGGATACGTCGCTGCGAGTGGTCTGGAACCCCAGATTTGGCGAGTATCGGAAAAGGTGAACTACGCCGACATCGCGATCCTCTTCGTACTCGGTCTGTCGATCATTGTCGGCCTGCTGCGCGGCTTCGTATCTGAAGTCTGGGCGCTGGCCTGCTGGATACTCGCGGGGTGGGTCGCGTGGTACTGCGGGCCGTTCGTCGAGACCTGGTTTCCGCAGGATTTCGCATCGCCGGGGCTGCGCCTGGTCATGGCTTATGTCGGCTGCTTCATTCTCGTCGTCATCGCCGGCTCGCTGGTCGGGTATCTGCTGCGGCGGCTGGTCAGCGGCAGCGGGTTGTCGGGCACGGATCGGCTGCTCGGGCTGGTGTTTGGTTTGGTGCGCGGCGTCGCCGTCATCGTGCTGCTCGTGCTGATGCTGGGTTTCACGCCGTTTCATCGCGATGCCTGGTGGCAGGAATCGCGCTTGCTGCCGACATTCGAGTCGGCCGCGACATGGGTAAAGACCTATCTGCCGGCGGAGCTGTCAAACTATTTGCGATCGAACGACGCTGTGGCAGAGCAGGACGCCGCTGGCGCGCCCAAGCGCGATGCGGTGCTGGTGAAGGATGTACCGCTGCGACAGCCGCGAGATTCGCAGGATCTCGATTTGAAGCGGGCCGATACGAATCGACCCGATACGAATCGACCCGATACGAAGCGACCCGACGCAGAGCGGTCCACACCGGAACCCTCACGGCGCTGAAGTTAATCCAAGGCAATCAACGAGTCACGGCATGTGCGGAATCATCGGAATCGTCGGCAAGTCGGAAATCGCGTCGTCGCTGTACGACGGGCTGACCGTTTTGCAGCACCGCGGCCAGGATGCGGCCGGAATCGCCACCATCGACGGCTCGCGGCTGCGCCTGCACAAAGGCGCGGGGCTGGTCCGCGACGTGTTCATGCCCAAGGACATGTTGACCTTGCGCGGGAACGTCGGCATCGGTCATTGCCGCTATCCGACCGCAGGATCGATCGATTCGGATGAGGCGCAACCGCTCTACGTGAATTCGCCGTACGGCATCGCGCTGGCCCACAACGGAAACCTTATCAATACGGCGGCCTTGCGCCGCGATATCTTCGAAGACGACCGCCGCCACGTGAACACCAGTTCGGACTCGGAAATCCTGCTCAACGTGCTTGCCCATGAACTGCAGATCCAGGATCGCCTGAAACTGTCGCCGGACCATATCTTCAAGGCGATCGCCGGGGTCTACGCGCGCTGTCGCGGTGGATACGCCGTGGTATCGCTGCTGCTCGGCTACGGGCTGGTGGCATTTCGCGATCCGCATGGCATTCGTCCGCTGGTGCTGGGCGAGCGCGACACCGTGGACGGCAAGGAATACGCGGTCGCGTCGGAGTCGGTGGCGCTGGACATTCTCGGTTTCCGCCTGCTGCGCGATGTCGGTCCGGGTGAAGCGGTGCTGGTCACCGAGTCAGGCGAACTGCATACGCGACATTGCGCGGAAGCGGCGCAGCACGCGCCATGCATTTTCGAGTACGTCTATTTCGCGCGGCCCGATTCTATGATCGAGGACGTTTCGGTCTACAAGGCTCGCCTGCGCATGGGCGAGAAGCTGGCGGCGAAAATCCGCCGGCTGCGTCCCGATCACGACATCGACGCGGTCATTCCGATTCCCGATACCTCACGCACGTCGGCGTCGTCGCTGGCCCTGGCGCTGGGCGTGCCGATGCGTGATGGCTTCGTCAAGAACCACTACATCGGCCGCACCTTCATCATGCCGGGCCAAAGCGAACGGGTGAAGCAGGTGCGCCGCAAGTTGAATCCGATCCATCTCGAATTCCGGCGCAAGGCAGTACTGCTGGTCGACGATTCAATCGTACGCGGCACCACCTCGAAGCAGATCATCCAGATGGCCCGCGATGCCGGTGCGCGCAAGGTCTACATCGCGTCGGCGGCGCCGCCGGTGCGCTATCCGAATATCTACGGCATCGACATGCCGGCCGCCGCGGAACTGGTTGCGCATGGCCGCACTGTCGAAGAGATTGAGCAAATTTTGGGCGCCGACTGGCTGGTCTACCTCGACCTGCATGACCTGATCGAATCGGTCGCCGAAGGCAACGAGGCGCTCAAGCACTTCGACACCTCGTGCTTCTCCGGCGAATACGTCACCGGCGTTGAGCCGACCTATTTGAACGAGCTGGAATTCAGTCGTTCCGACGAGGCACAGGCTGCGCTGCGCGAGGCCGGTTGAGTCAATGCGCTTCGCGGAGCGATCGGCAACGCACGACGCGTGCGGGTTCCAGCCGATATCATGCCGACCATGCGAAACAGCTCCACGCAGCGGTAACGCCATGACGGGCGAGGCTTCACTGTTCAACGTAGCACGCGCGTGCCTGCGCAGCGGCAGTCCCAAACAAAAGATTGCGCTGACCCGGCAAGCTGCGCTGGATTTCGGACAGGGCAGGTTGCCAATCCGGCATGGCGATGTGGTCGAACCGATTGGCGATCCTGGTCGGCCGTCGAAACCGCAACTGGTCGATGCACGCCAATTGCCGCGTCGCGGCCTTGGCAGCGTTGGCGGGCGCGCAGCCTTGATGCACGCGGTGGCCCATATCGAGTTCAACGCCATCAACCTGGCCTGGGATGCGGTCTACCGATTTCGCGACATGCCCGATGCGTATTACCGCGACTGGGTCGTCGTTGCCTCGGACGAGGCGCGTCACTTCGGCATGGTCTGCGAGCGGCTCGAAGCACTTGGTTTCAGCTACGGCGATTTCGATGCCCATAACGGCCTCTGGGACATGGCAGTTCGCACCGCCGGCTCGTGCCTTGAGCGCATGGCGCTGGTGCCACGCGTGCTCGAAGCGCGCGGGCTGGACGTGACGCCGGCGATGATCGAGCGCCTGCGCCAAGTTGGCGACATGAAATCAGTGACCCTGCTTGGCGTGATCCTGGACGAGGAAGTCGCGCACGTCGCGGCTGGCACGCGCTGGTTCCACTGGTGCTGCGAGCGCGCCGGCGTCGAGCCGGACGTCACCTTCAACCAACTCGTCGAGACCCATCTGCATGGCGGCGTGAAAGGTCCATTCAATGTCGAAGCACGGCTCGCCGCCGGTTTCAGCCGGGCCGAACTGGATCGCTTGATGGCGTCGGCCGCGTGAGCCGGCGAATTCCGCTTTTCGCCGCCGTCAGCATCCTGCTGATCGTCGCCGTCGTGTTGGCAGCCGCTGGCGTGCCATGGTCGTCGCCACTTGCGCCTGCGGAGCGGCGTCACCTTGAGCCAGGTGATTTCCAGATCGTGATGGGATCGGCACTGCACACCGAAGCCGGCCTGGAGGTCGGCGCCGTCGGCAATGAGCGCGTCGCATTGCAGGCGCTGCCACTGGGCATGGCGGGCATCGATGCTGCCGCGTTCCACGTCCTGCGCTATCGCTTCGACGACTTTCCGCGCACGCTGGAATTGTCGCTGCTGTTCCGTCGCGCCAGCGATCCGGACGACGTCCAGGTGGTATCGCTGCCGTGGCCAGGGCGCGGGGAATCGGCGTTGAACCTGCGTGACGTGCCGGCCTGGAAAGGTCAGATCAGCGAAATCGGCTTCATTGAATCGGCCACGCCGCAGTTGATACCGAACGGCATTGCATTCGCGCCATTCCGCCTGGTCGAAGCCCAGTTGTGGTCGCCATCCTGGCGCGGAGGCCTGGCGGCGCTTTCGACCGACTGGCTCGCGTATCGGCCCTGGGGATTGTTTTCGGTCAGCTCGGTCGACCAAGAGGCGGGGCTCAGCCTGCCGCGACGCCCTGCGATGTTGTTGGTGGTCGAGTCGGCCATTGTCATCGTCGGCGTGGTGGGCCTGTTGTTGCTCGGCTGGCGCCGGCGCGAATTCCGGATCGGCATCGTGTTGGTATTCGCGCTCGGCTGGTTATTGCTGGATGCCGTCTGGGTCGGCCAGTTGTACGAACGACAGGCGACGACGCGGAAGGTTTACGCCGGCAAGAGCTGGTCCGAGCGTGCCCGACTGGTGCCGGACGACGAACTGCTCAAGGCGGCGGATCGCATTCGTGAAGTGGTAGCGCGCTCCGACCCGCCTCCGCGCGTCGTGATTCATGCCGCTTCACCGGTCGAGATGACTCGCCTGCAATACCTGGCCTTGCCGGTCAATGCCGCGTTGCTGGTTCGTGCGATCGATCCGATGCGCTACAACTTCCCGCCAGGAACCTTGCTTGTGCTCTACGGCATGCAGGACTGGCCCTACGACGCCGACAGCCGCCAGGTGCGAACCCCGGACCTGCGGTTTCCGTCTGAACCCGTGTTCGAGGAAGGCGCGTTGCGAATCTTCCGCATTATCGCACCGGATCAGCCGTGATGGGCCCGCCGTGATGGGTACTTACACGCTGACATGGCTGCTCATGGTTCTCGCCGGAACAGGCGTTGCAGCCGCCACCCTTGGCTGGCCGGGACGTGGATTCGCGATCGCATTGATCCTTGGTGCCGGCAGCATGCTCGGCCTGCTGCTGGCCGGGGCTCTCGCCGCAATCGTCGGCGGCCAGACCGGGGCCGACGCACTTTCACGCGTGCTGCCGGCGCTTGCCCTGGTCGCGGCGGTGAGCTGGTACGTCGGCTGGCGCTGGCGACCGGTTGTCGCGACAGTCACGTCAGATCACGGCCAGCGAAAACGACTTTGGGTAATCGGTGCGCTGGTCGTGCTGCTGATTGGCCTGCGCCTGCTTCCGCTGTGCAACGAAGTCCTGCTGCGACCGGTTTTCCCATGGGATGCCTGGGCAGTGTGGATGGTAAAACCGAAGGCATGGTTCCTCGGCGGTCATATCGACCGTTACCTCGATCCGGTCAGCTGGTTTGCCGCTGGCGATGGCGTACGCACCCTGGCGGGCTCCAACTATCCCGAGCTGAGTGGCCGATTGCAGTTGCTGCTGGCGAGCGCCGTTGACGAATGGAACGAGCCATTGCTGCTGCTGCCATGGCTGGCGATGTACATCGCGCTGCTGCTGTCTTTCGCCGGTTTGAGCCGGCGACTGGGCTGCTCACCTTTGTTGGCGCTATGCGGCTGCTATGCACTCGCGTCATTGCCACTGCTCAACGCGCAGGTCGCACTTGCAGGCTATCTCGACCTGTGGGTCGGCGCGGTCCTGCTGCTCGCCGTCGCGATCTGGTTGCTATGGCGGCGCGAGCGCAGGCCGGCGCTGCTGCTGCTGGCCTTGGTGCTGGGTGGCAGCCTGGTGCTGCTCAAGCGGGAGGGCGTGGTCTGGTTTGCTGTGTTGCTGGCCGTAGTTGCCTTCGATTGGCTGCCACCGCGCTGGCAACGTCGTGCGGCTTGGACCGGTGTCCTCGGCGTCGTCGTGTTCGCAGTGATCGCGATCGGCTTCGGCAACTGGATCGACGAACTGATCGAACAATGGAAACTGCCTGGCGTGCAGAAATTGTCGCTGGCGTGGCGACCGGGTGGCCTGGTCTTCGTCACCGCCCTGTTCACGCACGGCAACTGGCACCTGCTCGGCCTGCTGCTGGTCGGCCTGCCGCTGCTGCGCTGGCGCCAGTTCCGCGTCGATGCCGAGTCGCGCCTGCTCGGACTGCTGGTGCTGACCGCATGGGTCGCGCTAATGGCGCTGTTCTGCCTGACCCCGGCTGCCGAATGGGCCGTGCGGCAGACCGCGACGAACCGGTTGGTGCTGCAACTGGTTCCAGTCATGCTGCTGTGGCTCACCTTGCTGGTGCGCGGGTGGAATCCACTCCAGGTCGATCCGACGGGCCGATCACGAGCGGTTTGATGGGCTAATTCATTTAGCCATATAGCCGTCCAAACGTCGGTATGATTTCCGCGCCTGCCGGCGGGCTTTTGTCCCTTCTCCCCCCGGGGGAAAATGCCCGGAGGGCAGATGAGGGTCCGTCCCTTGTGCCACCTCTCATCGTGGTGAAGATTTCAACTTCGCTTTCATCGGCTGTCGCCAGACTGATCAAGCGTTTCGCCGGCCTGCCGCCCGCCGAGCCACCTTTCTGCTCGCACAGAAACGTGGCCCAAAGATGCGCCCGTGGCGGGTCGGCCGTGCGGTGAAGCCGCACGACTACGCAAGCTGGCTGCGGGGTTCGCTGAAGGCGCATCCCTGCACCTGCAGCGAACTGGCCGAATCCATTAGGCCACCCTGCGGGCACTTCCTCCACCAGCTCGCCTCCCCGAATCGGGATTAAGGTCAAAAGCACGCAGCGCTGCTGCGTCATCCGCCGCTTTGCGGCGGATGCTGTTGACGTTTCTTTTGATCTACCCGCCCGTTCCTGTCGGCAAGTGCTG
>JBBSLA010000019.1:0-30602 GCA_038255665.1 Lysobacterales bacterium | reverse complement strand
CTGCTCCGGGCGCAGGAAGTGCTTTGCAACTCGCGTGCGCGCACCTGCAACGACACTCGGCGCAAGGTGTTGCACGGCACGCCAGGCGGCGAAGCTTCCGATGCTGATAAGGGCGATGGCTTCAAAGGTTGTCATGCGCCCAGCGCCTTGCTGATCTGGTAGGTCAGCAGTGAAGCGAGGTACGCCAGCCCGAACAGATAGCCGAGCGTGATCCACACGTAGCGCCAGCTGTTGGTTTCGCGCTTGATGATTGCCAGTGTGGAGATGCACTGCGGCGCGAACACGAACCAGGCCAGAAGTGAAAGTGCGGTTGCCAGCGACCATTGCGAGGCGACGATGGCGCCGAGGCTGTCTTCATTGCCGGACAGCGCATAGACCGTCGCCAGCGACGACACCACTACTTCACGTGCGGCCATGCCCGGCACCAAGGCAATGCTGATCTGCCAGTTGAAGCCGATCGGCGCGAAGATGTAGGACAGCCAATGCCCAAGCGTGCCGGCCAGGCTGTAGTTGATCGCCGGTTCGGAAGAGCCTTCCGGTGCGCCGGGGAAGGTCGAAAGAAACCACAGCACCACCGTCATCGTGAAAATGATGCCGCCAACCCGGCGCAGGAAGATCATGCCGCGTTCGTACAGGCCGATCAGCACATCGCGCGGATGCGGCAACCGGTACGCAGGCAGCTCCATCATCAACGCGTGCTCGGTGGTGTCCTTGCGCATGCGCTTGATGACGTACGCCACTGCCAGCGCGCTGACGATTCCCGCTATGTATAGCGCGAACAGCACGATGCCTTGCAGGTTGAAGATGCCGGCGACCTTGCTGCGCGGGATAAACGCGGCAATCAGCAGCGTGTAGACCGGCAGGCGCGCCGAACAGGTCATCAGTGGAGCGACAAGGATCGTGTTCAGGCGATCGCGCGAATCCTGGATGCTGCGCGCGGCCATGATGCCGGGGATGGCGCAGGCGAAACTCGACAGCAAGGGAATGAACGAACGGCCGGTCAAGCCTGCACTCAACATCATCCGATCAAGCAGGAACGCGGCACGCGGCAGATAACCCGATTCCTCAAGTATCAGGATGAAAAGGAACAACATCAGGATCTGCGGCAGGAAGATGATCACGCCGCCAAGCCCGGCAATGATGCCGTCGACAACGAGGCTGTTGAGCAGGCCCGCTGGCAGGACGTTACCGACCCAGTTGCCGAGTGCCGTGGTGCCGACATCGATCAGATCCATGATCGGCGTTGCCCACGAGAACACCGCCTGGAAGATCAGGAACATCACCACGGCGAGGCTGAACAGTCCGAAGATCGGGTGCAGCAGCCAGCGGTCCAGCGTGTCGTCGATCTTCGCGGTCAGGCGTGGCATCGTGACTGCGCTGGAAAGCATCTCGCGCACTTGTGCGTGCAGCGATCCGCCCGCGCCTGCCTGCTCGGGCACGGTCAACGTGAGTTTGTCGATGCGTTGGACCAGATCGACCGAACCGCCATGACGGACCGCGATGGTTTCGACCACCGGGAAGCCAAGCAGTCGCTCCAGTTCCTGCGTATCAATGCGAATTCCTCGACGTTTCGCGGCATCCATCATGTTCAGGGCCAGCACCATTGGCCGGCCGAGCGCGCGCAATTCCAGTGCGAAGCGAAGGTGGAGGCGCAAGTTGGTGGCGTCGGCCACGCACACGATCAGATCGGGCAATGGTTCGGAAGCATGCAAACCCTTGCAGACATCGCGGGTGATCGCCTCGTCGGGGCTGGCCGCATCCAGGCTGTAGGTGCCGGGCAAATCGAGCACGCGAACGCTGCGGCCGGATGGCGCGGTGTAGAAGCCTTCCTTGCGCTCGATGGTAACGCCAGCGTAGTTGGCCACCTTCTGGCGGCCGCCGGTCAGCTGGTTGAACAGCGCCGTCTTGCCGCAGTTCGGATTGCCGACCAGGGCCAGCCGAAGTTCGTTGTCGATGGTGGCGGCTTCAGACATCGATGTGCTCGACGCGAACACGCGCCGCTTCGGAACGGCGCAGCGCAAAGCGGGTGAAACCGATCTGCACCAGCAGCGGATCGCCGCCCATAGGTGCGGATGCGACGATCACCAGTGGCTCGCCGGCGACGAAGCCCAGGTCACGCAGGCGACGCGCAATCACATCGTTGTCGCCGAGGCTTTCGACCTCGCGAACGATGGATGGCACCTTGGCAGCAAGCTCGGAAAGCCGCACGGAACGCTCAATACAAATACGAATGGTTTGCAATTGTATGCTTTGTGTACGGCGTTTCACAGGGCGGCAAGCGGTCACAGTGCTCGTCAGCGTGACTTGCAAATACACCCGGGGCCTGACCACCGTGCCGGTGACTCGCACAAACGAAAAACCCGCCAATCGGCGGGTTTTCGAGGAACGTTGAAGCCGTGCTTACTTGATCTTGCCTTCCTTGTACGGCACGTGCTTGCGGACGACGGGGTCGTACTTGCTGACTTCCATCTTTTCCGGCGTGTTCTTCTTGTTCTTGTCGGTGGTGTAGAAATGACCGGTGCCGGCCGTCGAAATCAGGCGAATCTTGTCGCGCTTGGTTGCCATATCGTTCTCCTCAGACCTTTTCGCCGCGGGCGCGGATTTCGGCGAGCACTACGTCGATGCCCTTCTTGTCGATGGTGCGCAGGCCGTTGCCGGAAACCTTCAGCTTGATCCAGCGGTTCTCGGTAGCAACCCAGAAGCGACGTTCGTGGAGGTTCGGCAGCCAGCGGCGGCGCGTTTTGTTGTTGGCGTGTGAAACGTTATTACCGGACTGAACAGCTTTTCCGGTGACCTGACAAACTCGTGACATGGCGAACCTCGTCATTTCGGTATGCCACCCTTGGCCAGGATGACGGCGGCCCAGCGGCGACGATGCGCCACGCGATGCTGGAAAAGTTGAATCTGGTCCGACGATTGGCGCTACCGCGTCAGTGATCGTCAATCGCCTGCTAGAGGCGTGGTCGGACAGCCGCGCTTTATACGTGATTTCGGTGCAGCGGGCAAGTTTTCTTGGCGGAAGTGCTGGCTTGAAACCCTCGCCCGACCAGCCATTTCGAGACTACCGGCGCGGCTCGTCGCCCAGCGTTTCGGTCTGCAAATCAACGTGTTTCGGGCGGCCAAGATCACCGACATCGCCAGTCAAACGCGCCTTGATGAAGCGAAACGCCCGACCAACCGCGGTTTCAGTAGTGGTCCAACATGCGGCCGATTCGGTGTCGATGCGAACCAGCACCACGTCCGGGTCTTCCTTGCCGCCGTCGAAGTAAAGCGAGTCGATCGATTCGATCCACAGCTCGTCGATCTTCGCCTGGTCGGTAACAACACTGGCCGTGCCATCGATCGATACATAAACGCTGTCGCTCTCCTTGGCATAGGCCACGTTCACATGCGGGTCGGCTGTGAGGTCGGCCACCTTGTCGCTATCCATCAGGGTAAAAAACCAGATCGTCCCGTCGAAGTCGACTGCTCGCGTTCGAAGTGGTCGGCTGATCAAGCGACCTTCGCGCGTGCGCATCACCAACATCGCCACCTTGACCTTCTCGATCAGGCGACCGACTTCACGGATTCCGGGTTGGGTTGATTGTTCTGCCTGCACGCGGACCTCGTTTGCAAAAAACTGTCAAGAGCGAATCATAGTCCACGCAGTGTCGATGGCTCACGCAAAGAACGGGCGCATTCGTAAAGCGCTTAAGTGCCGCTAAATGGATGCAGGTTTGATGCGGTCTTGAACAGCGCGAGTGGCTGGTTTGAGGGTACAGTTCCCGAGCCCATCCGGGCATGGGAGGAGACTATGAAAATCATCGTTCTGGTGCTGATCTTGCTGCTGGTGTTGGGCGCATTACCGACGTGGGGATACAGCAGTGGTTGGGGTTATGGGCCCAGCGGCGTGGGCTTGCTGCTGTTGATCATCCTTGCCGTGGTGTTGCTGCGGAAGACGTGACGTTCGTTGCATCCTGTTACCGCGCCAACGGACGGCGCGGTTGCTTCGCTCAGGGGCGATTTGAATTGTCGATTGCAAACTCCGTCCGCATGAAATCGAGAACACATCGCGGGTGAGAAAGTCCGACCTTATCGAGTTGAGGCCCGAAGGGCTCTACTGCCCCGCTGGCGATTTCCACGTTGATCCGTGGCGTCCCGTTGCCGACGCCATCATCACCCACGCCCATGGCGACCACGCGCGTAGCGGATCGGCAAATTACCGCGCTGCCGCGGTTGGTCTCGATATCCTTTCCGAGCGCATTGGCGATGGCGCACCGATCCAGCCGCTGGCTTACGGCGAACCCGTTCGCATCAAAGGTGCAACGGTCTCGCTACATCCGGCCGGGCACATTCTCGGCTCATCGCAGGTGCGCATTGAGGTCGACGGTCGCGTCTGCGTGGTCTCCGGCGACTACAAGCGCGCACCCGATCCAACTTGCCTGCCGTTCGAAGTCGTGCCCTGCGACGTGTTTGTCACCGAAGCGACGTTTGGCTTGCCGGTCTATCGCTGGCCGCCGATGGACGAAGTGGCCGCGCAAATCCTCGCGTGGTGGGACGAATGTCGCGATGCCAATCGGGCTGCTGTGTTGTGCTGCTACGCGCTCGGCAAGGCGCAGCGAGTCATGGCTGAACTCGCGAAACTCACGGATCGATCAGTGCAGCTACATGGCGCAATGCTGCGCCTGACCGAGCGCTATCGCGAAGCCGGTGTCGTGATGGTTGCCGGCGAACCGGTATCGGAATCCGCCAAGGGTCGCGACTTTGCCGGCGAACTCATCATTGCGCCACCGTCGGCGGCTGGCTCGCCGTGGATACGTCGCTTCGGAAATGCATCGATTGGCTTCGCATCGGGCTGGATGCAGGTGCGCGGCAATCGTCGTCGGCGCGGTTGGGATCGTGGCTTCATCGTCTCCGACCATGCCGATTGGCCAGCACTGGTCGACACCGTCCGCGCGACCGGTGCGAAACGCATCCTGCCAACCCACGGCAATACCGATGCGCTGGTCGCTTACCTGTGCGAACAGGGTTTCGATGCCGAGGCCCTGCACACCGAATACGGCGGTGACGACTGATGCGCCGCTTCGCCAGACTTTATGCGGAACTGGACTCGACCACGGCAACATCGGCCAAGGTCGAGGCGATGGCGGACTATTTTTCGAGCGTGCCCGCGGCGGATGCTGCGTGGGCAGTGCAGGTGTTGTCAGGTCGCAAATTGAAGCGACTGGTGCGCTCGGGCGAGTTGCGTGCGTTGGCTGCGCAGGAAAGTGGCTTCCCAGCCTGGCTGGTCGACGAAAGCTATTCGCATGTCGGCGATCTCGCTGAGACGATCGACCTGTTGCTGCCTGCTGCAACGATCACGGCCGACGATGCTCCGTTGCACGAATGGATCGAGAGCCGCCTCGCACCGCTGCCAAAACTCGACGAATCGGAACGCGCGGCGAAATTGATCGGCTGGTGGCGTTCGTTGGATCACGGACAGCGATTCGTGATGATCAAGTTGCTCACCGGCAGTCTGCGCGTTGGCGTATCGCAACGCCTGGTGGTGCAGGCGATGTCAAAGATCAGCGGCATCGACACCGCGCAGATCGCGCACCGATTGGGTGGCGACTGGAAACCGACGGCAGATGGTTTTGCGGCATTGATTGATCCGGATGCCAATGCGCAGATCGACCAGCCCTACCCGTTTTTCCTGGCGTCCCCGCTTGAGAGTGAGGCATCGACCTTGGGCGATCCAGTGAACTGGCTGGCCGAATGGAAATGGGATGGAATCCGGGCCCAACTGCTGCGCCGGACCGATACGGTGCAACTCTGGTCGCGTGGTGAGGAACGCCTGGACGGCCGCTTCCCGGAATTGGAGTCGGCCGCATTGCGACTACCGAACGGAATCGCGCTGGACGGCGAAATACTCGCCTGGGTTGGCGATGTGCCGTTGCCATTCACCGCATTGCAGAAGCGCATCGGCAAGCTCAATCCGGGGCGTTCGCTGATCGAGAAATGCCCCGTCGTGTTCCTTGCCTACGACTTGCTGGAACATGATGGGGTGGACCTTCGTGCCCTGCCCTTGTCCGAGCGAAGGAAGCAATTGCAAAGTCTGCTGCACGCGGCGCCCGGGCCAACACCGATAAGACTTTCCGAGGCCGTTCCTGCCGAAGACTGGAACGCACTGGCAGAGTTGCGCGAAGAAGCACGCCAGCGCGGCGTCGAAGGCCTGATGCTCAAGCGCCTCAGCTCGCCATACCAGGCGGGTCGCCGACGCGGTGACTGGTGGAAATGGAAGGTCGATCCATACACGATCGACGCGGTGCTGATCTACGCCCAAGCCGGACACGGACGCCGCTCGACGCTTTACACCGACTACACCTTCGCGGTCTGGGACGGCGACAAACTGGTTCCCGTCGCAAAGGCGTATTCAGGACTGACCGACGTGGAGATCGAGAAGCTCGACCGCTGGATTCGCAGCCACACGCTGGAACGATTCGGGCCCGTGCGTTCGGTGCAGGCCGAGCAGGTATTCGAACTGGCATTCGAAGCGATCAACGCATCGGCACGGCACAAGTCTGGCGTAGCCGTGCGCTTCCCGCGCATCCTGCGCTGGCGCAGCGACAAGAAGATTGCCGACGCGAACACACTGGACGAATTGCGTGGCCTTGCGCGCGTCTGAGCGCCGCGTCATCGCATGGTTGGCCGAACGCGGGCGCGAGCCATCGCGTTTCCAGCGTGAATCGTGGCGCGCCTGGCAGGCTGGCGAGAGTGGTGTCATCAACGCGCCAACCGGTAGCGGCAAGACCCTCGCGGCATTCGGTGGACCGCTGATCGATGCGCTGGAAAGCGGCGAGGACAAGCCCGGCATTCGACTGCTGTGGATCACACCACTGCGCGCGCTCGCCGCTGATCTTCACGGACAACTCGAACGACCGTTGCGAGAACTTGGCTGCAAATGGCGCGTGCTGATCCGCAGCGGCGACAGTTCGGCTACGGATCGCTCGCGCCTTCGTCGTGGTGCGGCGGAAATCCTCATCATCACGCCGGAAAGTCTTGAGCTTCTGCTGTCGCACGCCGATGCGGGCGAGAGACTGGGTGGCGTTACATCGGTTGTTGTCGACGAGTGGCACGAGCTGCTCGGGAACAAGCGCGGGGTGCTGTTGCAACTCAGCTTGGCGAGGCTGCGCCGAATCGCGCCGTCGCTGCGGCTGTGGGGTTTGTCGGCGTCCATAGGAAACCTCGATGTCGCGATGCAGGCGCTGCTCGGCCCGCACAACGAGGGACGATTGATTCGCGACCAGCGCCCGCGCAAGACCCTGATCGAAAGCGTGTTGCCAAAACCAGTGGAGAAATTCGCATGGGCCGGGCATCTCGGGTTATCGCAATTGCGCGCGGTGGTGGATATCGCCGCCGCTGTGCGTTCGTGCCTGATCTTCACCAATACGCGATCACAGGCCGAGCTGTGGCATCAAGCGATCTCGGCGGTATGGCCGCATCCGGCTGACGGTCTTGCCGTGCATCACGGATCACTTGATCGCGAATTGCGACAGCGCATCGAGGATGGATTGCGCGATGGCAGCATTCGCTGCGTGGTCGCCACATCGAGCCTGGACCTGGGCGTGGATTTCGCGCCGGTCGACCAGGTCATCCAGATTGGCAGCCCGCGCGGTGTCGCGCGACTGCTGCAACGCGCAGGACGTTCGAACCATCGTCCAGGCGAAAGCAGTCGAATCCTGTGCGTGCCGACGATGAGCATGGAGCTGGCCGAGATCGCCGCGATCCGGCGCGCCCTTGCTGCTGGTGATGTCGAATCGCGCACCCCACCCCTTTTGTGCGTCGATGTGCTGGCGCAGCATCTGGCAACGACGGCGATTGCTGGCGGCTTTACGGCTGACGACATGCTGGACGAAGTTCGCAGCACGTTCTCGTATGCATCGCTGAACGAAGTGACCTGGCAACGCGTGCTGCAATTCCTGCAATCGGGTGGCGCGGCGCTCAGCGGATACCCGGATTTTTGTCGGGTCGTCGAAGTCGATGGGGTCTATCGCATTGCCAATGCGCGCATCGCCCGACTGCATCGTTACAACGTCGGCACCATCGTCGCGGACGGCTCGATCGGCGTGCGATTCCTGCGCGGCGGACGATTGGGATCGGTCGAGGAAACCTTCATCGCCCGGATGAAAGCGGGAGAGCGCTTTCTGTTTGCCGGTCGCACAGTGGAGCTTGTGCGCGTACGAGACATGACCGCGTGGGTGAAGCTGGTGCGCGGCCAGCGCGGTGCCGTGCCACGCTGGATGGGCGGGCGCATGTCACTGTCGAACGAGCTTGGCCCATGGTTACAGAACGCGCTGGCCGATGCCGATCCAAAGGAACGCGAGCTTCAAGCGCTGGCGCCGGTATTGCGCACGCAGCGCGATCGTTCCGCCGTGCCGCAACCCGACCAACTGCTGGTCGAACAATTATGTTTACGCGGGACGTCGTTGCTATTCGTCTACCCATTCGCCGGCAGGCGCGTGCATGAGGGGATGGCGGCATTGCTGGCGTTGCGCATCAGCCGACTGCAGCCAGTGACGATTGCGTTTGGTGTCAACGACTATGGTTTTATGCTGTCAGCGCGCTCGCTTGCTGACTTCGACGAACCAGCACTGCGAAACCTTCTCGACAGTGAAAACCTGCGTGACGATTTACTGGCGAGCATCGCCAGCGGCGAGCTGGCGCGACGCCAGTTTCGCGAAGTCGCGCGGATCGCCGGACTGGTCTTCGCGAGCCATCCTGGCGCAGACCGCTCTGTACGACACCTGCAGGCCGGCACCGGATTGATCCACGACGTGCTGGCTGCACACGAACCCGACCACATCCTGCTGCAACAGGCGACCGAAGAAGTGTTGGAGAACACGTTCGACTTCGCGGCATTGGAGTCAACCATGCAACGCTGTGCAGGCGTCGAGTTACTCGTCCGCAATCCAAAGCGACTCACGCCATTCGCGTTTCCGCTATGGGCCGAATCGATTCGCGGCGGCTTGTCCAGCGAAGATTGGCAAACCCGCGTGCGACGGATCGCCGAGCAACTGGACGAGGCGCGAGGATGATGACGCATGCGATCGAGGTGGCTGGGGAGAGCGTCCTGCTCGACGCGCGACGGGCGATGGTGTGGCCGCGTGAAGACGCGCTGCTGATCGCAGATGTGCACCTCGGCAAGTCCAGCCTGATGCGCCAGGCCGGTGCGGCGCTACCGCGCGGCACCACGACGGGCGACCTCGAGCGTTTGTCTGCACTGATCGCCGACCATCAGCCGCGACGCTTGTTGGTGCTGGGTGACCTCACCCATGGCGCGGAGACGCTTGATGCGCCGTGGCTGCAAAGGTTCGCGGAGTGGCGACGCCAACACGCGTCGCTCGCGATCATTCTGGTCGCTGGCAATCACGATCGCCACATGGTCTTGCCCGAGCTCGCAATCGACGTGGTTCCACATCTCGACATCGCACCATTTCATTTGGCTCACGCGCCAGCGACGCAGGCGCGCCTGCATGTGCTCGCGGGCCACTTGCACCCCGCCGCGCGTTTCCGCGATGGCCGCATCGCGCAGCGCTGGCCAGCATTCTGGATCGGCGACCGGCGCAGCGTGTTGCCGGCATTCGGATCGCTGACTGGATTGTCTCCTGCGTCACCCGATCGAACCGACAGCGTCTATGCCGTCACGCCGGGTGGAGTTCTCGCTCTGTAGCGGCGGTTTGTGCGCCAGTTGGTCGCCTGCGACTGCGCAACGGCCACCGCAAAAAATCACGCGTTGAAGTCCGGGAAGCAGGCAAAAAAGGGCGGCTCCGAAGAGCCGCCCTTGGGTGCTTAGTTGAAGCCGATCGGAATTATTCGACGCTGAAGTTCGTCAGTTCGGCCGGGGTGGAACCGGCTTCCGCCAGCGTCCAGTTCGAGAACGTCGAGATGCCGTTGACCGAGTAGGTGTTGGCCGCGGCGTTCAAGCCCGTGGCGCCCGGATCGACATCGACGAACGCACCCGCCGGCAGAGTACGGCGGAACAGGTGAAGATTTGCCTCGATCACCGTGCCAGGAATGTCGGTCGGGTCAAGGTAGTTGAAGACGAGGTCGGCGGTTATGCCGGTAGCCGTCAACGTCCAGTAGCGGGTGATCGCCTTGTTCTGCGGGAAGATTGCCGGCTCGGTCATCTGCACGGCGCTGACCGTCACCGGTGCCGGGAAGGTACCTGCGGTCACGTTGAAGGCGACTGGTGAGTAACCGTTGGCGGTACCAACTTCGAACGTGCTCGCCGCCGCAGCCGTGAAGGTCTTGCGAAGGTTGCCATCGACATAGCCATTCGTGCGCGTCACGGTGCCGACGATCAAGGTATTGGCGCCGGTGATAACCCGCCCATTGGTCAGCAGGGTGGTACCGGTCACGGTGATGTCGCCGCCGGCGATCGTCAAGGTGTTGAGCGGGTCGTTGTCGTCCACGGTCATCGCAGCCACGGTACGGGCCGGATTGATTTCACCGCCGGTCGTCCGAGGTGCGGTGGTACGAAGATACGACACGTTCTGGCCGGCCGGTCCGAGGTTGAACGTCATCGGCACATCAAACGTTCCAGCGGCCGTGGGCGTCGTCGTATTGCCGATCTGAACGGGATTGGCCGTGGCGCCAGCGGTACCCAGCGTCAGCTTGTTCGCGTTGATGAAACCACCGACAAACAGGATCACGCGGGTGGCGACGATGTTCGGCGACGCCGGATCGATCGTCATGTTGCCGCTCTGCAGCTCCAGGCTGGTCATCGGAGCGGTGACGACACCAACTCCCGTGTAAGAGAGCGGCGCGGTACCTGTAAACGTGATAAACCGTGATCCGGCAGCATTGTGGGTCAGTGTGCCGTTGTTGGTGATGACCGAGCCAGCAAACAGGAATAAGCCAGTGCCCGCGTTGAAGGTAGTAGTCGGGTTGATCGTTATGTTCAGCGAAATGTGATTGTAGGTCGCGATCGCGCCCATGACTGCCGAGTGGCCGGGCACCATGTTGTCGATAACCACATTTGGCATGACGCCACGCAGGCCGAACGTCCTCGCAGCGCCAGACAGTGCATTACCCAAGCGCAGGGTGCCTGCAGTCACGCCGACGATGCCCGAACCTGCCTGGTTGCGGTAGTCGATTGTCGTGGCCTGGAGCTGCGGGTTGATCGTGCCGCCCGAGATCAGGATGGTCGACGCCGCAGACGTACCAAGATCGAAGCTACCGAGAGTGGTCGACGCGTTTCCGACCGTACAAACGGTGATGTCGCCACCCGTTTGGGTATAAGTGATCACCTGCGTAGAGGAGCTGACGCCAAATCGACCGGTTGCGATAATCGAGCCGCCTTCCACGATGGTGGTGCTTCCCGTTTGCAGGCCCATCGAATTACCTGTGCCCGTGCCGACGTTGAACGTGCCTTGGCTGATTCTCAGCAGGCCAGCCGACAACGCCGAACCGTTCTGTCCGGCCACGGTGTAGTTCGGATTGTTCAGCCAGAATCCGCGACTTGCCGGAATGGTGTAGGCGGCAGCCGTAAACACGCGATTGGTGCCGGAGAAGCTGCCCGACAGCTTGAACGTGCCGTTGGTCAATGTCAGGAAACCAGCGACATCGGTGCTGACGCCCTGCACGCTGAAGTTGGTCGTCGTCAGTTCGAGGATGTTGACGTTCGACGTTCCCTTGTTGACGACAATCGAGCGCACATCGGTCGTTGCGCCGGTGCCGCTGAAGGTATTGTTGGCAGCGCCCGTGAACGTGATTGCTGCAGCAGCAGTGTCGACGTTGGTGCTGAAGTCGAGCGTACCGTTGTTGGTCAGATCGGCACCGACCGAGAGGGCGTGCGTCACGGTCGTTCCGGTGGCGGCCGACGCGAACGTGCCGCCAGCATTGATCGTCACCGACGCTCCTACGACAAGCCCCGCCGCAGGCGTGTCCTGGTAGACGAGATTGGCACCCGTTGCGATTCCTAGCGACAGCGCGTTGGCAGGTGTCGCGATTGGCGTATCGATGGTGACGGTTGCGCCGGTTACGATGGTGACATTGTCGCCAGCCGTTGGAACCACGCCACCCGCCCACGTTCCGGGGACGCTCCAAAGGCCGCCGACAGCCGTCGACATGACGTTGCCAGCCGCCAAAGTCGATTGGCTGCCTGCCAGCGCGGTGCTGACGGCGCCTTCGCTAAAGGCGATGACCTGGTAGAAGTAGACCGTGCTGGGAGCCAAACCGCTGTCGGCGAAGGTCACCACATCAGCGGCAACCTGACCTATCGTCGAATAGGTAATTCCGTCGAGCGAACGATTGACGATGAAGCCCAGCTCGTTGGTGGCGTTGTCGGTCCAGTTCAACTGAATCGTGGTCGCAGTAACTGGCGCGAAGGTCAGGAACGTCGGCGCAGCAGGAACGTTCGGCGTGAAGGTGTATGCAGTGCCGGCCGCGATGGCGTCGGTCTGGGTGTCATTGGCCGCCGCATAGGAGACTGTTCCAGCAGCCGTACTCACCGAAGCAAAGTTGGTCGCTGCTCCGGCCTGAAGACCAACGGAATAACCACCGTCAATAGACCCCGGCAGCGCGCCATATACGAATTCGATTACACCGGTCGTCTCGAACAACCACATCTGGAACGTGCCGTTGCCCACCAGCCCGCAGGCTGTGCCACGCGTAACCTGCATGTTCTGGAATTCAACGATGAGCTTGCGGTTTGGCGCTGTGCCGGTGGTCTTGTAGTGCACCTTTCCGTCTGTGCCGACGCACAGATCGTCGAAGAATGGCGCGATTTTCGGAGCGTTGGTGGTTGTGGCAAAGCCGGTCGCGTTGTTGAAAGCGGTACTGACCGCAACGGGGCCGAGCCGAGCCAAGCCGTTGGCGTTGACCGAGAACTGGGTCGCCTTGACGCCGTCGTAGAAGAAATCGAAACCGATGTTCGTCACTGGGGATGCCGTGTCGTCCACCCCGGCAGCTACTAGTTGGGTCGTTCCAGTAGACATGTCGTCCAGCGAGACACCGGCCAAGGCCGCAAACGCGTACGTTCCCGCCGTGATTGCGTCTGGAGCCGGAACCGGCGCTTCAGTTGATGCGGGCTCCTCGACCTTGGGGCCGGAAACCTGGAGCTCGGCAGTGACGGCAGCAACGCCGCTCGCGGCGATCGCCGAGGCTGGCAGTGCAACGAATAGAGTGCAGGCGAACACGCCCCACGCCAGTGCGATTCTCTTCAACATGACCTTGTTCCCCAAATAGATGAATGAAGCCGATTCGTCTGAACCGGCACGGCGTCGACTGATACCCATGAAC
Source organism: Lysobacterales bacterium (assembly GCA_038255665.1). Lineage (GTDB taxonomy): Bacteria > Pseudomonadota > Gammaproteobacteria > Xanthomonadales > Rhodanobacteraceae > Dokdonella. The sequence goes on along the minus strand of JBBSLA010000019.1, from coordinate 17,342 downwards.
ACGAATCGAACGACCGCGGGCCCCTGGCACCGGAAGATCGGTTCGCGAAAACGTGACGAAGTCCCGAGAATCTGCGCTGGGCGCGAGCCTGTCAACTGTTTTGCCCGGTCCTTGCCGGAACAGATCGCATTGCGGCATTGCAGCATTGCAGCAACTTGTCGTTGACCGCGCGTCCGGCAGAAGTCGAATGCTAGAGTTCTTCGACTGCCGTGCGCTTGCTGCGGCGGATCAGCCAGCCGACGCCGCGCAAATCAGAAATGCCGACCAGGGCGCGGTTGATGTTGTTGTATTTGGAAACGCCCGCGCTGCGTTCGCGGTGATTGACCGGAACGCTTTTCACTTTCCAGCCGGCGCGCTGCATCAAGGCAGGCAGGTAGCGGTGCATGTGGTCGAAATACGGCAGGTCGAGGAAGGCCGCGCGTTCGAACAGTTTGATGCCACAGCCGGTGTCGGGCGTTTCGTCTCGCAGGATGCGGCTGCGCAGCGCGTTGGCAAAACGCGAGGCATAACGCTTGCTGGCAGTGTCTTTGCGATTGACGCGCCAGCCGGCTAGCAGCTTGAGGTCGGTCGATGACTGGTCGCGTTCGCCAATCAGCTTGGGAATATCGGCCGGATCGTTCTGGCCATCGCCGTCGAGCGTTGCGATCCACGCACCACGCGCCGCCTTGACACCGTTGCGAATGGCCGTGCTTTGGCCGCTCTGCGACAGATGGCGAATTATGCGCAGCTCTGGCGTGTTTGCCTTCAATTCGCTGAGCATGGCCACGGTGTCATCGCGGCTCAGGTCATCAACGTAGACGATCTCGAACGGCCAGCGACCGCGCAAGGTGGCGACGATCTCGGCAATCAGAGGCGCGACGTTGTCGCGTTCGTTGTGGACCGGAACCACCACGGAAATCTCGGGCGTTTCGCTGGCTTGCTCGTGGGTCATCGCTGGTGACTACTTGATCCGGGCAAGGATGCCGTCGAGCTCGTCTAGGCTGTGGTAATGAATCACCAACTTGCCCTTGCCGCCACGGCCGTGCGCGAGTGACACGCGGGTTGCCAGCTTGGTGGCCAGGTCGTGTTCGAGCGCGTTGATGTTCGGATCGCGTGCACCGCCCGCTTTCGACTTTCCGCCGCTCGCCCCACCTGTACCGCGCGCCGCTGCTTCGAGCTCGCGCACCGACCAATCATTCCTGACGGCTTCGCGGGCGAGCGCGACGGCGCGTTCGGGTGGAAGCGTCAGCAAGGCGCGGGCATGACCCATGTCGAGCTGGCCCTTGTCCAGCATCTGGCGGATGTCGTCGGGCAGTTCGAGCAGGCGCAACAAATTGGACACCGCCGCACGCGAACGACCGACCGCATCGGCGGCCTGCTGGTGGGTAAGGCTGAACTCCTCGATCAGACGTTCCAGCGCCTGCGATTCTTCCAGCGGTGACAGGTCCTCGCGCTGGATGTTCTCGATCAGCGCCATCGCGATGACGGCCTGATCGGCGACTTCCTTGACCAGCGCCGGCATTTCGCTGAGGCCAGCCAATTGCGCGGCACGCCAGCGACGCTCGCCGGCGATCAGTTCATAGCGGCCTTTACCGATCGCGCGCACGACGACTGGCTGGATCAGGCCCTGCGACTTGATCGACGAAGCCAGTTCTTCCAGCTTGTCGTCGTCGAATGTGTGGCGCGGCTGGTACTTGCCAGCCTGGATCATCGATACCTTCAAGTTTCGCAGTTCGCCTTCACTATCTACCGCTTCCGCGGCAGAACCCACGCTGCCGCCAAGCAAGGCATCCAGCCCACGGCCCAACCCACGTTTCTTCGCTGTCACAGTCAGTTCCTGCTCGTATTGGTCGGGGCGGCGTTGGCGGCGGATGGCCTGACGCCGGCCTGCGCGGCAACTTCCTGCTTGCGCTCGCGGCGCAGCATTTCGCCAGCAAGCCCAAGATACGCGATCGCACCACGCGATTCGCGATCATAAAGATTGATCGGCTTGCCGTGGCTGGGCGCTTCGGCCAGGCGCACGTTGCGCGGAATCACCGAGCGCAACACCTTGTCGCCGAAATGCTGGGTCAACTGGCTAGAGACTTCGTTGCCGAGGTTGTTGCGCACGTCGAACATGGTCCGCAACAAGCCTTCGATTTCAAGGCCGGGGTTCAAGCGACGACGGACCGCCTCGACGGTATCGAGCAAGCTCGACAAACCCTCCAGCGCGAAGTACTCGCATTGCATCGGGATCAGCACGCCATGTGCCGCCGTCAGCGCGTTCAAGGTCAACAGGTTCAGGCTGGGCGGGCAGTCGATCAGGATGGTGCGATAGGTGTCGCCGAGCGTTGCGATCGCTTCCTTCAGACGCGACTCGCGCGCGATCGCGTCCATCAGTTTCATTTCCGCAGCGGTCAGGTCGGGGCCGCCGGGCAGCAGGTCGTAACCCGCTTCGGTGGTGACGATGGCATCGCGGATGGATGCTTCTTCGAGCAATACCTCGCAGCCGTTCGGTTTTGCCGCGCGCTTGTCGACACCTGACGCCATCGTCGCGTTGCCCTGCGGGTCGAGATCGATCAGCAGCACGCGACGACGCGACTCGCTCAGCGCCGCCGCGAGGTTCACTGCCGTGGTCGTCTTGCCGACGCCACCTTTTTGATTGGCTACCGCGATGATGCGGGTCATGTTCTTTCCGGTATGCGCGCGAGGCTCTCAGCATCCCGCGTGGGCTGGGAGAGCGTTCCCTGATGGGTGATTATCACGGCATGGCGCTCAGCATCCAAACCGGGCACTTGCAGCGCCTGCACCGAGCCGACCTGGAACGCGGCGGGAATGGCATCGATTTCGGTGCGATCAACACGGCCTTTCAAGGCCACCCACACGCCATCAGGCGCCAGCAAGTGGCCACCCCAGCCGAGCATGTCGGCCAGCGTCGCGAAGGCGCGCGAGGTGACGCAGTCGAACTGGCCGGGTACGGATTCGACCCGGCTTTCGGCGACTTCGACGTGCTTCAGTTCCAGTTCGCGCACGGCCGCGCGCAGGAATCGGGCCTTTTTTCCGTTTGAATCGACGAGCACGAATTGCCGGCTAGGAACGCCGGTGTCGGCGGCGATCAATGCCAGCGGAATGCCAGGCAGACCTGCGCCGGAACCAATGTCGACCAGTCGATCGCCCATTACCCAAGGCGCGACGGCCAGCGAATCGAGCAGATGGCGGGTCACCATCTCCAGCGGTTCGCGGACGGCGGTCAGGTTGTAGGCATTGTTCCAGCGCGCCAGCAGGTCGACGTAATCGAGCAGGCGCTCAACGGTCGACGCGGAAAGGTCAAGTTTCAGGTCTGCAAGACCAGCGGTCAGTCGCTGCCGCAATGGGTCTCGGGCGGACATGGGTGCAGCCAGTTCGGGGCCGGCGAGTATAAAAGAATGAGCGTCCGCGAAGATTGCTTACGGGAAATGCTGGATGGATGCCGCGCCGCCGACTATCTGATCGGGAAACGGTCGCCAGTCGAATCACCCGTGTGCTTCATGCCGCCTTTGCAAGATCGACGGGGGTGGAAAAATCGACGCGGGTGACTATCAATCCACAGGTGCGAAGGTCGATATTGACGGCTTGTTTCAGCCATTGCCGGCGTTCGGTCACGTCGCCAGGCAGTGCTCCGCTGGCGATGACATCATCAACGCGGGCACGCATCAACTCGCCAATGTGGTCGATAACGGCATCGGCCCGTTCCGGTTCCAGCACCTGGTAATAAAGAGTGCCTCCGACCCGCTCGCCGTTGCCGGCCTCGCTTTCAAACGCCAAAATATTGCCGGTCAGGTTGAAGCGATGGGTGGCGCGGTCGAGCAGCGGAAACACCAGGTGACGGCCCGACCCCAGCACGCGGGTGTGCCCGCCGATCCGTCGAAAGGTATGCACCTGCCCTTCCGGAATGTGCCTGAGCGACAGCACCGTGAGCGCGGCGAGCGCTGCGGCAACGCAAAACATCAATATTGACGGCATCATGTTGTCTGTCCTTCCCGCTTCCCGATTGCCGCCCATTGGCGGACTTCCCAGTTCGATCCTGGCCGGAAGGTCGTCCGGTCAGCCCCGGTTTTCATGCGAGAGTTGTGCCAAATGCAACGAAAAATTTACGATCGGGCCTATTTCGACCGCTGGTATCGCTCGACCGAGCACCGCGTGGGTTCAAGCGCAGCGCTGGCGCGAAAGGTTGCGCTGGCGATCGCCACGGCCGAGTACTACCTCGGCCGACCGGTGAAATCGGTACTGGATATAGGCTGCGGCGAGGCTCCGTGGCGTTCTTCCCTGCTGCGGTTGCGCCCACGAATTTCCTATCGCGGCCTGGATTCAAGCGAATATGTGGTGTCCCGCTACGGGCGCAGCCGTAACATTGGCCTGGCCCGATTTGGTGACCTTGAGCAGCTGAGATTCGATGAAAGCGTCGACCTGCTGGTCTGCAGCGACGTGCTGCACTACGTGCGCGATGCCGAACTACGACGCGGATTGGCAGGTTTTGCCGAGCTTTGTCATGGACTTGCGTTCATTGAGGCGTTCAGTTCCGATGATGCGCCGGGCGGCGACATCGCCGGTTTCGTGCCTCGGACCGCTGCGCGCTATCGCAAGGAGTTTCGTCGCGCCGGGTTGATCGCCTGCGGTTCGCACTGTTATTTGAGCCCTGCGAGCAACGCCAGCGTCGCCTTGCTGGAGATCCAGCCGCTGCGCTAACCGGACTTGGTCGTCTTTTTCGACCGGCATTTTGTTGCGGCGCATCGCCGCTCTGGCTATAGTTCGCGCCCCCGATACGGGCGGTTAGCTCAGCGGTAGAGCATTGCCTTCACACGGCAAGGGTCGCAGGTTCGATCCCTGCACCGCCCACCATCGAGATTCCAGAACGCCGGCCCCAACGCCGGCGTGTTTGTCTGGCGCATCGGCTGATGTGCAACACGGTGGGAGACCGGCGGTGAGCGAGGCTCAGCACAACCACGATTCGATCCGCGCCGTGCAGTGGCAGGGCGATCACCTGCGACTGCTCGACCAGCGCCGTTTGCCGGCCGAAGAAACATTCGTCGAATGTCGCAGCGCCGATGATGTGGCGACCGCGATCCGCGACCTGACCGTGCGTGGCGCACCGGCCATCGGCATCGCAGCGGCTTGGGGCGTGGTGCTCGCAGCACGAAGCGGCGGCTCCAATTTGGACCCTGCCCTCGCACACCTGCGCGCTGCGCGACCGACGGCGGTCAATTTGATGTGGGCGCTCGACCGCATGCGTCGCGCGATCGACGCAGGTGCCGATGCCAACGCGCTGGAACGCGAAGCGCAGGCTATCCAGGACGAAGACCTCGCCGCGAACCGTCGCATGGGCGAACTGGGGGCTTCGTTGCTTGGCACCGGGGTCGGTGTGCTGACCCATTGCAACACCGGTTCGCTGGCAACGGCGGGCTACGGCACCGCATTGGGAGTGATCCGCGCCGGCGTCAGCACAGGTCAGATCGCGCACGTATACGCCGGCGAAACACGGCCGTGGTTGCAAGGCGCGCGTCTGACCTTGTGGGAACTGTTTCGTGACCAGATTCCGGCGCAACTGATCGCCGATTCGGCCGCGGCGCACTTGATGGCGTCCGGTGCGGTGCAGTGGGTGATCGTCGGCGCGGATCGGATCGCCGCGAACGGCGATACCGCGAACAAGATCGGCACGTACCAATTGGCGATTTCGGCGCGTCATCACGGACTCAAGTTCATGGTGGTTGCGCCAACTTCGACCATCGACATGGATACGGCCAGCGGCGCAGACATCGAGATCGAACTGCGCCATGCCGACGAGTTGCTCGGTTATGGCGGCCAGCGCACCGCGATAGAGGGCGCGGCCGCATGGAACCCTGTGTTTGACGTGACGCCGGCCAGCCTGATCGATGCCATCGTCACCGAACGCGGTGTCGTCGAGAATCCGAACCGCGACAAGATGGTCGCGTTGCTGACCGAGCAAGCCTGAAGGTGGCTGGCTGATGCTGCGCCGCGAACTGCTGTTGTTTGCGGTCAGTGGCCTGCTTGGCTTCGTGATAGACGCAGCCATCGTGCAAGGCCTGGTCAGCATGTTCGACGCAAACCCCTACGCGGCGCGCGTACTGTCGTTCCTGTGCGCCGCCACAGCGACATGGGCGTTCAATCGGCACTACACCTTTGCCGGCAAGCGCCGCTACGCCAATCGCCGCGCCGAATTGTCCCGCTATTTGATCGCGATGGCCGGCGGCTTCATGCTCAACTATGGTGCCTTTGTCGTCGTGCTCTGGTTGCTGCCACTGGCGCGCGACTGGCCGGTGATCGGCGTGGCCGCCGGTTCCGCAGCCGGTGCCGTGCTCAACTATCTGACGTCTAAATTCTGGATCTTCCGTTCTCATGACCAGTCATCCTGATTCGACCAGCCAAGCCCTTGCCATCGATGCGCTGCGCGTCGCCGTGTTGGTGCCTTGCTACAACGAGGCGCTGACGGTCGCCACGGTGATCGCCGACTTCCGCAAGGCATTGCCGAATGCCAGCATCCACGTTTACGACAACAACTCGAGCGACGACACCGCCGCAATTGCCGCCACGAACGGCGCATACGTCAGCCGCGTCAATTACCAGGGCAAAGGCAATGTCGTACGCCGGCTATTCGCCGACATCGAAGCAGACATTTATGTGATGGTCGATGGCGACGCGACCTATGACGCCGCCAGCGCCCCGGCGATGATCCAGCACCTCTTCACCAGCGGCGCAGACACCGTGGTGGGCGTTCGCAAGGCGATAGCGAACCATGCCGCATACCGTCCCGGCCATGCGCTGGGCAACCAGATGCTGACCGGTTTCCTGGGCGTGCTGTTTGGACGTCCGTGCAAGGACATCCTGTCCGGATACCGGATTTTTTCGCGGCGCTTCGTCAAATCGTTCCCGGTGCTGTCGGCCGGCTTCGAGATCGAAACCGAGCTGACCGTGCACGCACTGGAACTTCGCCTGCCGGTCGCCGAATACGACACGCCGTACGGCGAGCGTCCGGAAGGCTCGGAGAGCAAGCTCAATACGATTCGTGACGGCATCCGCATCGTCATCACGATGGTGAAATTGTTCAGTGCCGAACGACCGCTGATCTTCTACAGCCTGCTGGGTCTTTTGTTGTTGGGCGTCGGCGTGGTACTCGCGGTTCCGGTGATCGTCACCTACGCGCAGACCGGACTGGTACCGCGCTTCCCGACCGCGATCCTGTCGACCGGCTTGACGCTACTCGCCGCATTGTCGTTCGCTGCCGGACTGATCCTGGACACCGTCACCCGCGGTCGGCGTGAGCTGAAGATGCTGCATTACCTGGCCCATCCATCGCCAGCGGCGACGCTGCAGGCCATGCAAAACGGCAGCACGCAACGAAACGCGTGAACCGCAACCCGCTGATCCACCGCAGCGAAACCGCCAACGACCGGCGCCAGATGTACTGGCTGGCGTTTGGCATCGGCTGCGTGGTTTTGCTGGCGTTTGCGCTGGGCGTGTGCTGGAACATCAGCCTGCCAGGTCTGTATATGGACGCGGTCAATCCGGATTACCTCGTCATCCGCACCCTCCATCACGAACGTTTCCCGCTGCCGATCTGGATACCGCCCGGCAATCTGTTCTTCGACCGCTTCCCGGTCATCACGTCGCTCTACCACGGCACTGGCCACGTCTGGTTCGCGTTGCCGTTCTACCTGTTGTTCGGCATCGGCATCGTCCAGCTGCGGATTGCGCAGGCGCTGTTCGGCGCGGTAATCCTGCTCGGCGTATTTGCGATCCTGCGGCGGACGCCTGCGCGAGGACGCATTCCGTTGCTGCTTGCCGGACTCATAACGCTCGCGCTCGCGCTGGATCCGGTTTTCATCTTCGCGTTCCGTACCCAGCTCTACATCACCCTCGCCGCGACCGCATGGCTGCTCGCTGCCGTGCTTGCCGGCAACGCCGCGCTGCGGCCGCGTGACGACAAGCACGCGGGCTGGCTGATCCTGCTCGCCGGAATTTTCTACGGCCTGTCCGTATTCGGCTATTTCATCTACGCATTCTTCGCGCCGGCGTTGGTGTTGGCCTTGATCGTGCGCAGTCGCCAGATCGGACTGGCACGCAGCCGACTCGGCGTCGTTTCGCTGTTGTCATCGCTCGCGCTGGGCCTCGCCATCGGCAGCATCGGCTACCTGATTGGTTACGGTCGCATCGCCGAGGCGCAAGGCGGCATTGGTGGCCTGCTCCACTACATCACCAGCCAGCAGGACTCGCTCGGCGCGTTCAAGTCGAGCTTCACATGGGGCCAGACCGCCGAGTATTTCCGTGTGTTGGTGACCAACGTTTTCAGCAACGCCTGGCAGCATTCGCTGATGTTCGGCGAAGGCTGGCCGGAGCCTGCCAGCGTGGCCAAGTTGTTCGTGCTGCTGGCACTGCCGGCAGTGCTTTGGCTAGTCCTTGAAATCAGCCGCACGCCATCGGGATGGCTGCGACTGGTATTTGCGCTGATCGCGTCGTTCGTGCTGGTTGCATTTGGACTTGGCAGCCGCCTGAGCGGTCATCATTTCGCCGTGCTGCTGCCGCTTTGTTATCTCGCGCTGGGCTTGGGGTTGATCGGATTGTCTGCTCGCGCCAATCGTCGTGCGCTGGGCCTGGTGGCAGGCGTGCTGCTGATTGGACTCGGGACCATCAACGTCGTTGGCCAATGGTCGACCCAGCAACAACTGGTCGCGACTGGCGGTCGCAAGTTGTTCTCGGATGCCATCAATCGCTTCGCCACCGAAGCCGTCGTCGAGCGGCGCGACCAGTTCGTGGTGCTGCCGGACTGGGGCCTGTTCATGCCGTTCCAGTTCCTCACCAAAGGGCAGGTCGAACACATGACCGACATCGACACGGCGCGGATGCGCGGCGAATTGTGCAAGGGTCGCGACGTAGCGGTTGCGCTGATCAACAACGACATCGACGCGCGCTTCGCGTCGCTGGCCGGCGATCTCGGTTGGGTCTCGCCTGCGAAACAGGTTTATCGCGATCGCGAAGGAAATATGGTTTTCGTGGTCGGGACGTTCGCTTCTGCGACCAGCGATTGCGACGAACCGTTACCGTTAGCCACGCCCGCCGGTTGAAGCCACAGCTGCTTTAGTCGCTCCGACCGTCCCGTTGCTCAAGGCCTGCCGCCGTCGAAACGAAGTGCCAATCACGATGCCTGCGCACAACCAGATGAAAAACGGAAACGGCACCAGGTAGCGAAACGAGGCGATGTGCGAGAACAGCATTTCCGCCGCCGCCAATCCCATCGACGACAGTCCGACAAACAAAGCCGGCACCCGGAAAGGCGTTGACCAGCTGAGCGCGATGGCAACCAGCGCCAGCGGCGCAAGCGCGAACAGGCAAAACGTCAGCCATAGGCGGCTTGCTACGAAGGCGTGCCAGGAAAGGCCGTGGACGAGATGCACTTGGCTGCCGTCGTAGTCGAAGTGGTCGCGCAGCATAGACGCCAGGCCGTCATCGACCGCATTGATGCCGGCGTCCTCCTGCATCCTCGCCCTGGCATCGTTTGCAACGAAGTAGCCACGCAGGGTCGGCGCTGCGAGTCGGAACAGTCCCAGTGGATCGCGCCGCAATGCTCGACCAGCGATCTTCGCCGCGGCGCGACTGCCCTGGTCGTAGCCAGGTTTTTCCTTCAGCACGGCTACGATCCCACCGGGAAGCCACATCTGCGCTTCGCGCGAGTTCGAATCGGCTGCGTCGGGAAACTGCGCAAGGAAATCGTCGGCAAGTCCGAGGCCTTCCAGGTCGACAGGCTGCACCAGTGGCAACACCAGTCCGAGCCGGAAAAATCCGCCCTCCTGAATGTAGTCGTGTGCCGTCGAACCCGATGCCGCGCCGTACCAGGTCTTGTACGCGGAATGCATGGCGAACATCGCTATCGCGACCACCAGTACGTGCGTCGCACCGCGCAACCATCGGCGAGCGTCCACGCCATCGTTCGCAAGCGTCAGCATAATGGGCGGCATCAGCGCGATGCCCAAGGCCACCGGAAGCAAGCTCAGGCGCAGGCTGGCGACAATCAGGCTGAGCAGCGCGATTACCAACAGCCATGCCGGGTTGCCGCGTCGAAGGTAGGTGCAACCCACCAACAGCATCGACGCGAGTGCCATCAGGCCGAAATTCTCGGCCATCACCATGCGGCTGTAGAAAACCAGTTCCGGTCCCAGCCCGATCAGCAGTGCGAACAGCGCAGCCAGGTGAGCGTCGATACCAATCGATCGTCGAAGAACGTGAAATCCGATCATCGCAACAGCAATGGCCGCCGCCGATTGAAGCAGCAGCAGCGGGAGCAGCGAGCCGAACGGCAGCACCAGCCAGCGAATCAGCAGCGGGTACAGGTAGGAGCGGTCCGGTGGAATCCAGTCGTGGGTCGCCGCGTGCAGGTAAGAGCCGGAATCGCCCATGAAGAACCGAATCGTTGGATCGAGCGCAATCGACCCGGCATGCAGCACGATCAGGACGAACAGCAGCCAGCACCATTGGCCGATCCACTGGATGCGAACACTCATGCAGCGCCCCTGCCCGGAAGGCGCGCAGCCTGCCACGGCGGGTGCTCGCCACGTCCTTGAAACTCCGGCATTTTTCCCGCGAATACTGGGTGCCTGTGCTAGAATTGCCGGTCTTTGCGCGGCGTTTTGGAGCAATTCCAGACGCGCCGACTCTCGCGCCACAATCAACGATTACGGAAGACCCCGAGCATGGCTGATCTGGCCAAAGAAATCATTCGCGTCAACATCGAGGACGAGGTCCGCCAGAGCTACCTTGATTACGCCATGAGCGTGATCGTCGGGCGCGCCCTGCCCGACGTGCGCGACGGCCTCAAACCGGTCCATCGCCGCGTGCTGTTCGCGATGCAGGAGCTCAACAACGTCTGGAACCGCTCGCACATCAAGTGTGCCCGCGTGGTCGGTGACGTGATCGGTAAATACCATCCGCATGGCGACCAGTCGGTGTACGACGCGCTGGTGCGCATGGCGCAGAGTTTCTCGTTGCGCTACCCGCTGGTCGATGGCCAGGGCAACTTCGGTTCGGTCGATGGCGATAGCGCCGCGGCGATGCGTTACACCGAGTGCCGACTGGATCGACTCGCTTCAGAAGTGCTGGCCGATCTCGACAAGGACACCGTCGATTTCCAGCCAAACTACGACGAGAAGGAATACGAACCCAAGGTGATGCCGACGCGGGTGCCAAACCTGTTGATCAACGGCTCGGCCGGTATTGCGGTCGGCATGGCGACCAACGTACCGCCGCACAATCTCACCGAAATCGTCACCGCCTGCATCGCTGTCGTCGACAACCCAGAACTCTCGTTCGAGGAGTTGCTGGCGATCGTGCCGGGCCCGGATTTCCCGACTTCGGGAATCATCAATGGCTCGGCCGGCATCGTCGAGGCCTATCGCACCGGTCGTGGTCGCATTCTGGTTCGCGCCAGGGCCGACATCGAGCTGGAAGACAACGGCCGCGAGACGATCATCGTCACCGAGTTGCCCTACCAGGTAAACAAGAAGCGTCTGATCGAAGCCATCGCCGAGCTGCACAAGGCGAAGAAGATCGAGGGCATTTCGGAACTGCGCGATGAGTCCGACAAGGACGGCATGCGCATCGTCATCGAAGTTCGCAAGGACACGATGGCAGACGTGCTGTTGAACAATCTTTACCAGCAGACCCAGATGCAGGTGACGTTCGGCATCAACATGGTCGCGCTGATCGATGGCCGTCCACGCACGCTGAGCCTGCGCGAGATCATCGATGCGTTCATTCGGCATCGTCGCGAAGTCGTTACCCGTCGCACCATTTTCGACCTGCGCAAGGCGCGCGACCGCGCCCACGTGCTCGAAGGCCTGACCGTTGCGCTGGCCAACATCGACGAGATGATCGAGCTGATCAAGACGTCTGCGTCGAGCGAGGAAGCGCGCGAGCGGATGCTGGCGCGGCGCTGGGAACCGGGCATGGTGCGCGCACTGCTCGCAGCTGCGGGTGCGGAAGCGTCGAAGCCGGAAACGCTGGCGGCAAATGTCGGTCTGCGCGACAACGGTTACCAGTTGTCGGAAATCCAGGCGCAGCAGATTCTGGAAATGCGCCTCAACCGCCTGACCGGGCTGGAGCAGGAAAAACTCACCGACGAATACAAGGCACTCCTGATCACGATCGCCGACCTGATCGAGATCCTTGAGAGTCCGCAACGACTGCTACAGGTGATCCGCGACGAACTGGTCGCGATCCGCGAGCAATACGGCGACGAGCGTCGCACCGTCATCCAGATCAGCCAGGACGACATCAATATTCTCGACCTGATCGAACCCGAAGACGTGGTCGTGACGATGTCGCATACCGGCTATGCCAAGCGCCAACCGGTGACCACGTATCGCGCCCAGAAGCGCGGCGGCAAGGGCCGCTCTGCGTCGTCGCTGAAGGACGAGGATTTCGTTGACAGGCTGTGGATTGCGAACACCCACGACACGCTGTTGACGTTCACCAGTTCCGGTCGCGTCTACTGGCTCAAGGTCTATCAGTTGCCGGATGCCGGCCCGAATGCGCGCGGCAAGCCGATCGTCAACTTGCTGCCGTTGCAGGAAGGCGAGAAGGTGCAGGCGATCCAGCCGGTCGCCGAGTATTCGCCGGATCGATTCGTGTTGTTCGCCACCCGCAAAGGCACGGTCAAGAAAACGCCGCTCACTGAATTCGAATACCAGCTCGCCAAGGGCAAGATCGCGATCAACCTCGACGACGACGATGCGCTGGTCGACGTGTTGATCACCGATGGCGATCGGGATGTGATGCTGTTTGCATCGAACGGCAAGACGGTACGTTTCGACGAAGCCACCGTGCGTGCGACCGGTCGCAACTCGATGGGCGTGCGCGGCATTCGCCTCGCCGACAAGGCCGAAGTGGTCAGCCTGATCATCGTCGATGGTGAAGGCGACATCCTGACCGCCACCCAGCGCGGCTATGGCAAGCGCACCCCGATCGACGACTACCCAAAGAAGGGTCGCGGCATCCAGGGCGTCATCGGCATCCAGTGCTCGGACCGCAATGGCGCGCTGGTCGGTGCCGTGCAAGTTGGCGAAGACGACGGCCTGATGTTGATTTCCAACCAGGGCACGCTGGTGCGCACCCGCGCGGCTGAAGTAGCGAAGGTCGGACGCAACACGCAAGGCGTCACGCTGATTCGCCTGCCCAAGGACGAGGCCTTGATCGGCGTCGTGCGCATCGATCCGATGGATGAGGACGAGTTGGACGAGACGACCGGCGGCGAAACGATTGGTGACGTAACGACGGGCGAAGTGGCGACAGGCCAGGATGCCAAGCCCACTGGCGACGCTGCGTCGGAGCAGCCATCGGATAATGATGGTGCTGCCTAGACTCTTGCTGGCGACATGATGCTTGATTGATCTTCCCACCCTCGTCATTCCCGTGAAGGCGGGAATGACGAAGCTTCCAGCGTTTACATCGGATCCGAGCGATCTCAATGTCGAGCAGCGTGACGCCAGCGGTTGCTGAAACCAACTCTGCAGGAGGCAACACAGGCGACCCGCGCGCGGGCGCGACCGACGCAGGGTTCTCACGCCGGCGCACGCTCCTCGAAACCATCGAAGGCCACGCCAACAACTACACGCTGATCCGGCTGATCCTCGCCGCCAGCGTGATCTGGTATCACTCGTTCGGCATGACGCTGGACCAAAGTCACGCCGATCGAATTACTGGTGCGATATACCCGATCACGACAGTCGGTGGCCTCGCCGTGCAGTGCTTCTTTTTCCTCAGTGGGCTGTTCGTCGCGCTCAGCTTCTTTCGTGACCAGAGCACGGTCGGGTTCATTGCCAAGCGCGGCTTGCGCATCTGGCCGGGGCTGTTCGTCTGTGTCACGCTGACCGCCATCGCCGTCACGATCGGCTCGCATGGGCTCGACGCATGGCGTTACCTGTTGCAACCCGATTTCTACGACTACATCGGCAACAACGCGCGGTTGAAATTGACCTGGGAAATTCCCGGCGTGCTCGCGGGCAACCGCTCGCCAACCGTCAACGGGCCGATCCACACGCTGCCGCTGGAAGTGAAGATGTACGTGGTGCTCGGCGTGGCTGGCTTGCTGCGGCTGTTGCGCACGCAGTTGCGCATCGTGCTGGTGAGCGCCGCGTTGTTGTTGCTCGTGCTGCTGCGTCCGATCACGTTCACCGAACCATTCGATGTCGTTGGGTACGGCCAGGCCCCGATCGCGATGTTCTTCGCCGGCATGCTGGCGTTTGGCGTCGCGTCGAAGCTACGCATTGCGGCGTGGCACGGTCTGCCGCTGATCGCGCTGTTCTGGTTGAGCAGCGGCGTGGTGCACACGCTGGCGTTTTACCTGATCGCGATATGGACCATGCTGTTCCTTGGCCAATGGACAGCGTTGCAGCGCTGGATTCGCCCGCGCGAAGACCCAAGCTACGGCATCTACATCTACGGCTGGCCGTGCCAGCAATTGGTGTTGCTCGCCAAGCCGGACATGAATCCATATCTGCTGATGATCTGTGCGCTGGCGTTGGCTTGGGCCTGTGCCCTGGTCAGTTGGCGCACCGTCGAAAAGCCGGCGATCACCTTCGCCCGCGCGCTGGCGAAGCGCTGGAAGTCACGCGATCAGGCGACTGCGTGGCACAAGCCGTGGCCGGTCGGTTGGCGTTTGGTCGCAAGCTTGTTCGTCCTCGCGGGTGTGGTTCGGCTTGGCTACACGCTGTCGAATCGAATCGACGCACTTCCGCAGGTCGAGATGGCCACGCGCATTGTCGAGTTCGGCCCGCATGTGACGCGCGCGGGTGAAACAATCAACGAGCTGCCGAATGGTGACTCCGCGCTCTGGCTGGTGCTCGATTCGACGCCACCGGCCAACACCAAGGTGGTCTTCGATGGCGAAACCCTTGACTCGCAAGTCGGCGACAAGTTGATCACCGCCTACGTGCCGCCGCGCTTGCTGGCATGGCGTGGCGGCAAGAAAATCCAGTTGAAACTACGCCATCTGGACCGGGTCGAGGTTTCCAACACGGTCGAGATGCGTGTCACGCTTTGATCGCGCGACGGTCGCGAGCCAGTCCGATCAGCGAATCGCATTCGCTGGCAGTTGCAGCATGTAAGCGTTGAGGTCGGCCTCTTCGTGACTGCCCCAGCTCGACGTGAATGCGATGCGGGTGAAGTCGCGATTGACTGTCGCCTGAGGCTCGAACCAGTAACTGGTGGTTTTCGGATCCCAGATGCTGCGGTGGTCGGCGAGTTCGATCACGCGCGGATTGGCGGCCAGTTGCATCGCAAAAACCTTGTCGGCGAACCACGGCAACGTCCCGTCGCGTTTCGGTTGCGTGCCGTACGGCGACACCACGACCCAACCCGGACGATCAAATGACTTGCCGGAAATGTGCAGCGCGCCCTTGCTGCCATCGACATAGGTATCGAAAAGCTTGGTGCGCGGGCACAGGCTGGCGTTCGTGTTCGCGGCACCGACTGCGGGGCAAGTGTCGATGTCGACCATGAACACCTCGCCACCCTTGCTCTCGTAGTCGATGCTCACGTAGACATCGTTGCCGTTCGTGCCAATCGCGATGTCGGAATGTTCGGTGGTTGCGTTGAGTTTCTTCTTCGTCGAAAAATCCGGCGACCATGCCCAGGTGCCATCGAATCCCGATGACACGAACCATCGCCCCGACGGCGACATGCTGACGTGATCGGGCCGCACGCCCAATTGCAATGAGCCGACCGGTTTCTTCCCAACCAGGTCCCAGACCAGATAGCCGAGCATCGCGAATTCACCGTCCTCGACCTGGAATCCCCAGTAGCGACCATCATTCGATGGCGAGCCTTCCGCACGCGTTCGCACGTGCGCAGCGGTCGCCGCCCAATCGGGCAACTTGCCGGTAAAGTCGGCAACGGTACTGATCTTGCCGCTGCGGATATCCAGCTGTTCGATACTCATGCCGCCGTTGACCGGCAAAAACCAGAGCAGGCTCGGATCGGTCGGGTGCCATTGCGGCTCGGCTTCGCTGGCGACGCCTGGCAGCTTTCCGAGGTACTTCATGCTGTCCGCATCGTAGAGATGCCAGTAGCCATCGGCCGTGAAGGCAAACGTACGCGTGTTGTCTGCATTGAACGCCTGACGGCGCGAGTAGTCGTTGCGGATCAGCGGCGACTCGGGAGCGTCTTTCGCACGATCGGTGATGCGGACGATGCAAGTGCCGTAGTTTGGATCACGTGTTGCGACACCGCGCTCGGGATTCGGAAGGTCAGGCACGGGTTTGGCAAGCCGGCCCTGGGCGAACGTGAAATCGGTCGGATAGAAATCCTTGCAGGGGCCACGTGTGATCGGTGTGAGCGCGACCGGCGCTGAACTCGCCGATGTCGATGCAGGTGCAGCTGCACTCGCTTCAACGTTTGCCGCCGCGCTATCGGCATTGCTATTGCACGCGGCGATCGACAACGCCACAGCGAAAGTTGCGAGTCGCAGAAGTCCGAATTGAATCATTGAATTTTTCTCCAGTACGTTCAATCTGCGGGCGATGCAGACCTTATCCAGATCGTCATTGGGCAGAGGCGCTTTTCAACAGCCGCAGGTTGGTCAACCCATTTTGATTTTGCGTTAAGTCTTTCGCGGAAAGCCGAAGATCAGAATGGGTTCCCGCTTTCGCGGGAATGACGACGGTGAAGGGTGGTTCGGTCATTCCGCACGATCGCCCACAGCACACCAATCAACAAGACGCACAACGTCACTTCCATCAACGCAGGCACTCGCGCGCTCGGCTCGGAATAGGCTGCCACCACGCCATGGGCGAAATAGAACAGGCTGGCGATGCCGACCCAGAGCAACATGCGCCGCGTACCGCGCCGGAACGCGAGCAAGGGTAGCAGCAGGGCGGGCAACGCAAGCGCCAACGCCAGGCCACCTTGGCCATTCAGCGGCGGCGCCAGCCACAGGTACCACGCCGGTTGCAGCAGCACCAGCAAAGCCCAGGCGAGCAAACCAAGTCGAATCGCGTTCACTTTCCACGTTCCAGTTGCGCTACCAGATTGGCGACGCGTCGGCCCAGTGAACGCGCCAGGGTTTTTTCGTCATCACTGAGCACGCGCTCGTTCTTCGCGCCGCCGACATGGCTTGCACCATATGGCGTACCGCCACCGGTCGTGCTGCTCAGCAACGGCTCGGTGTAGGGAATCCCCAGCAGCAAACAACCGTGGTGCAGCAACGGCGTCATCATGCTGAGCAGGGTCGCTTCCTGGCCGCCGTGCATGCTGCTGGTCGACGTGAACACTGCTGCCGGCTTGCCGACCAGCGTACCGCTGGCCCATTCGGCGCCAGTACCGTCGAGGAAATGCTTGAGCGG